>CAMNNO010000018.1 GCA_946545475.1 uncultured Blautia sp.
CCCCAGGGGCACGCCAATTGGTTGTGAGGGCAAGGTACTTATCGTTAAAAGCTTACGGTTTGTCTACTGTTATTTTTGCACAATGCTATAAGGCTCCCCTGTACTTGTGCCTTTACAGGTTCGTGTAGCCCATAAGGTCCTTGTCCACTTCCCGGGCCGCGCTCCGGCCTTCCGCGATGGCCCAGACGACCAGTGACTGGCCGCGGTGCATGTCGCCCGCCGTATATACGTTTTCCCGGGAGGTTATGTGGGCTCCAGGGGCTGTCTTTACGTTTGTCCGCGCGTCCGTTTCGACCCCGAAGCTTTCTGTCACATAGCCCTCGCTCCCCAGAAAGCCCGCCGCGATGAGCACGAGGTCCGCCGGCACGGTGCGCTCCGAGCCTTCTATGGCCGTCATGACCATCCGGCCGCTTTTTTCATCCTTCTTGGGTTCCAGGGACACAAGCACCGCCCCGCATACCTTTCCGGCCTCATCCTTTAAAAATTCTTTTACCGTCGTCTGGTAGACCCTGGGGTCCGTCCCAAACCGCCATATGGCTTCCTCCTGGCCGTAGTCCGTTTTCAGAATGCGCGGCCACTCGGGCCAGGGGTTGTCCCTTCCCCTCTCTTTTGGAGGTTCTGGCATCATTTCCAGCTGCGTAACGCTCCCGGCGCCCAGCCGGATGCAGGTTCCCACGCAGTCGTTGCCCGTATCGCCGCCGCCGATCACGATGACATTCTTATCCTTGACAAGCTCGTCGGGATATTTTGAAAAGCCGTTATCCAGGAGCTGCCGGGTTACGCTTCCCAGAAAATCGACGGCAAAGAGAATGCCCTCAGCCTCCCGCCCGGGCGCTTTTATGTCCCTCGGGTTTGAGGCGCCGCAGCACAGGACTACGGCGTCGAAGCGCTCTCTCAGGTCGTCGGCCTTTATGGCGCGCCCCACGTCCGCGTTCAGCACAAATTTAATGCCGGCCTGCTCCATGAGGGCCACCCGCCGGTCGATGACAGCTTTTTCCAGCTTCATGTTGGGGATGCCGTAGCGCAGCAGGCCGCCCGGGCGGTCCCGGCGCTCGAATACCGTAACCTCATGTCCGCGGCTGTTCAGGAGCTGCGCGGCGGCAAGGCCGGAGGGACCGCTGCCGACAATGGCGACCTTCTTGCCTGTCCGGACCGTGGGCAGAGTCTCCTGCACCAGGCCGTGGGCGTAAGCGTACTCGATGACTGCCTTCTCGTTCTCCTTAGTGGCGACAGGCGCATCGTGGAGGCCGCAGGTGCAGGCCGCCTCGCAGAGCGCCGGGCAGACGCGGCTGGTAAACTCCGGGAAGCTATGGGTGGAGGAGAGGCGATAGTAGGCCGCCTCCATCCGGCCCCGGTACACCAGGTCGTTGACCTCCGGCACCAGGTTGTGAAGCGGGCAGCCCGAGGCCATCCCCGCGATCATGACGCCGCCCTGGCAGAAGGGGACGCCGCAGTCCATGCACCTGGCCGCCTGCTCCTGCCGGGCCTTTAACGGGAGCTGTCCGTGAAACTCAAAGAAATCCGCTGTTCGCTCCTCTTCGCTGCGGACGGGGCCATCGGCCCTTTTGTAGTCCAAAAATCCTGTTGCCTTGCCCATCGTATGCCCCCTATTCTGCCGCCTCCGGGTTTACAAATGCCCGGAAGGCCTCGATCTTCGCCGTCTCCGGATCCGCGCCGCGCTCCTCGCTCCGGGCGATCAGCCGCAGGATCTCCTGGTAGTCCACCGGAATGATCTTTTTAAAGTGCGGCAGATATTCCTCGAATCTCTCCAGGATATCCTGCCCCTTCTTCGAGCCGGTAACTCGCACATGCTCCTCGATGAGGCGGCGGATCTGTGCTCTTTCCGTCTTGCTCTCCACGCTTTCCATCTGGACCAGCTGCTTATTAAGGTTCCTGTACATCCGGTTCTCTTCGTCCAGGACATAGGCGGTTCCGCCGCTCATGCCCGCCGCGAAGTTTTTCCCCACCGGGCCCAGGACAACGACGCAGCCGCCGGTCATATATTCGCAGCCATGCTCCCCCACGCCTTCCACGACAGCCGTGGCCCCGGAGTTGCGGACCGCGAACCGCTCGCCCGCCATGCCTCCTATGTACGCTTCGCCGGCCGTCGCGCCGTACAGCGCCACATTGCCGGCCAGGATGTTGCTGTGAGGGTCGTATCCGGCTTCTTTTGGCGCCCGCACAATAAGCTTTCCGCCGGAAAGGCCCTTGCCGAAGTAATCGTTGGTGTCGCCGTCGATCGCGATGGTGAGTCCCTTCGGGATAAAGGCGCCAAAGCTCTGTCCGCCGGAACCGCTGGCCTGCACCTCTATCGTGTCATCCGGAAGCCCCTCGGGATGAACGCGCGTGATCTCGGCTCCGAGGAGCGTCCCGAATGTCCTGTCCGTGTTTTTGATATTTACCGGCATTCTGGCCTTCTGGCCTTTGTGAATGGCATTCTGGATGGCCCTGGCGGAGAGGAGGACCGATTCGTCCTTTGTCTCCTGCAGCCGGAAATCATAGGCATCCTCCGGATGGAAGGTCGCTTCCTTTCGCGGAGCAGCCGACATATCCATGAGAATGCGGGAGAGGTCGAGCCTTTTCTCCTTCTCTGCCAGGCCGTCCCTCACTTTCAAAAGATCTGTGCGGCCCACCAGCTCATCCACTGACCGCACGCCGAGCATAGCCATGATCTCCCGCAGCTCCCGCGCGATAAAGAGCATAAAGTTTTCGACATATTCCGGCTTCCCGGCAAAGCGCTTTCTGAGCGCCGGGTTCTGGGTCGCAATGCCCATCGGGCAAGTGTCCGACTGGCAGGCCCGCATCATGACGCATCCCAGCGTAATGAGAGGGGCCGTGGCGAAGCCAAATTCCTCCGCCCCCAGGATCGCCGCGATGGCGACATCCCGGCCCGACATCAGCTTTCCGTCCGTCTCGATGACCACCTGGCTGCGAAGGCCGTTAGCCAAAAGCGTCTGGTGCGTTTCCGCGACGCCCAGTTCCCAGGGGAGCCCCGCGTTGTGGATGGAGGAGAGGGGCGCTGCCCCGGTCCCCCCGTCGTAGCCCGATATCAGTATCACGCCCGCCCCGGCCTTGGCAACTCCCGCCGCCACGGTCCCGACGCCGGCCTCCGACACCAGCTTCACCGAGATGCGCGCGTTTTTATTCGCGTTTTTCAGGTCGTAGATCAGCTGGGCCAGGTCCTCAATGGAATAGATGTCGTGGTGCGGCGGCGGCGATATGAGGCTGACGCCGGGCGTTGAGTGGCGCGTTTTGGCGATCCAGGGGTAGACCTTTTTTCCCGGCAGGTGCCCGCCCTCTCCGGGCTTTGCGCCCTGGGCCATTTTGATCTGGAGCTCCTTTGCGCTGACCAGGTAGCGGCTCGTCACGCCGAAGCGGCCGCTGGCTACCTGCTTGATGGCGGAGCTTACGTCGTGTTTCGTTCCAGCGGAGAGGAGCCTCTCCTCGCTCTCGCCGCCCTCGCCGCTGTTGGACTTGCCGTGCAGATGATTCATGGCGATGGCCAGCGTCCGGTGGGCTTCCTCGGAGATGGAGCCATAGGACATGGCCCCCGTCTTAAAGCGGCGGACGATGGATTCCTCTTTTTCCACCTCGGAGAGGGGAAGGCCCTTTTCGGGCCGGACAAAGGTGAAGAGGCTCCGAAGGTAGCCAGTCTCCTCCGCGTCCGCCATCTTTGTATATTCCTTGAATTTTTCGTAGCTTCCCTCCCGGGCCGCACATTGCAGCATGTGGATCGTCCGGGGATCGTAGCGGTGATTTTCGCCCTGGCTTCTCGCCTTGTGACGCCCAAGCGCCGTAAGTTCGAGGTTTACCGGAAGGCCAAGCGGATCGAAGGCGCGGCTGTGCTGAGCGTCGACCGCCCGGCCGATGTCGTCCAGCGTGATACCGCCCACGCGGCTTGCCGTCCCGGTGAAATATTCCTGCACCACGTCCTCCGCGATGCCGACCGCCTCAAAGATCTTGCTGCCCTGGTAGGACTGGATCGTGGAAATGCCCATCTTGGAGGCGATCTTCACAATACCGAAGAGGATGGCTTTATCATAATCGGCAACGGCCGCATAGTAGTCTTTGTTAAGCAGCTCCTCATTGACCAGCTCTCCTATGGTCGCATGGGCCAGATAGGGGTTCACGGCGGAAGCGCCGTACCCCAGGAGCGCTGCGAAGTGGTGTACCTCCCTGGGCTCACCGGATTCCAGGATGAGCGACATGGCCGTGCATTTTTTTGTCTCCACCAGATGCCTGTGTACCGCCGCGACGGCCAGGAGGGAGGGGAGCGCCACATGGTTTTCGTCCACGCCGCGGTCTGAAAGGATCAAGATATTCGTCCCTTCCCTGTAGGCCTTGTCCACCTCCACCGCCAGGTGACTCAGCACCCGCCGGATCGGCGTTCCCTTGTAGAAAAGCGTGGAAACCTTCGAGACCCGGAAGCCCTCCTTCTTCATCGCCTCGATCTTTAACAGGTCAAGGTCGGTGAGGATGGGGTTTTCTATTTTCAATACATGGCAGTTTTCCGCCTTCTCGGTGAGAAGGTTCCCGTTCTTGCCCACGTACACAGTCCTGGCGGTGACAATCTCCTCGCGCTGGGCATCAATGGGCGGGTTCGTCACCTGGGCGAAAAGCTGCTTGAAATAGTAGAACAGCGGCTGGTACTCGTCCGAGAGAACCGCTATGGGCGTGTCCACGCCCATGGAGCCGATGGGCTCCGTGCCGCCAAGCGCCATGGACAGGATGCTGTCGTGATAGTTTTCCCAGGTATAGCCAAAGGCTTTCTGTAACCTTTTCTGTTCCTCCTTTCCCAGGGAGGGCACCTTACGGTTTGGTATCTTAAGGTCCGAAAGGTGCAGAAGATGGCTGTCCAGCCACTCGCCGAAGGGCTTTGCCCTGGCGTATTGCTCCTTGATCTCCTCGTCATAGAGGATCTTTTTCTGCCTTGTATCCACCAGGAGGATCTTTCCCGGGTGAAGTCGCTCTTTTTTCAGGATATGCGCTTCATCAAGGGGCAGGACGCCCACCTCGGAGGAGAGGATGAGGCGTCCGTCGTCCATGACATAGTAGCGGGACGGCCGAAGGCCGTTGCGGTCCAGGATGGCCCCCATCACATCGCCGTCGGAAAACAGGATGGATGCCGGCCCGTCCCAGGGCTCCATCATGGTCGCGTAATACTGGTAGAAGTCCCTTTCCTCCTGGGAAAGCGTCTCGTTGTGCGCCCAGGGCTCCGGGATGAGGATGAGCGCGGCCAGGGGAAGCGGCATGCCGCCCATCATGAGAAATTCCAGGGTATTGTCGAGCATCGCGGAGTCCGAGCCGCTCTGAGAGATGACCGGAAGGACCTTGGTCATGTCCTCCTCGGAGAACAGGTCCGTGTGCATCGTCTCCTCTCTGGCCAGCATCTTGTCCACGTTTCCCTTGATCGTGTTGATCTCGCCGTTGTGGACGATCAGACGGTTGGGGTGGGCCCGGTTCCAGCTGGGCATGGTGTTGGTGGAAAAGCGCGAGTGTACGATGGCGATAGCTGACATGTAGTCCGGCTCGGTCAGGTCCTTAAAAAACGTGCGCAGCTGCCCGACCAGGAACATGCCCTTGTAGACGATGGTCCGGCAGGAGAGGGAGGGGATGTAGGTGCCCTCATTGCTCTGCTCAAACTCCCGGCGGACGATGTAAAGCATCCGGTCAAAGTCGAGATCGCTCCCGGCATCGAGCGGCCGCTCGATAAAAGCCTGGAAGATGCGGGGCATGCACGATCTGGCCTTGTGCCCGAGTACCGAAGGGTCGGAGGGCACTTCCCGCCACGAAAGGAACGAAAGCCCGGCCTTCCTGGTGATGATCTCGAACATGGATCTTGCCTGCCGCATGCGAAGGTCGTCCTGCGGGAAGAAGAACATTCCCACGCCGTACATGCGCTCGCCCGGAAGGATGACCCCAAGCTCAGCCATTTTTCGCGATAGAAGCGCATGGGGCACCTGGGTGAGTATCCCCACGCCATCCCCGGTCTCGCCTTCCGCGTCCTTCCCCGCCCTGTGGCCCAGGTTCTCCACAATGGAGAGCGCGTCGCACACCAGCTCATGGCTCTTTCGCCCCTCGATGTCAATGACCGCCCCGATCCCGCAGTTGTCATGCTCAAACGACGGGTCGTAAAGTCCGTCTTTTTGTATCCTGTCAAACCAGCTGTCCATCTTCGGCCCTCCTGCAATAATAATCGAGTAAGAGGGGATTCCCCTCCTGCTCGTCCGCGGGGCGGCGTTCGCCGTAAGGCGATAATTTCCTTGCGCCGCCCCTGTGATAATAGGGTAGAGGAAGGCTTGCCTTACCTCTACCCTCGGCGGGCCGCCCGTCACCGTCAGGTGACAATATCCTTATGGCGGCCCTGCCATAATAACAAAAAAGGCACTCCGAGCCTTAATAGCCCGAAGCGCCTTTGCTTCCTGCATCATCATTGATATTTCTGATAAGTATACCTCAGCCCGGCATAAAAATCAAGAAAAATTTTCCAACTGTGCGGTTGGAAAATTTTTCATGCCCCCGCCGCCTCCACAAACGCCCGGAACACAGGATGCGGACGGGTGGGGCGGGATTTGAATTCCGGGTGGAACTGGACGCCCAGGTAGAAGGGATGGTCCGCCAGCTCGATGGTCTCCACCAGCGTCCCGTCCGGCGAGGTGCCGGAAATGACAAGGCCCGCTTTTTCCAGTACCTCGCGGTAATCGTTGTTAAACTCATAGCGGTGGCGGTGCCGCTCGGTTATGCCGCCGGCCTGATAGCACCTTTCCATCAGAGTTCCCGGGACGATGCGGCAGGGGTAGCTGCCAAGGCGCAGCGTTCCCCCTTTGGCGACAGCCTCCGACTGCCCCGGCATGAAATCGATCACCCGGTTCGGGGAGGCGTTGTGAAATTCCCCGGAGCAGGCATCGGCTATCCCGGCCCTGTTCCGGGCAAATTCGATCACCGCCACCTGCATACCCAGGCATATCCCGAGATAGGGAATCTTTTCCTGGCGGGCCATTTGCGCGGCGAGGATCATGCCCTCCGTCCCCCGGTCGCCGAAGCCTCCCGGCACCAGGATGCCCTGGGCGCTCCCCAGCCTTTCCCGGCAGTTCTCCTCGGTGATCTCTTCGGCATCCACCCAGTCGATGTGGACATGGGCCCCAAGGGGCACCCCCGCGTGCATAAGCGCCTCGGCCACCGACAGGTAGGCGTCGTGGAGCTGGACATATTTTCCCACAAGGGCAATGCGTACCGTTTTCTTCCTGCCCTCCATCCGGTGCACCATAGTCTCCCACTCCGCAAGATCCGGCGGCAGCGTTTCTATGGCGAGCTCCCGGCAGACGATCCCGGAAAAGTTGGACTTTTCCAGCATCAGCGGCGCCTCGTAGAGGTTTCCGAGGGTTCGGTTCTCGATCACGCAGTCCTCCTTCACGTTGCAGAACATCGAGATCTTCCGGAAAATGTCTTCTTCCAGAGGCTCGTTGCAGCGCAGCACGATGATGTCCGGCGTTATCCCCATGCCCTGCAGCTCCTTTACCGAGTGCTGCGTGGGCTTCGATTTATGCTCACGCGACCCCTGGAGATAAGGCACCAGCGTGACATGGATGAACAGGCTGTTCTCCCGGCCGATCTCAAGGGAGATCTGCCGCACGGCCTCGAGGAAGGGCTGGGACTCGATATCGCCGATCGTCCCGCCGATCTCCGTAATGACAATGTCCGCGCCGTCCTCCCGGGCCGGGCGGTACACAAATTCTTTGATCTCGTTCGTGATATGCGGGATCACCTGCACCGTCGAGCCCAGGTATTCGCCCCGCCGTTCCTTGTTGAGGACATTCCAGTAAACTTTTCCCGAGGTCAGGTTGGAGTGCCTGGTCAGGTTTTCATCCATGAACCTCTCATAATGCCCAAGGTCCAGGTCCGTCTCCGCCCCATCTTCCGTGACGTACACTTCCCCGTGCTGGTAGGGGCTCATCGTCCCCGGGTCCACGTTGATATAGGGGTCCAGCTTCTGGGCCACGACCTTAAGTCCCCTGGCTTTTAAGAGCCGGCCCAGCGAAGCCGCCGTGATGCCCTTGCCAAGGCCGGAAACCACACCGCCTGTCACAAAAATAAATTTTGCCATGATCCTTCCTCCATGCCAGGCAGGCAGCCATCCTGCGATAGCTGCCTGTCCCGTTGATCCCTTGTTTTATTCAACATCTTGGAGAGCCGCGTAGTTTTCTTCCCCGGTCCTTATCTTGACGACCCGGCTGACCGGATAGACAAATATCTTGCCGTCCCCGATGTGCCCGGTGTACAGTGCCTTCTTTGCCGCTGCGATCACATCGTCCACCGGTATCGCGCTGACCACGACTTCCAGCTTGACTTTCGGCAGGAGGGTCGCGTCGATCTCGACGCCCCTGTATTTCTCCCCGGCGCCCTTCTCGATACCGCAGCCCATGACCTGCGTGACGGTCATGCCGGTCACGCCGAGCTCGTTCATGGCCCGCTTTAAGGTGTCATACCGGGAAAGCTTGGCGATGATGACCACCTTGGAAATGCCTGTGGACATCTCCGGGAGCGCGGCCGCGTCCGCCCGGATGACCGGAACGGCCGCCTTTCTCTTCGCCTCCGATGCCTCCTCGTAGCTGTCCGTCCCGAGATTGGTGTTTTCGTTGACGCTCATCGTCATCGTGTTCGAGATGTCCATGATGGCAAAGCCGGCGTAAGCGGAGGGAAGGCCATGCTCCGTCGCGTCGAGGCCCATGATCTCCTCTTCCTCCGAGACCCGGAGGCCGACCGTGTGCCGGATCACCGTAAAGGAGATAAAGATGGTGACTACCGTCCACAGGATCGTGACCCCCATGCCGCCAAGCTGTTTTATAAGCTGGGTGATCCCGCCTCCGTAGAACAGGCCTTCCTCTATGCCGGCCACGGCAAAGCCCGGGGCGCTGCTGGTGGCGAAGAGGCCCACCGCAATGGTTCCCCAGATGCCGTTGAACATGTGTACGGCCACCGCGCCCACCGGATCGTCCACATGGGTGACATTATCGTTAAACCACACGCCGAACACCACCAGGAGCCCTGCCACTGCGCCGATGATGGCGGCACCCGCGCAGTCCGTGACATCACATGGGGCCGTGATGGCCACCAGGCCGGCCAGTGATGCGTTCAGGCACATGGAGACATCCGGCTTGCCATATTTTATCCACGTAAACAGCATGCACACCACCGTCGCCACGGCCGGCGCTACCGTTGTTGTGAGGAACACGGATCCGAGGGTCGGCACGTCTGTTGCCGCCGCCCCGTTAAAGCCGTACCAGCCAAGCCAGAGGATGAAAACGCCGAGGGCGGCAATGACAAGGTTATGGCCGGGGAAGGCGTTGACCTTTGTCACCTTTCCCGTCTTGTCCCGCTCGAACTTCCCGATCCTTGGCCCCAGCATCCACGCCCCGATAAAAGCGCAGATCCCACCTACCATATGGATGCAGTTGGAACCGGCATAGTCGTGGAAGCCCCACTGTGCCAGAAAGCCGCCGCCCCAGGTCCAGTGCGCTTCGATCGGATAAATAACGGCGGAAATGACGGCGGAGTAAATGCAGTAGCTGGAAAATTTTGTCCGCTCCGCCATCGAGCCCGAAACGATTGTGGCCGTTGTCGCGCAGAACACGAGGTTGAACACGAAGGCCGAGTAGTCGAAGTTTCCATAACCGGTAAACACGTCAAAGCTGAAGCCGCCCGCAAACCCGTGCAGGATGTTTTCGCCCAGCATCAGGGACGCGCCGCAGATAAACCACATCACCGTGCCGATGCAGAAATCCATCAGGTTTTTCATGATGATGTTGCCTGCGTTCTTGGCCCGGGTGAAGCCCGCCTCGCACATGGCAAAGCCCGCCTGCATCCAGAACACAAACGCCGTCCCGATAAGGAACCATACCGCAAATATCTCAGAGTTTAACGCTTCCATAATTTCTTCTGCCATAGTCTTTTTTCTCCCTGATCATCAATCGCAGGATAGGAAAACTACCCCTCCTGCTCGAGCGCGGGGCGGCGCTCGGCGTAAGCCGGGATATTTCCTTACGCAGCCCCTGCGATAACAAAAAAGGCCATCCCACATCGCGCTCCACGCCTTTGTGGGATGGCCTGCTGCCACTTTATCTTAAATAGTATGCGCACGAATTTTCAGCGGAAACGGCCGCTAAAGCGGCGAAAATTCGGCGCAGGTCATCAATATACGGAAAACAGGAGCTTTCCGTAGCTCGGGAAGGGCCAGCACTCTTCCGAGGTAAGCATTTCCGCCTCGTCTACGTGCTTCCTGAGGGCCTCCATCTTCGGCAGCACATCGTCCCTGACCGCCTCGGATGTGCGGATGACGCTATCGTACTTTTTAAGATCCGCGAGCGCGCCTTCCAGGTCCTCCACGCAGGAAAGGATGTCGTCGGTCAGCTCGGAGAGCCTTTCCATTGTGGAGATCTCGTAGTTGCACTTCACACGGCTGCTCACCGATTTCATCAGGTGCGTGGCCTTTGCCAGGCTGTAGAGGTATCCCTCTATGGCCGGGAGATAATTTTTCCTCACCATGTCCACCATGGTATGCCCCTCGATGTTCACGGTCTTGCAGTAATTCTCCAGCATGATCTCGCACCGGGAATGCAGCTCCGTCTCGGTGAAAACCTTGTGGGCCATGAGCATATCCATGTTCTTTTTATCCAGGAGATGGGGCATGGCATCTGCCGTCGTCTTAAGGTTTGACAGGCCGCGGACCTTTGTCGCCTCTTCCACCCATTCTTCGCCGTAGCCGTTCCCGTTAAACAGGATGCGCTCATGGGCTGTGATGGTTTCTTTAATGAGGTCATGCAGGGCGCTCTCGAAATCCGATGCCTTCTCCAGCCTGTCCGCGTACTGCTTAAGGCTCTCCGCCACGGCCGCGTTCAGCATGATGTTGCAGCAGGCGATGCTGTTGGATGAGCCGAGGGAACGGAACTCGAACTTGTTCCCGGTGAAGGCGAAGGGCGATGTGCGGTTCCGGTCTGTGGCGTCCCTGGAAAACTTCGGCAGGGAGTCGACGCCAAGCTTCATCACGACCTTTTCCCTTCCCTCGTATGGCGCGTCATTCTTGATGGCTTCAAGGATGGCCGTCAGCTCGTCCCCAAGGAAAACCGAGATGATGGCCGGCGGGGCCTCATTGGCGCCAAGCCTGTGATCGTTCCCGGCGGTCGCCACCGACAGGCGGAGAAGATCCTGATAGTCATCCACCGCCTGGATTACAGCGCAGAGAAAAAGGAGGAACTGCGCGTTTTCATGCGGCGTATCGCCCGGTGCCAGGAGGTTTGTCCCCGCGTCCGTCGCCATCGACCAGTTATTGTGCTTGCCCGATCCGTTGACGCCGGCAAAGGGCTTCTCGTGCAGCAGGCACACCATTCCATGGCGCCTGGCGACCTTCTGCATGATCTCCATCGTCAGCTGGTTGTTGTCCGTGGCCACGTTGGTGGTGGAGTAGATGGGCGCCAGCTCGTGCTGCGCCGGGGCGACCTCGTTGTGCTCGGTCTTGGCCAGGATCCCCAGCTTCCACAGCTCCTCGTTCAGCTCCTCCATGAAGGCCGTGACCCGGGGCTTGATGACGCCAAAGTAGTGGTCGTCAAGCTCCTGGCCCTTGGGCGGCATGGCGCCAAACAGCGTCCGGCCGGTGTAGACAAGGTCCGGCCTCTTTTCAAACACGTCCTTGTCGATCAGGAAATATTCCTGCTCCGGACCCACGCTCGTCCGCACGTTTTTGACATCCTTGCCGAACAGCTTAAGGATCCTCTTGGCCTGGATGTTCAGGGCCTGCATGGACCTGAGGAGCGGGGTCTTCTTGTCCAGGGCATCCCCGGCGTAGGAGCAGAAGGCCGTGGGGATGCAAAGCGTATGGTCTTTGATAAAGGCGTAGGAGGTCGGATCCCAGGCCGTATAGCCCCTGGCTTCAAAGGTCGCCCTTAGGCCTCCGGACGGGAAGGACGAGGCATCCGGCTCCCCCTTGATCAGCTCTTTTCCACTGAACTCCATGATGACGCCGCCATCGGGGGAGGGGGTGATAAAGCTGTCATGCTTCTCGGCGGTCACACCGGTCAGCGGCTGGAACCAATGCGTAAAGTGCGTCGCGCCGTTCTCCACCGCCCAGTCGCGCATCTCGGAGGCTACCGCGTCGGCGATGTCCTCCTCAAGGTCTGCGTTTTCGTCTATCGTCTTCCTCAGCGAATGATAGATCTTGTCCGACAGCCTGGCACGCATGACCCTGTCGTCAAATACCAGTGAGCCAAAAATTTCCGGTACATTCTGCTTCATCGTTTGGTTCTCCTTTCCGAATTTGATAAGTCAAAAGAAAAAGGCGCCCGGGGAGAGCCATGCCTCCCGGGACGCCATTGTCCTGTAAGATGTTTATTTTCCACTATCCCCATAATTGGACAGTACCCGTGCCGACGGGTCAGTGACATCGCGGCAGCCCTCCCATGTCCGGTTTGGCATCCAGAAATCTGCCACCATCCCGGCCTGTCCCGGGTAGTATTTTTCAAAAATATCACGGTAGAGAAGGGACTCTTTGGTGAAGGGCCTCGCGTGGGCATATTTTTTTATGCCTTCTGAAAAAGCCTCATCCGTGTACGTTTTTTCGGCCAGTGCGGCCAGGTCATCCTTCATGGAGTGTCCAACCGCGTCCGAAAAAGCAGCCTTTTCGCGCCACAGGATGCTCTCCGGGATGTAAGCGTCCTTTTCGAAGGCGTGGCGCAGCAAGTATTTCCCTTTTCCGTAGCGGTTCAGCTTCTTTTCCGGGTCGATGGCCATGCAGTATTCCACAAAGGCCAGGTCGCCGAAAGGCACCCTTGCCTCCAGCGAGTGGACGCTTATGCACCGGTCGGCCCGGAGCACATCGTACATGTGTATCTCACGGATGCGCTTCTCGGCTTCTTTCTGGAACTCGTCGGCGGATGGGGCAAAGTCCGTGTATTTGTACCCGAAGATCTCATCCGAGATCTCCCCGGTCAGGATCACGCGGATATCGGATTGTTCATGAATGGCCTTGCATACCAGGTACATCCCTATGGAAGCCCGGATGGTCGTGATGTCATAAGTGCCAAGGGCTTCGATCACCGGCTCCAGGGCTTTAAGCACATCCTCCCGCGTCATGATCACCTCGTGGTGGTTGGAATGGATGTACTCCGCCACCTGCCTGGCGTATTTCAGGTCGATGGCGTCCGTATCCATCCCGATGGCCCAGGTCTCCAGAGGCTTATCTAAGAGGCTGGCGGCGATTCCGCACACCAGAGAGGAGTCAAGGCCTCCGGAGAGGAGGAAGCCCACAGGGGTGTCTGAATCCAGCCTTTTTTTCACGCCTGCAATCAGGCGGTCGTGAATGTTGGCGGCGATCTCCTCCATGCTGTCGCTTTTGAAGGCGCTCACCTCTGACATGTCCCGGTATTTTACAAATGCTCCGCCTTCAAAGTAATGTCCCGGCGGGAAGGGCATCACCTCCGGCACCAGGCTTAAAAGGTTCTTTGGCTCGGAGGCGAACACATATGTTCCGTCCTCCCGGATGCCGTAGTAGAGCGGGCGGATGCCGATGGGGTCGCGGGCCGCTATGTAGGTATCCCTTTTCCTGTCGTAAAGCACCAGGGCAAACTCGGCGTCAAGCATCCGGAACATGTCCGTGCCGTACTCCTTGTACAGGGCAGGGAGGATCTCGCAGTCTGAGCCGCTGATGAAACGGTAGCCCTTTTGCGCCAGCTCTTCCCTGAGGGGACGGAAGCCATAGATCTCGCCGTTGCAGACTACGGCTATCTCGCTATCCTCCGGCATGCCAAGGCCTTCCCGGCCCTCCCTCATGTCCGAAGCTATCAAGGTGGTTTTGTCTCTATGTACAAACGGCTGCATCCCGCTTTCCGTGGTTCCCATGATGGAAAGGCGGTTAAAGCCCAGATAGCCGTTGCCGGTATTAACGATCCGGCTATCGTCCGGCCCCCGCGAGCAGGTCTTCCAGAGGGCTTTTTGTATCTTTGCGTAATCGCCGTGACGGCCACAGAAACCTAATATCGAACACATGCCGCACCTCACATTTCTTAAGCTTCTCTTTTTGCTGCAGGGCCCGCGCTCATCTTAGTGCCACATATATTCCGCTGCGCAGGCCTTACTCAAATTCAAACAGGAGGCTTTTCTCCTGCTCGCTCGCGGGGCGGCGTTCGGCGTGAGCCGAAATACTTCCTTATGCCGTCCCTGCGATAAAAACAAAAAAGCGCCCTGGAATAACATTCCAAGACGCCTTTGTCTTTATGTTTTTGGATTCTAAACCTTTTTTTCTCTTCTGTCAAGCAGAATTTTCATCTTTTTGTTCCGCACGGTTACTATTCACGGCTCAGCCGCAAGCGGCTGAGTCTGCTCCCTTCATTCGGAATCTCGCCCGGTTAATCTCTGAACTCTTTCAGGTCTTTTTTATGTAAGATGACCAGAAGGAACTCATCTTCCTGTATGGGGGCGTCCGGGTCGACTATGGTATGCGTCCCTTTTTTGTTCCGCACGGCCACCACATTGATCCTCTGTTTTTCCCTGAGCTTAAGTTCCCGCAGGTTCTTGCCTATCCAGTCTTTTTTCGGCCTTACCTCCACAAGGCACAGGCTCCCCCCGATCTCAAAGAGCTCCATGATGGAATCGGACGCAAGCGTCCGGGCCATCCGCTCGCCGGATTCCTCCTCCGGGAACAGCACCCTGTCCGCGCCGATCCGCCTCAGGATGGCGCCCATCCGCTCGTCCGCCGCCTTGGCATAGACTTTTGGAACCCCAAGCTCCTTGCAGACCATGACGGCCATGATGCTGGCGGTCAGGTCGGAGCCCATGGCTACGATCACGATGTCCATGTTCTCTACGCCAAGGCCCTTTACGGCATCCGGCTTGGAGACATCCGCCTCGATGGCCACAGTCACCTTATCCTGCGCGTCCTCCACCATGTCGGGATCCTTATCTACCGCCATGACCTCAAGGCCCAGGTCGTAAAGGTTATAGGCCAGGCTCCGGCCAAACCGGCCAAGGCCAAATACTGCTATGGATTTACCCATTGTGCATCTCCTCTTCTTTCATTTTCCATTTCTTCCCCGTCCCCATTTCTTCCGCGCCGCGGTTCAGCCGACATAAAATCTTCCCCTGGCAAAACTGATGCTGTTTTTATCCTGATCGCTGTACTGGAAGAAAAGAGCCATGGATATGGGGCCGATGCGTCCTAAGTACATAGCCAGAATGATGATCGCCCGGCCCGCCGTATTAAGGCTTCCCATCAGGCCTCGGGAGAGCCCCACGGTGGCCGTTGCGCTGAAGGTTTCAAACATTCCGTCCGTAAGGGTGACAGGGTTTGTCCCCATAAGGGCCAGAAGGAGCACAAATGTCACAAAAAAGCTGACCGTCAGGATCGCCGCCGATTTGTGGATGAGATCCGACGATATTTTCCGGCCGAACACCACGTTCTCCTTCCTCTGGCGGATAAAGGACGCCATGTTGATCATGGCCAGGAAAAAGGTCACGGTCTTCACGCCGCCGGCCGTTCCCACCGGGGAGCCGCCGATAAACATGAGGAGCGTGCCGAAGGCGCAGGTGCTCTCCCGGAGCGCCTGCTGGGGGATGGCCGCAAAGCCCGCGGTCCGGAAGGTCACGGACTGGAAGAGGGCGTGCAGGAGCTTCTGCCCCAGGGGCAGATTTCCGATAGTGGCGCCGTTCGTATATTCCAGGACCAGTATAATACCCGCCCCGAAAATGATGAGGCTGCCGGTCAGTGCCAGGACAAGCTTTGTGTGTTCGCCAAGCCGCCTTAGGATAAGGAGCGGGGAGTAGTGCTTCTTTATGCCCCTCTTGACGCCGTAAACCAGGTCAAACCAGACCACATACCCCAAGCCTCCCATCACGATAAGCCCCATGGTGTTCACCAGCATAAGGGGCTGGGACTGATAGGGGATCAGGCTGTCCGGACCCAGGATATCGATGCCGGCATTGCAGAAGGCGGATATCGCCGTGAAAACGGAATACCAGATTCCCTTAAGGACGCCATAGCCGGGAATAAAAACCGGAAGGTAAAAAAGCGCGCCCGCGCCTTCCACCACGAGCGTTCCCCTCACAACCCTCAGGAGGAAGCGCCTTAGCCCGTCCATGGAATCCAGGTTGAACATGTCGTGGATCATCAGGGACTGGCTAAGCGATATCTTTTTCTGGAATGCCGACAAGAGCACGGATGTCACCGTGATGATGCCAAGCCCGCCGATCTGGATCATGACCAGAATACATATCTTGCCGAACAGGCTCCAATAGGCATACGTGTCCACCACCACAAGCCCGGTCACGCAAAGCGACGTGGTGGCCGTGAAAAGGGCGGTGAGGGGATCGGCTCCTTTGCTTCCCTGCGCTGCCGCCGGCAGCATAAGTACCAGGGTGCCAAGTAAAATTGCGATAAAAAAGCTTAACGGGATCAGCTGGGCCGATTTCAGTCTTATCTTCATCTCTCTTTGTATCAATATCCCCATGTTAAAAGCTGCCAGCCGCCATCCTCGCTGCGGGCCAGCCACCACTGCCAGTCCTCATATTCTTTATCCGGGTCCCAGGCGCCGCTTGCCTCCATAGGGGAATGGAAGTCGCTTAAGAACTCTGCGACCTGCGTAAAGTCAGCGCCTTCCTCCAGCTGGTTCATCCAGCGGATGTTGTCTTCCGTGCTGCACTCATCCCCGGCATACCTGAGAGAGTGGAGCTCACAGCCGGCAAAGGCCGCAAACTGGCACTTGACCTGCACAGCGGCTTCCTTAAGCTCCTCCTCCGTATAGAGCGAGGATGTGCCATAGTCAACCACAAGCTCCGGGTCGGACACCGCGCCGAGGTAGACCTCAAGCGTAAGGCCGCTCTGGCCCATGATCTCCCGGGCGGCCTCCACATCGTCGATATAGCGGATGTGCCAGGGCTCGTAGCCATAGCCGGTGATGTGCTCCTTTCCCTCAAGGTAGCGGAGGATGAAGCCGTAATCGGCCAGCTTTTCATGGATCTTTTCCCATATTTCGGGATACTGCACCATGTCCTCATTATAGTAGATGTCCTCGCCGTCCAGCCGGAAATAAAGGTCCAGCGCAAGTCCCGTGTGGTGCTCCGAATAGCCGGGCGTGGCGACGGTCTTCCGCGCGTAGTCCGCGCCGTACTTTTCGGTAAAGCTGTCCATGATCTCCTGCTGCTCGGCAATGCTCCGGCGGGCGGAGTCCAGCTCGATCTCGATGCCGTCGTTTACCAGCAGGTCTTCCCTGAGCTTTGTATAGGCGTCGTAGGCCTTCACTTCCACTTCCACGTCATCGCCCAGGGAATTGGTGACATGTACCGTGTGGAGATTGTCCTCCCAGTTGTCCGGCAGAGGATTGACCTTGTTGACCAGGGCCATGTAATCAATGCCCCAGCCGATCGGCTCATTCGCGCCGGCACTGGAAGCAAAGGTGAGGGCCAGGCATGAGGCGGCTAAAAGACAGATGTTTTTTTTCATAAGCATTAACTCCTATTCTTTTTTTATAGCAGAAGCAGCGCCTGTGGGCTTTTAGCCCGGAGGCGCTGCTTCTTATTGTCGCAGGGGCGAGCAGGAGGAAAGATTTCCCTCCCGCTCGATCTGCAGGGAAGATGTCGGCGAAGCCGTGTCACCTGCCCGATGGTGATATTCCCTGCAAAGAGCTGTTATCTGATTTATTTGGCTGCTTTTTCAGCTGCGGCCGCGGCTTTCTTTTTCTTCATCCAGCGGATGAGGACGATAGCCATGATGAGGATGATGGCGGCTGCAATGCCGGCATCCACGCCGTAGAAGATCTTCTGCATGTTGGAGAGGCCGCCGCCGGTCTGCTCGTTGATGGTGTAGTAGCCGCTGTTGCCGATGGTGTAGAGGATGTTCTTGCAGGCCTGGCGCATGGCAAGGGTAGCGGTCGCGCTCTTGTCAGCAAGAACATTGGAAGCAGCACTGTTGAAGCCGAGCATCAGGTCGTTGCCATTGCGGATGCAGTGATCCGTAATCTGATAGCCGTAGGAGCCGTTGTAGTCGGTCTCAACCATGCCGACGAAGCCCCACTCATCGCGGAGGACGGTCTTAAGGAGCTCATCGTTCGCGCATGCGGGCTCGGTGCCGATCCAGTTGAAGGCGGACATGGCGGCCAGAGCGGTTCCCTCATATTTCTTGACGGCCAGCTCGAAGGGACGCAGGTAGATCTCGCGCAGAGCCTGCTCGGTGGAATAGGTGAGCAGGAAGGAGCAGCGGTTGGTCTCCTGGTCGTTGACGGCATAGTGCTTGATGTACGGATACAGGCCCTTGGTGGTGGCGCCGTTCAGCTCAGCTGCGGCAAAGAGGCCGGCCAGGGTGCTGTCCTCGGAATAATACTCGAAGTTACGTCCGGCAAAGGCGCTCCTGTGGGTGTTCATAGCCGGGCCATACCAGCCGTAGTTGTTGGCATCCTGGTATTCCTGACCCATGGAGGTACCGATCTCGTAAGCCATGTCCTTGCTCCAGGTCTGAGCCATAAGGACTTCTGCCGGATAAGCGCTGCCGTAGGCACCGGTGATGAAGTTGCTCAGGCCAGCCGGGCCGTCGCAGTCGGAGGTGGCAACCTTGCCGACGGAGGAGATGGCCGCTGTCTGCCAGCCGCCGACGTTGATCATGGTGGACATGTCGTCGAAGCTGAGCTGGTCAAGGAGCTTATCCCACATCGGGTCGTCATAGGCCTTGCCGGTCAGGTCGGCCAGCTTAAGGCCGTTCTTGGCGCCGAGGGTCGGCATGACATCGCTGTCGTTGTTGTACTTCGTGCTGTCGTAGAAGCCGAAGGCATACTCTTCGATCTTGGCACGGGTCTCATCATCCATGATGAAGTCGTCCGCGGTCAGATCCCTGCCGCAGGTGGCCGCATAGTTGGCGAAGCCGCCGGCGCGGGAGAGAACTTCAAAGTCGCCGCGGGCATACTCGAACTGGTTGACAGCCGGGATGTTGTCGCTCTCGCGGCCGGCTGCGCTGTAGTCCACATCCGCGTCCACGGTGAAGGTTTCCTCAGCGAGGACAGTGTGGGAATCGGCGCGGGCGGAAATGACATAGTCGCCGGCTTCCAGGATGTAGCCGCCGCCGTTGACCTTGATGCCTTCGGAATCATAGGCCGCCATATCTTCTTTGTTAAGAGCAAAGTGGATGCTCTCGGAAGCGCCGGGAGCCAGAACGCCGGTCTTGCCAAAGTCGATCAGGTTGACGGATGCCTTTTCAATGCCGCCATCGGTGTAGGGCGGGGTGAAGTAGATCTCCACAACGTCCTTGCCGGCCACAGCGCCGGTGTTGGTGACAGTGACATCAAAGGAAACGGTCTTCTCATCGGCGGCAAAGTTCTCGATCTTCTGCTCGAAGGTCGTGTAGGACAGGCCATAGCCGAAGGGATACTGGACTTCGTCTTCATAGTTGATGAAGCCGACATCCGAAGCGGTCTCATAATACTTGTAGCCGACATAGATGCCTTCCACATAGTTGACGAATGCGATGTTGCCTTCATAGGCGCCATCGTTGGCGGCGATCTGTGCCTTGAGGTCGTCAACATTGGTGTAAGCCAGGTTGCCGAAGTTCTTGGCTGTCGGTGTGGACAGAAGATCCTTGACAAAGGTGTCGACCGTCCTGCCGGAGGGGTTGACGGAACCGTTCATGATCTCGCCGAGGGCGGCAAAGCCGGTGATACCGGCGCCAGGAGCCAGGATGACGGCGCCGATCTGCGGATACTCATCGACCCAGCCAAGTTCCATGGCGTCGTTGGCGTTGATGATGACGATAACGCGCTCAAACTCGGAGCAGACCTTCTCGACCAGGTTCTCTTCCGTGCGGGAGAGCTCAAGGTAGGATTCGCCGGGATCGAAGTCGTCGTAGGCACCATTGTTGTAGTAAACAGCGTTCATGTAGTTGAAGCTGCTGGGACGGGCGGAGATGGCGGCAGCCGGATTGTAGGTGCCGTCGATGACAGCGCGCATATCCATCGGAAGGTCCGCGCCCTCGCCGCCGGAACGGCCGATGACGATAACGGCCACATCGGCAAATTCCTTGGTGGCGTTGATCAGGTTGTCGTTATAGCAGCTGACCGGGGGCTCCGGAAGCGTCCAGTCCTGGGAGGCCATGGCGATGGTGGGGCGTCCCTCGCGGTATTCCTTGTACATGCCGCTGAGGCCGTCGTTTGTCTCAAAGCCGGCGTTCTTCAGGGACTGAATAATGTTGACGGCCGTCGAGGCATCCGAGGAACCGGAACCCGTGCCGCCGAAGAGCGGGTTGATGGAAGCCCAGCCGAACACGTTCAGCTTCTTGGTATCGGTCAGGGGAAGGATGCCGTCGTTCTTGAGAAGAACGATGCCTTCCTCGCCGACCTTCTGGACAGTCGCCTTGCTCTGGGCAACGGTCTCCTCGCTGAGCTCAGCCTTGGAGGCATTGAGGAAGCCGGCGATGTTGTTGTACATCGGCCCGAAGCAGATGCTGTTCACGAGGATCGCGATAGCCGCGATGGCTGCCATGACGGCGGACCAGCGGATAACGTGGCGGTTGCCTTTTTTGGCCTTGTGGGCGACAAAGAGAACCACGATCATAATGGCCAGGATGGCCAGGATAGCCCAGATATATCCCTGCAGCTGCGTGATATAACCGGTCAGGTCGGCTTCGGAAACGCCCATGGGTCCGAAAATGGGGGATAAAATGTTAACCAGGAAATTGACCATTGCTTTCCCTCCTAATTTGTATGTATCTTTTCCCGCCGCCCTGCCGCGGGACAGGGTGGCGGGCGGCTCTGGCGCGGGCATTATCCGTCATCGGGGCCGATAACAGATATGCCCACGGGTATCCTCTGAACGGAACATTATTCAGCCTTTGCCTCTTCAACAACTTCCTCAGCGGCTTCGGCAGCAACTTCTTCAACCGCGTCAGCAGCCTCTTTGGCAACGGCTTCAGCCGCGTCAGCAGCCTCTTCGACAACGGCTTCGGCCGCGTCAGCAGCTTCCTCGGCAACGGCTTCGGCCGCTTCTTCAACGGCTTCTTCCGCTGCCTCGGCAGCTTCTTCAACGGCTTCTTCAACAGCTTCGGCTTCCTCAGCCTCGGCGGCCGCTTTCAGCTTCTCGCCAAAGTCAAAGCTCTGGATCTTGGTGATGGGCTCTGCGGAATACTTCGCGGTACGCGCATCGTCGATGACGCCGCCCCAGTTCATACCGAAGGCAAAGTCATAGGCGTTGCCGGCGGCATCCGTGTAGCAGGCCATATCCCTGGGAACGTCGTTCAGGTTGGCTTCAATTTCCTCCATGGAGGCGGGCTGCTGGAAGACAAGAAGGCCTGTGGGCTCTGCCTTGCCAAGGATGATGTTGGCAATGGCGTCGGTCTTCTGGCCGTTGTAGGAAACCAGGATGACATCGCACAGAGGCTCGACATCGTTCCAGACCATGCCGCGCTCCATAGCGACGGAAGCGATCACCGGAACATCGCCGGCAGCCTCGGCCGCATACTGGAGGGCTTCCAGATGACCATAGTTGCCATCCGCATGAGCGGTGCTCTTTCCCTTGTAGGAACGGTTTTCCTTGACGCCATCCACGATAGCGCCGGAAATGGACGGATCGATGGCGTTCTCAGCCGTGTACTGCTCATACTGCACAGACGGCGGATAGTAGAACTCGTCTCCCTCCACAGGCCTGGGCGCTCCAAAGGCTGCCTGAAGGTGGGATGAGTAGGAAGGCGTGTAGGCGCCGGTCATGCCGACAAGGACATAATCGCAGGCCTGGATCTCCTCTGCGGAGGCCCTGACGATGTCGGTATTGGTGAACTTGCCGTCCTCGCCGGTGGGATCCGCCGGAGTATCGGTAACAATCTCAAAGTACTGGCCAAGGGTTTCAATATCCATGCCGGGAGCCCAGGACGGATTTCCTTCATTGATACCCATCATCCAGCTGGCGCCAAAGCCGGTGCTGTAGACATAGGGTACATAGACCTTCGGCTTGGCATCCTCGGTGCTTTCCTTGATGGTGCCGTCGTTCTTCAGCATGACGATGGACTTCTGCTGGGTCTCCTTGCCGTAGGCGTTGGCCGTCTCGCTGTAGATGATGGAATCGGCATAGGCGCTGTCGTTGTACGGCTGGTCAAACATGTTGAGGTTCATCATCACAAGGATGTAGTTGTAAGCGGCTTTGTCGATGATCTCATCGGCTTTGGCCTGGCCTACCCGCCCGATCAGGACATAATAGGCTTCTTTGATGGTGCTCATGGTGCCGTAGCCGCCAAGCACGTTAACGCCGCGCTCCCAGCCAAGGGCAATCCTTTCTCTTTCTTCCAGGGTCTCGGTTCCCCAGAGGCCGCCGGTCTTAAGGCCAAGGCCGCCGAATACGCCCCAGTCGGTGATCTTCAGGCTGTCATAGCCGTACTCTTCCAGCAGGCCGTACATAAACGGGTTGTAAGCGCCTGACCACTCGCCGCCGAACGGGATGCCGTTCTTGTCAACGTTGATGGAATACTCGGTCATGATACCGGAGGAACCGGTCTTGCCCGGCAGCTTGAAGACACCGTCAAAGTAGGTGATCAGGTGGGCTTCCAGGTTCTCGCCCGGGAAAATGGCATAGCGGGCGCCGTAGGTATGGTCGTCGCGGCCGCCCTCGGTGCTGCCGGCACCGCCGTAATGCTTGGTGAAGCAGTAAACAGACTCATCGCCCCAGCCTAAGTCTTCCCCGTTTTCATCATAGGTAGACTGCATGGCGTTGACATAAGCCGTTGTGATATCCAGTGTCAGGAGCGGGTCCTCGCCGTAGGTACCGCCGGCACGGACCATGACCGGAGATGCGATATCAACCTGCGGCCCAAGGAGAGCCGTCACGCCGGCCGCCCTGTACTGCTTGGAGGTCGTATCGCCGATCTCGGCTGCCAGCTCGGGATCCATGGTGGAGGCAAGAGCCAGGGATTCCACCAGGCCGGAGATGTTGGCCGGGTCGATGGAGATCATGGCCGGGATGCCGTAGTAGCAGCTCTCAGCCACAGCCTGGATGGCGTTGGTCCACTTGGCGTGGGCAGCGCCTCCCTGGGAGATGGAACGGGTAACGCCGCCGCGGCCGCCCTGACGCAGGTACGTGGCAGAGCCGTCGTCGTCCGCAAGGGGCTCCGTGGTAAAGCTGCCCCAGCCGCCATGAGCCAGGATGGAGGCCTTCTCGACGCCCTGCATCTGGGCGACCAGGTCGCTCGCGCGCTCTTCACTGGAAAGCCGCCAGTCCTCATAGACATCCAGCTCGCCGTTCTGGTTAAGGTCCTTGAAGGCCAGGCCCTCTTCCTCGATGATCTTGACGCCGGAGGTCTGGGAAAGGCCGAGGGTCTCGCCGCCTTCGTTCTCGATCTTGATCCAGCCGTCATCCGTTAAGGCTGCCGTATATTTGGCGCCTTCACCGGGAGTCGGCATATAGGCTTCTGTTTTTACGGGAGCCGGGACCGCTGCCGCTGTTGTGCCGCCGCCTGCGCTCTTGTAGGGATCGTTGTTCTGATAGGGATCATTGTTCTTGTAGGGGTCGTTGCTCCTGTAGGGATCATTGTCCGCCGCAGCGGCCGCTTCTGCCGCGGCTGCCGCTTCGGCTGCGGCCGTGCCGCCTGTGCCGTTGGGCTTTGGCTCTTCCACCATGATCAGCTTGTACGGATTGTCCGCATCAGATGCCATGACGGCGGGGCTAAGTGCCAGCGTTCCGGCCAGCACCAGAGACAAAAGCTTTCTCGCCTGTCTGTCTGCTCTCTTCATTCCCAATAGTCTCCTTTCGTTGTGTGACTCATTGTGTGACGCCTTTTTCATGCGGTGTCCCGATCCGTTTCCCGGATCTTCCGGCCTTTGGACTTTATGTCCGGAAGGCCTTAGCTTCAGTGACCTTTTCCTCCTTTCTCCTGGGATGCCTGATACGTATTCACAAAACATACCATAATGTAAGGACACGGCTTAAACCTGTCCTTGGTAAAGCTGCACAATCTCAGGCATATTTTAATTCTGTTCTCTTATCGTATCATCTATTTCATCTATTGTCAAATAGAGCCTGAACTTTTATTTTTCTAAAAATAAAAAGGATAGTTTCTTTTTAAATAGGTAGAAAAAAGAACCTTCCTCATTTCTTCTCCCTGCGATAAAAAAAGAGGCCAGGCCCATGTATGGCGGGCTGGCCTCTTTTTTTATCGCAGGGGCGGGTAGGAGGGGAAGTTTCCCTTCTTACTTGATCTTACTCGATTATAGGGAGGATGCGCCTCCCTCTGCCCTATTATACTCGCGAACGAATTTAACTGCCAATTGCAGTTTTACGCCGCGGTATATGCAGTTACACTAAAATAATTGCCTGCGGCAATTATTAAGTGTAACTAGTATAACAGATCAGAACTCCAGGTTCTTATCGTTCTCTTTGGAGAAGACATGGGCAACGTTGCCGTTGAAGGAGAAGCGGACGATGTCGCCCTGGCGGAAGTTGTCCTTAAGGTCGATCGTCGGAACGATGACGATGACGTCCTTCCCCTGCGCGGACAGGTGCAGATGGACGGAGGAGCCCATCATTTCAGAAACGTCGACGGTAGCGTTGATGCCTTCCTGCGCGATATTGGTGTGTTCCGGACGGACACCCAGGGTGACCGGCTGGGACTGCACATTGTTGTTGCGGAGCCTCTGTTCCTTTTCGGGATCCAGCTCAACCTTGAGGCCGCCAAGCTCGACAAAGAACTTGTCCCCTTCGCGGACCAGGAGCGCGTCAAAGAAGTTCATGACCGGCATTCCGATGAAGCCGGCGACGAACAGGTTGGACGGATGGTTGAACACTTCCTGCGGGGTGCCGATCTGCTGGATATAGCCGTCACGCATGATAACGATGCGGTCGCCCAGGGTCATGGCCTCGGTCTGGTCATGGGTAACATAGATGA
>CAMNNO010000019.1 GCA_946545475.1 uncultured Blautia sp.
TTTAACTGCTGTTTTAAAGCTCGCACCGCGGTATATGCAGTTACACTAAACAATTTCCTTCGGCAATTATTAAGTGTAAGCAGTTATACCTGGCACGCCAGGCGGTTGATCTGTGTTGCCAGATATCCGGCTCCGTACCCGTTATCGATATTCACGACGGCAATGCCGTTGGCGCAGGAATTGATCATGGTCAGAAGGGCCGAAAGGCCGTGAAAATTGGCGCCATAACCTACGGATGTCGGAACGGCGATCACCGGATGGCTGACCATGCCGCCCAGGACGCTGGCCAGGGCACCTTCCATCCCGGCTACGGCTATCACGCAGTTGGCCTGTTCAATGGTTTTTATCCGGGACATCAGGCGATGCATGCCGCTGACGCCCACATCGTAGATCCGGTCCACATAAGAGCTGAAAAATTCCGCTGTCCGGGCGGCCTCCTCGGCCACCGGGATGTCCGCCGTGCCGGCCGTGCAGACAGCTATGCGGCCGATATGGGGTTTATCTTCTTTTTCGATCTTTAATATTCCTGAAAGCGCGTCGTACTCCGCCTGCGGAAACGCCTGGCAAATGATCTCCGCCTGGTGGCTGTTGGCACGGGTTCCCAAAACTTCCCCATCCCGCTCATACAGCCGCCTGTAGATCTCAAGAAGATGGCTGTCCGCCTTCCTGCTGCAATAGACGACCTCGGCAAACCCTGTCCGGGCTTTCCGGGAGGTATCCAGCTTGGCAAACTCCATCTCCTGATAATTCTCTTTTTCCAGGATCCTCTCCGCTTCCTGGACGGACAGGGTCTGATCTCTCACCTGTTCCAGCATTTCTCTGACTGTCATAAATCAACCTTTCCAGACAAAAATGTCGTAAATTTCCACCTGTACGGTTGGAGCATCTAAAGATGCTCCAACCGTACAGGTGGGTAAATTTACGCTTGGAAAGGGGCCTGCCCCCCCGGTACGGGGGCAGACCCCTTTCCAAACAGTTCTATACGTTACGACCGGCCGGTCCTGTCGGCCACATCAGAATCCGCCGCCTCTTCCGCCGTGCGTCCGGCCCGATGAGCTGCGGTGGGTGGTTGAGTGGCCGCCAAAGCCGCCGGAGTGGTGAGACGAGCGTCCTCCGGAAGACGGCTGCTGTTTTGGCCTGCGTACCCGTGTCACGTTATCGTAAAGGAAGATATCCTTTGTGTCGTACAGGTTGAAGCTTCCGGGGCGTATGTAATCCGATGCGGTGTTTTTCTGCTTTACGGACTTTAGCTGCCGTTTCAGGCCCGCTCCTGTCAGGCTGGCGAAGAGGGCGCCTATGGCAGCCGCGATCCCGCCCTTGGCGGGCGTCATCCCCCGCTCCTCTTCCTGATAGGAATAATCCGTATAATCGCTCTCGCCATAGTCGATGCCGTGTTCCAGCGTCTCTTCGCAGAGGGTGGCAAAATTATTAAAGGCCCCGGCGTAATTGCCCCGGCTAAGATAAGGCACGATAATACCTTCCATATATTCCAGGCGCGAATCCGTGAAAACCTCATAGCCGTAGCCGGATGTGGAGATATACCACTGCCGGTCCCCGATGGACATCAGAAACAGAATGCCGTCCCGGTTCTCCCCATAGCCAAAGCCGCCGTAGTCAAAGAAATCATCGGCGACGGCGACAATGTCCTCCCCCTCAAGGGCGCTCACCGTTGCCACGACCGTGTCAAACGCGTATCGCTGGCTGATCGCCGACAGGGACTCTTCCAGATAGCTTTGCTCTGTCCCGGTCAGAAGGCCGGCGGCATCGTAAACATGCTGTCGGGTGCCTAAACGGTCGGATTCCTCCGCCTCGGATGACACGCCGGCCGAGCCTTCGGGAAGGCCGTAGGAGGAAGCCGTGTCCTGACCAGCCATGGTTTCCTCAGCCAGGGCCGTCAGGTCGGAGGAAGAGGGAAGCAGCCCGTTCGCATAGGAATTTACCCGAAAGAGCAGCAGGCACAAAAGGGTGAGCATAAGGGCGACCGTTATTTTTCCGGTGTCGGAAAAGCGCCTGCCCGAAAGGATATTTCTGCAGACGGCTGTGAAAGAAGGCCGTTGTTTTATATCTGTTCGCATCATATGCCGCCTCCTTCCTACAGGAAAAACATGACAGCCAGCGCCGCTGCTGCAGCACCAATGGCAACAAGGGCCTCTGTCAGGAAAAATTTTTTGTTATCCGAAGGCAGGTCGCCCACAAATTTTCCTGTCTGCCCGTTCATGGCAAAGGTATAGGTTTTTCCCTGCCAGGTCGTGTTAAGGAGCCAGACCGGATAGAGCACATATTTGGCTTTCGCGTTAAAGAGCTGAATGTTACCCTGGACTCTTTGAATGCCCATGTAGCCCGTGGCCGTGGCATCGATGGCATTCTCGGTGCTCTGCCGGATGCGCGCGTTGGCTTTTTCCGAGCTTTCTTCCATGCCGATATCGTAGCGGTCGGCCAGGTATCCGGCCAGATACGCGGTGTTAAAGTCCACCGCCTGGCCAAAATCATAGGGCTCCAGGGACTGCATAAGCGTATCGGGCATATCCTTCGAGGCATCCACGGGCACATGGGAAAAACCGATGCTTCCCCGCCTGACCAGGCTGTAATGGCTTATCCGGGTGTAGATATAGTCCCCCTGTATCCAGGAATTTTCCCTCCTGGCCTTATAGCGGAAATCCGCGTTGGCATCCGTATCGAATACCCAGAAGGGAACGTAGATCCCTTTCATCTCGTCCACGTGATTGCCGCTCGCAAAGCTCTTCGGCAGCAGAAACTTGCCCTTAAGATGGTTGCGGTAGGCTTCCTTTGCCTGTTCCTTATCCAGCTTGAAAGGAATCACATAGTCCGGGCGGAGAGTCCCTTCTACCTGATCTTTAATCACCACTTTATTTCCGCAGAAGGGGCAGGACGTTGCCGCTGTATTCTCGTCCGTCATCAGTTCACCGCCGCAGGATGCGCATGTGATGATGCGTATCCTGGGCTTTTCGCCTTCCCGCCAGGCAGAGCCGCCAAGCGCTTCCCAGTCCATGCTGTCCGGCCGGACAGACATATCCTCGCCCGACAGCTCCTCCGCCGCGGATACGTCCATCTCGGTCCCGCAATACTCGCAGACAAGCTTCTGCTGGGAGCTGTTAAAAACCATGGTTCCGCCGCAAGAAGGACACTTAAATTCCTGTACTGCAGACATAGTTACGCTTCCTTCCATTTACTGCGTTAGAAATTTTACTGCGATAAAAACATTTTAGGGTCATCTCTGAACAATGTCATTGTCATTGAAGGGATCTCCGCATTCCGGACAGAATTTCGGCGGATGGGCCGGATCGGCGGGCTCCCAGCCGCATTTGTCGCAGCGGTACAGAAGGGCTCCGGCCGGCTTCGGCCTGCCACATTCATAGCAGAACTTGCCCTTGTTCACCGTTCCGCAGCTGCAGGTCCAGCCGGCGCCGGACTGGATCTTAACGGCATTGCCGGCTCCCTGGATAAGGGAGCTGTTTGCCGGGGCCGAAGGCCTCCCATACCCCTGGGCCTCATAGCCTCCCTGCGGGTAGCCGCTCTGAGGACGGTAGCCCTGCGGGTTCATGCCGCCCTGATAGGCGTTGGCGTAGCTCTGGCCGAACTGGTCGGCCATGTTCATCCCGACAAAGCCTGTCATGGCGCCGCCGGAATTGGAAGCCGCCGCCTTCATGGCATCCGCCCTTGCTCCCGCAAGATAGGCATCCTTCATGGCCGGGTCCCGAAGAAGCGCGCTCTTCTGAGCGTTTTTGATCATTTCCTGGTCTTCCTCGGGAAGGGTAACGGAGTTGATGGACACCGATACCACCTCAAGGCCCCTGGTCTGTCCCCATTTGCGGTTCAGAGCTTCGTTCATGGCATCGCACAGCTCCGTCACATGGGCCGGAATGGCGCTCGGCCGGATCTCCATGGCCGAGATCCTGGCAAAGGCCGGCTGAAGAGCGCTGATGAACTCACTGCGCAGCTGCATGTCGATGTCAGACCTGGTGAAGGCTCTTTCCACGTTTCCGCAGACATTGGCGTAGAACAGCAGCGGGTCGGCAATGCGGTAAGAGTAAAGGCCATTGCACCTTATGGAGACATCGATATCCAGGCCGATGTTTCTGTCCACCACCCGGAAGGGGATGGGGTTGGCTGTCCCGAATTTATTGTCGATCAGTTCCTTTGTGTTGAAGTAGTAAACTCTCTGATCCACGGCCGGCTGTCCGCCGTAGGTGAATCGTTTGCCGATGATCTCAAAGGTCTTCATGATGCCTTCGCTGAGGCTCCCGCCGAAAACGCTGGGCTCGCTGGAGGCGTCGTAGGTGAACTCTCCGGGCTCCGCGCAGACCTCGGTGATCTTGCCCTGGTCTACGATGATCATGCACTGGCCGTCAGCCACCACGATCCCGGAACCGTTGGTGATAACATTATCATTTCCCCTGTTGCTGCCGCCCCGGCCTGCTCTTTTCTGGCCCTTGACCACCAGCACATCGCTGGCGAGGGAATCGCAGTAAAAATATTCTTTCCAAAGGTCACTGACTGTCCCTGTTACAGCGGCAATCCCCGCACTAATTAACCCCATGCTAGTCTCCTTTCTGAATTAAAGTTCAAACCCTATTAAAGTTCAAACCCTATTAAAGTTCAAACCCTATTAAAGTTCAAATCCTGGAACCTGTCTGATATCATGTTCTTATTTTACATGATTCAGCCTCATTAATCAACTCGTAAATATCATAAGTTGGAAGAAACGTCCCCATTTCTTCCCGATGAATTTACGTTTTGATTGATTTTTTTCGGCATCCGCTCTATAATATATCATATTTTCACCTGATCGGAGGTACTATTATGAAAGGTATCATTCTTGCCGGCGGCAGCGGCACGCGTCTTTATCCGCTGACGACCGTGACATCCAAGCAGCTTCTGCCCATATATGATAAACCCATGATCTATTATCCCATGTCTGTCCTGATGAGCGCCGGAATACGGGATATCCTTATTATATCCACGCCTCAGGATACGCCCCGCTTCGAAGCTCTTTTTCAGGATGGCAGCCAGTTCGGCATGCGTCTTTCCTATGCCGTGCAGCCAAGCCCGGACGGCCTGGCGCAGGCCTTTCTCATCGGCGAATCCTTTATCGGCGATGACTGTGTTGCCATGATCCTGGGCGATAATATTTTTGCCGGTCACGGTCTCAAGCTCCGCTTAAAGGATGCCGTGCAGAGGGCCGAAGGCGGAAAAGGCGCAACGGTTTTCGGCTATTATGTCGACGACCCCGAGCGCTTTGGCATTGTGGAATTTAACAAGGACGGCCATGTCATCTCCATCGAGGAGAAGCCATCCCATCCCAAGAGCAATTATTGCATAACCGGCCTTTATTTTTATGACCGGCATGTGGTCGAATATGCCAAAACCCTGTCGCCCAGCCCCCGCGGCGAGCTTGAGATCACCGATCTCAACCGAATCTATCTGAATAAGGGGAACCTGAATGTCGAGCTCCTTGGCCAGGGCTTTACCTGGCTGGATACCGGCACCCACGAAAGCCTGGCGGAAGCGACAAACTTTGTCCAGACCGTGGAAAGCCACCAGCACCGCAAAATCGGATGCCTGGAGGAGATCGCCTATCTGAATAAATGGAGCACCAGGGAACAGCTCCTTGAGGTCTGCCATAAGTACGAAAAGAATCAGTATGGGCAGTATCTGAAGGACGTTATTGACGGAAAATATATGGATGTCATGAACATGAAATAAGAGGAGGCTGATTTATGACTGTTCTCGTTACCGGCGGTGCCGGTTTCATTGGAAGCAACTTTGTATTTTATATGCTGGATGCGCATTCGGATGACCGGATCGTATGCGTAGATGCTCTTACCTATGCCGGAAATCTTGAAACGCTCTCTCCGGTTATGGATAATCCCGCTTTCCGCTTTGTGAAAGCCGATATCACCGACCGTGCGGCCATGGAAAAGGTGTTCGAAGAGGAAAAACCGGATGTTGTCGTCAACTTCGCCGCGGAAAGCCATGTCGACCGCTCGATCGAGGATCCGGGCGTGTTTTTGAATACCAATATCATCGGCACCGCCGTTCTTATGGATACCTGCCGGAAATATGGCATTTCCCGTTTCCATCAGGTGTCCACAGACGAAGTTTACGGCGATCTTCCCCTGGACCGGCCGGACCTCTTTTTCACAGAGGAGACCCCCATCCACACCAGCAGCCCCTACAGCTCCTCCAAGGCCTCGGCTGACCTTCTGGTCATGGCCTACCACCGGACGTATGGCCTTCCAGTCACCATCAGCCGCTGCTCCAATAATTACGGCCCCTACCAGTTTCCTGAAAAACTGATCCCCCTCATGATCGCCAATGCCCTGAACGATAAGCCTCTTCCGGTATATGGCAAGGGTGAGAACGTCCGCGACTGGCTCTACGTGGAGGATCACTGCAAGGCGATCGACCTGATACTGCGGCATGCCCCGGTAGGCGAGACCTATAACATCGGCGGCCACAACGAGATGCGAAATATTGATATCGTCCGTCTCATCCTGCAAAGGCTTGGCAAGGACGAAAGCCTCATCACATATGTCACCGACCGGAAGGGGCACGACCTGCGCTACGCGATCGACCCGACCAAGATCCATAAGGATCTGGGATGGCTTCCGGAGACAAAGTTTGCGGACGGCATTGTGAAAACCATCGACTGGTATTTATCGCACAGGGAATGGTGGGAAAATATCATTTCGGGAGACTATCAAAATTACTACCGGAAAATGTATGGCAGCCGGTCATAACAGAAATATAGTTACTATTCATGGCTATAGGGAAATGGATTTTGGAACGCCATGCTGGCATGAGCGATCCAAGATCCATTTCCTTACAGGGTCTGCTTCCTCTATGAGGAATCCAGCCGCGAAGCGGCGATGAAGTCCGTCAGGGCGAGATCCCGAATAAAGGAAGCAGACTCAGCCGCTTGCGGCTGAACCGTGAATAATAACGAAATATATAGGAGAATAGAATGAAAATATTTGTCACAGGCTGTAACGGGCAGCTTGGGCACGATGTCGTCAATGCCTGCGAAAGACGTGGCATTGCGGCTGTCGGCTCGGATCTTGCCCCTTCTTACAGCGGCATCCAGGACGGAACAGCCGTTACCCGCCTTCCGTATGTCTCTCTCGATATCACAGATGCGTCGGCTGTCGCCGATACCATACGGTCCGTGTCGCCGGACGCGGTGGTCCACTGCGCGGCCTGGACAGCGGTCGACGCTGCCGAGGAAGAGGCTAACGCAGGCAAAGTCATGGCCATCAACGAGGAAGGAACCCGCAATATCGCGAAAGCCTGCAAAGAAAATGACGCCGCCATGATCTATATCAGCACCGATTATGTTTTCAGCGGCAAGGGCGAGGAGCCCTGGAAACCAGACGACACGCGCTTTTCTCCCCTTAATACCTATGGCCTGTCCAAGCTTTTGGGCGAGATGGCGGTCAAGGCGGAGCTGGACAACTATTATATCGTCCGCATTGCCTGGGTTTTTGGCTCCAACGGCAGCAATTTTATCCGCACCATGCTGAATCTCGGAAAGAAAGTCGATCACCTTCGCATTGTCAACGACCAGATCGGGACGCCGACCTATACCCTGGACCTCGCCGAACTTCTTGTCGATATGGCCCTGGAAAAGCGCTATGGCGTCTACCATGCCACAAATGAAGGCGGCTTCATATCCTGGTACGACTTTGCCGCGGAGATCTTCCGCCAGGCCGCTGCCATGGGCTTTTCGGAATATGCTCCGGAGCGGCTTCTGGTCGAGCCTGTCTCCACCGCGGAATATGGCCTGTCCAAGGCCGCCCGGCCCTTTAACAGCCGGCTGGATAAGAGTAAATTGTCAGACAACGGCTTCAAGCGCCTTCCGGACTGGAAGGATGCCCTGCACCGCTATCTTGAGACGCAGCTCACCTAAAGTCATGATAGACAGGAAGAAATGAGGACGGTTCTTTTTTCTTGTGATTTGTAAGAAAAAAGAACCGCCCCCATTTCTTCCCTCCTGCCCGGTTTCATCTCTTCCCGGATCTCCGTCACCTGTCGGCAAAGAGAGCCTGCGAAAACTTCAGCGTGCCAATTTCAATGGTAAAGCCCTTATACTCCGCATGATAGCTCTTGGGTTCGACAGCTTCAAAATAAGCCGTGCCGTCTTCGGTAACAGCATAGCACAGAAAGACCGGGTTTTTCAGGCTTTCGATGTAAGCCGGCGCGCTGATGGTGAGCTCATATTTGCCCTCCTCGTTGGGAACCATGCCTTTCAGGGAAAAAGACGAAAAACCGGTCACGGAAATCTTTTCGTCCGCAACAAGAGCCGCCTCCGAAAGTTTTGATCTTATCTCCGGGTCATCGGTCATGCGGGACATAAGGGTAATGACCGCAGCCAGGTCTTTTTCGTCCTTCTTGCCGGCGTTGAAATCGTCGAGAAAGTCATCCACGCTCTCGTCAAGACGTTCCTCGCCCTTCTCATCGCCAGGCACATCAGAATAGCCAGACTCCGAAGCAAAAGCGCTGACCGCGCAAAACGCCATGATGGCGGACGCCAGGCATGCGGCGGCTCTTTTTGATATCTTCATAGCAGCATCTCTCCTTTTCATCATATTGGGATCATATGGAAAAAGACTCTCACAGACAGGAGTCCGAACTCCCGCAAAGGATTTCAGGCTCCATCTTCCATGAGAGTCTTTTCTATATTTTATTCGTTTTCTATATATATCGTTATCGCAGATCCGAATTATTTATCAGCAAAGAGAGCGATGGCAGCTTCCACCGGGTTCAGCTCAAGCGTGAAAGCCTTGGCTTCTTCGTCGTAGCTCTTCGGCTCGACAGCTTCGAAATAGGCAATGCCTTCGTCGTTAACAGCGTAATGCAGGAAGACCGGATTCTTGAGATCCTTGACAAACTTCGGGTTGCTGAGAATGATCTCATACTTGCCGTTCTCATTAAGAACCTTGGTGGCATTGTCCTTCCAGAGAAGAGCGGTAAAGCCGGTGACGGCTTCCTTCTTGTCCGCGACATCAAAGGCACCCTGGAGCAGAGTCTTAAGCTCCGGATCTTTGGTCATGCGGGCCATAAGAGCAATGGCTTCAGCCAGGTCCTTTTCTTCCTTTTCGCCTTTGTTGAACTCCTCAAAGAACTCAACGACATCCTCGTCAACCAGCTCTTTGAACTTCTCATCGGTCAGCTTAGTGGAATAATAAGCTTCGTTTGCCGGAGCCTGGGTCTCCTCATCCAGCTTCTCGGGAACCGGGGTGGGCGTTGCAGCCGGTGCTGCAGGAGCGCTTGGAGTGCTCGGAGTAGTCGGACGGACAACGGGAGCGGGAGCCGTAGTAGGTCTGGGAGCAGGTGTAGGTGTAGCGGTAGGAACAGGCGTAGGTGTAAGCGTAGGAACGATCGTGGGCTCGACACTGGAGCTCGTGACAGCAAAAACGTTGACAACGCTGAGCATCATAATTGCGGATACAACACCTGCGATGACTCTCTTTGACAATTTCATAGTTGCATCTCTCCTTTTCTTAGAAAAAATGATAAATATATAGATAATCGTGCCCTGCACTAACTATCTTCTTTTGTATCAGCCCTCTTTTATATCAAACTTCTTTTGTATCAGGCTTCTTTGTAAAACATGTCCATGATAAGCTTCTGGAGCTCGTCCTCATTGACATGATATTCATCATATAAAATGCCCACAGCCCCTTCCCCGGGCAGCGTATCCATTCCCTGCGCGTTCGCGGTCAGAAGCTTGGCAAACAGGTCATTGCTCATGCTGGTCACCATATAGGGCTTAACGCCGTCGTAAAACCTGGCGACAAAGCCAGACTCCTTCTCGGCCATCACCTTTGCCTTTTTGACAAAAGCCTCGATAAATACACGGTGCCGGCCCTGACGAGCCAGAGCGCTCTGGGAGATCTTGGTATCCCGGGAACGCAGGAAATGCTCGACATTGTCTTTGGTGAGCAGCACCGTGGCGCCTTTCGCGAACTCCGGATACTTCTCCTCCAGGCTGTCATCCGGGACGACCACCTCCACCCCGCCGATCATGTCAGCCAGAAGAGGTATACCGTCCATCTTAAGGGCACAGTAGCCCTGGAACGGAATGCCGCCCAGGAGAGCCGAAACCGCGTCCTCCATAAGGAGGCAGCTTTCCCGTCCGCCATCCCCATATCCGTATTGCAGGTTAATGTGGTCGATAGTCTTGCCGATCACTTCTCCTCTGGGATTATGGATTTCGATCTCTGCGAGCGTATCGCGGGGAATGATAAGGAGACGGGCGCTTTCCGTCTGCCTGTCGTAGGAAACGACAAAGATGGCATCGGCCTGGCCGGCCTGACCGACATTTCTCACATCCTCCGCCGTGTCATGCGTATCGATGCCAAGGAAAAGATAGTTGCTTAAGTGATCATTATACTTATAATCTTTTCCCTCATAGGAAATGATGCCCCTCGGCGTCTTCTGAACGGCCACGGTCTTTTTTTCGATGGTCTCTTGAATGTACCCTGACGCATTCCTGCCGGGAACGGCTGAAAGTCCATGCAAGGCCACGGCAGACAGAATGCCTGCCGCCAGGCATGAAATCAGGCACAGGCGGATCTTATTATTTCGGACAAACATGAAAACCCCTTCTTTTTATGACAACTATGCCTCTTATTCTTTGGTATCCTGAATGGTTTCCTGATTGCGCCTGTAATAGGAACCATAGCGGCTGTAATAATGATTATAATACTTATCCTTCTTGGTGTCCACTTTATTGAGGACAGCTCCAAGAACCTCGCAGCCGCTCATTCTCAGCTGTTCTAAGGCTCTTGCGGCCACCTTGTGGCTGACCGTCTCGGCTTCGATGACCAGTATGGCGCCATCGGCATGCTCGGCGACCACGGCAGCATCGATGATCGTGCTGATCGGAGGCGTGTCAATGATGACGTAGTCGTAAACCTCCCGCACTTTCTCTAAGAGATTAACAAACATTTCGCTGCCCAGAAGCCCGGAGGGGTTGGGCGCCGAGCGGCCGGCAAATATAATGTCCATATCCTGGTAGTTTGTCTGGCAGATCAGATCCTGGATCTCGATCTGTCCGCTCAGGTACTGGGACAGGCCGCCGATCTTCTCTTCCACGCGGAAGCGCGACATATAGGTTGACTTACGGATGTCAGCATCCAGAAGCAATGTCTTTTTGCCGATATCCCCCATCTCTTTTGAGAGGGAAAAGGCGATGTCGCTTTTTCCTTCATTGGGATAGCAGCTGGTCAGCAAAATGCTCTTGATCTTGCTTCCGGAAAACTGGAGATTCGTCCTGAGAGTTTTTATGGCCTCGGAATAGAAGTAATCCGGCTTGCGGACATCCTTCATGGAAACTTTTTTCATCTTAAGCTTAACTCCTCTTAATGTTTCTGTTTTCTTTTGCTCGCTTTGTCGCGTCCCGACTTCGTATTGATGTAATCCTTACGGTCGGGGATGGAGGCCAGCAGGGAAAGACCAAGGTATTTTGCGATATCGTCCTCGTTCTTGATGGAATCATCCATAACGGTAATGGCCGCAATAATGCCGGCCGTCAGCATAAAGCCAAGGAGAATGCCTATGAGCACGTTCTTCTTAAGGCTTGGTGACGTCTGGACGGTGGGAACCTTGCCTTCTTCGATGATCTTTGGGGGAATGACCTCCATTTTATCGGCAATGTAGTCCGAGGCGACCACGGCCAGCTCATCCACGATCTTTTTGGCCATCTCGGGCTCCGGGTTGGAGACTGAGATCTCCAGGATGCGCGTATCCGATGGATTGTTGATGGTGATATCCCTTCGAAGGGTCTCCGGGCTCACCTCGATACCGAGGTTTTCGATCACCTCTTCCAGAACGGATGTCGTGGTTATCAGGACTTTGTAGTCCTTGGTCAGCTGTGTGCCAAGCTGAAGGTCAGCAATAGATGTCAGAGTCGTTTCTTTGGAAATGACCAGCAGGCTGGATTCGGATTTGAAAACCGGCGTCATGAAAAAGATGGTCACAACCCCTGCCACGCAGCCGCACAGGATCCCGATCAGGACGATCAGAAAAACGTGCTTCTTGAGCGCGTAAAATAACTCTCTAAGATCGATGGTCTCTTCCATCTCATTCTGGTTTTGCAGGCTGATGACCTGATTGTTTGAATTATTGTCCATTGCTATCCCTTTCGGCAAACGGTAAATATAAGAAAGTACCTAAAAATGCCCCGCATTTTCTGTGTTCACAAATATAGATTGCTGTGGCTAACAGGCCTTCTAACAAATGATCTAAAAGATTATAGCATTAAAATAAGCCTTACGTCAACCTCAATTTTGAACCCATTGTTCTTGATTCCAGCGATGCTGTCTTTATTTTAGCTTTTCCGGGCTTTTTTCGCAAGGTATAAATTATTAAAAAACTGACGAATATATATGAAAATATCGGCGAAAATTGCTTTTATTACCAACTTTATCATGCGCCGATTTTGCTATGCATCAGTTTTGCTGTGCATCAGCTTTGTTATTTGTCAGTTTTATCATAACATATATACAAATTTTCAAAATATCGGCAAGCTTACTCGTTTACCGCGCCGACTCCGCGCTTGTCACATAACGATCTTGGCGATGTCCTGATACATGATAAAGACCATCAGCACCAGAAGCAGCATGAGGCCTGTGAAATTGACAACGGCTTCAAGCTGGCGGTTACCCGGCTTTCTCCTCACGGCTTCCACCAAAAGGAACAAAAGCCTTCCTCCATCCAGGGCGGGAATGGGCAGGAGGTTCATAACGCCCAGGTTTGCCGAAAGCAGGACGGCCAGGCTTAAAAGGCTCATCCACTGGATCAGGGGGCCGCTGCTCTTGGTGGCTTCATAGGTGCTTCCGATGGCATCCACCACGCCGACCGGCCCCGACATGTCCTGGATCGATACAAGCCCGGTAAACAGGCCCTTAAGCGTGAGGAGCGTTGTCCGGATCATGTATCTGACTTCCAGGAAGGCGTATTTCACAATGCCAAGCCCTCTTTCTTTAAAAAGGCCTGAGCTTTCCTGGAATCCGGAGGATACGCTTTTGTATTCCCGGGGCGTGATGACGGTGGTATGGCTTTCGCCATCGCGCTCATAGACGATGCTGATCTCCTCATCGCCCAGCGGGTGCTCGGCAAGATAGGCATTGTAGGCTTCGCCATCCGGTGTCTTTGTTCCGTTTACCTCCGTGATGACATCGCCGCTCTGGAGGCCGGCTTCTTCAAGGGGCATGCCTTCTATAAGCGATTCCACCGTCATGGAACTTTCATCAGAACGCATAAACCCCAGGAGATACCTCTTATCGACCTGCGGCGAAAAGGCAAGGCTCTCTTCTTTGCCGCCTCTTTCTATGGCAAGCCGAATGGTCGTCTCCTCGGTGAGCGGATGAAAGTAGGCATACATGGATACATCACGGCTAAGATCGACCGAATAGCCCTGATAGGAGACGATCCGGTCCCCTTCGCGAAGGCCGGCCGCATAAGCGCCGGAGTTTTCCTGGACATATCCGACCACCGGCTCATCGGAGCCTGTAGCGCCGACAATAATGAGGGACAGGGCAAAAGCAAGTATAAAATTGAAAACCGGCCCGGCGACGACCACAAGGATCCTTCCCCATACCGGGGCCGCCAGAAAGCTTCCCGGCTGATCATCCTCCGTGTCCTCGCCAAGCATGGCGCAGCTTCCCCCGAAGGGAAGGAGCTTTAAGGAATACCGCGTGGTGCCCTTCTTGAAGGAGATGAGCCTTGGCCCCATGCCAAGGGAAAATTCCGTCACCACAATATGGTTGGCCTTTGCCAGAAGAAAATGCCCCAGTTCATGAAACAGAATGATCGCGCTGAAAATGATCAGGGCAATGATGATCTTCAAATATCCCACCTGCTTTCTATACTTTCCTGCGCCTCCTTCTCCGCAGCCAGTATATCGTCAAGATCCGGGCACATCTTGACGTGGTGGGCGTCCATGGCGCAGCGGATCATATCGTAGATGTCAAGGAAGCCGATCTGTCCGTTAAGGAAGCACCTGACGGCGTATTCGTTGGCTGCGTTGAAAACGGCAGGCATCGTGCCCGCTGAGACCGCCGCCTCTATGCCGAGCGGAAGTCCTTTAAAGGTTTCAGTGTCGGGAGCTTCAAAGGTTATCCGCCGAAGGTCCTCAAAATCAAGGCGTTTTCCCGGCAGATAACGCCTTTGCGGATAGGTCAGGGCATACTGGATCGGAAGCCGCATATCCGGCACGCCCATCTGGGCCATAACGGCCCCGTCGACAAATTCGACCATGGAGTGGATGATGCTCTGGGGCTGCACCACCACCTGGATGCGGTCCAGGGGCATATCAAACAGCCACCTGGCCTCCATGACCTCCAGGGCTTTGTTGACCATGGTAGCACTGTCGATGGTGATCTTCTGTCCCATGGCCCAGTTGGGATGCCTCAGGGCATCCTCTTTTTTGACGGACATAAGATCGCTCTTTTTCATCCCCCGGAAGGGCCCGCCCGAGGCGGTAATGATAAGCTTGCTTATATCCCTCGGGTCCTCGCCGTGAATGGCCTGGAAGATGGCGCTGTGTTCGCTGTCCACCGGCAGGATGGAGACACCCATTTCCCGGGAAAGGGGCATGATCAGATGGCCGGCCGTCACCAGAGTCTCCTTGTTGGCCAGGGCGATCGTTTTTTTGTGCTTTATGGCTTCTATCGTCGGCCTGATGCCGATCATTCCCACAATAGCCGTCACAACGATATCCGCTCCGGGCAGGGTAGCGGCTTCAATGAGGCCGTCCATGCCGGCGCTTATCCTGGTCGATGTATCCTTGACCCGGACGCTCAGCTCTTTTGCCGCATCCTCATCCCAGACTGCTGCCAGAAGGGGCCGAAACTCCCGGATCTGTTCTTCCAGCCGGTCAATATTTCTGGCGGCGGCAACCGCCAGGACCTCCATATCGCCGGAAGACCTTACCACATCCAAAGTCTGAGTCCCGATAGAACCGGTGGAACCCAGTATTGCTATTCTCTTTTTAATCATAGGGATCTGTTTCCTCTTATACTCGCGAACACAACAAAGTAACACCTTTTGATCCTTGCCGCGGTATATTATAACTACAGGGATTGGTTTGATCAGTGAACTACCACAGACCATAAAGGTCTGTGGCTTCTGAGAGCCTGACGGCTCTGTTTAAGAAGTTTGACTGCTTATGCAATCCTTATTCTTACAGGCGTGTCCACTTCGCCCCTAGCGTATAGGATAGTCATATCCACAACGTTACTTTTTCGCATGATATTTAAAGCTGTAATATAGGCCGCCATTCATCCCATGACCCAAGGGTACGTGGGTTTTCTGGCGGATTCTTATAAAAATCATGATCAGTAGACATCATTAATACAGCACAAGCATGGCCAGGAAATAAATAACGGGCGCCGTAAAGATCACACTGTCAAAGCGGTCCAGCACTCCCCCGTGTCCGGGGATCAGCGTTCCGTAATCCTTGACATCCTGGTTTCTTTTAATGGCAGAAGCGGCCAGGTCGCCGATCATGGAGATCAGGGCGCCCACCGCGCAGATCAGCGCATAGCGGTACAGCGTGCCGCCCGTGACAGCGGCAAAGATAAGGCCGAGAATGGCCGCTCCCAGAACGCCGCCTATGGCGCCTTCTACTGTCTTTTTGGGGCTCAGTATGGGCGCCATCTTATGTTTGCCGATAAGCATCCCGGTACAGTAGGCCAGGGTGTCACACCCCCAGGAGCACAGAAAGATCAGCCATACCAGATAGCCGCCGTCCGGCAGAAGCCTTGTCCTTAAGATAAACGACAGCATAACGGCCACATACAGAAAGCCGAAGTATGCCGTCTGGATGTCCTGGATGACAATGCGCGGATAGGCGAAAACATAAACGCCCATCAGGAGAATGAGCGGAAGAACGATAGCCGCCGCCGCATAGCGCCCGGCATTCGCATAAACCCCTATATAATATAGCACGGCAGAGGCAAAGGCTGTAATCTCCAGAATGCCGTAGTGTTCCTTATGAAGCCCCATGACCCGATAGTATTCGGACATACCGATCAGGGACAGAGCCAGCAGCGTGCAGCAGAGCACAATGCCGGAGCACCAGATGGTGACAAGAGCCGCGGCCACAAGGACGATGCCGCTTTTCAGACGCGTCTGGAACATATTTACCCCTCCTTGACGCCGCCGTAACGCCGGTCGCGGTTATTATAATATTCAATGGCCTTGACAAGCTCAGCCTTATCGAAGTCCGGCCAGTAGACATCCGTAAAATAAAATTCCGTGTAGGCCAGCTGCCATAACAGGAAGTTGGACAGGCGCATCTCTCCGCTGGTCCGGATCAGAAGATCCGGGTCCGGAATGCCTGCCGTATCCAGATACGTTCCTATAAAATCCTCATCTATATTGTCGGGCGAAGCCTTCCCGGACCTGATATCCTCCGCCATGCGGCGCATGCCCCGGACGATCTCGTCCCGCGAGCCGTAGTTCAGCGCGATCTGGAAATACAGGTCTTTGTAGTCTTTGGAGAAATCCTCCAGTTTTCTTATGCTCTCCTGGATATCTTCATCAAACGCGCTGATATCCCCGATAATCTTTACACGCATCTGGTTGCGCTCGGCTATCTTAAGGCATCGTTTCAGATAGCTGCGGAAAAGCCGCATGAGGGCTTCGACCTCTTCCCGCGAGCGCTTCCAGTTTTCTGTTGAAAAGGCATATACCGACAGATACTTGATCCCCAGGTCCCGGACATCATCACAGATAGACTCCAGGTTGGCGCATCCTTTCATATGGCCGTAGGTCCTTGGCATGCCCTTTGCCTTTGCCCAGCGGCCGTTGCCATCCAGAATGATAGCAACGTGATCAGGTACATTCATCAAATCACCTTTCTTTATGATAGATCAGCAGTCCCGCGCGATGATTCCCCTGCACGGGCCTGCGATAAAAGCAAAGGGCAGAAAGAGGACGCCCTCCATCTGCCCTGTCCTGGCCAATGAACAATACTTTTGCCAGGTTTTTTAATTGGTTTTGTTAGCCTCAAGCGGCCGGTGGGCATGATCAGACGGTCATGATCTCCTTGGACTTCTTTTCCACAGCCTCATCGATGTTCTTGATGAACTTATCTGTCAGCTTCTGGACATCGTCTCCCAGCTCCTTGGTCTCGTCCTCTGAAACGCCTTCCTTTTCCAGCTTCTTAAAGGCCTCATTGGCATCGCGGCGGATATTGCGGACGGCGACCTTGGCTGCCTCGCCTTTCTTCTTGATATCTTTGACCAGATCTTTACGGCGCTCTTCCGTCAGTTCCGGGAAGATCAGGCGGATGACCTTACCGTCATTGCTGGGATTAAGGCCAAGGTCGGAGGCGAGGATGGCCTTCTCGATCTTTTTGATGAGGCTGGATTCCCAGGGCTGGATCTGAACGATGCGGGCTTCCGGAACCGTAATATTCGCGACCTGCTGCAGAGGCGTCATGGCGCCATAGTAATCCACGGTCAGCTTATCCAGGATGTGGGGATTGGCTCTGCCGGCCCGGATAGTCAAAAGTTCTGCTTCAAAGCCGCTGAGGGTCTTTGTCATCTTCTCTTCGTATTTCTGAATTCTTTCGTCCATCTTTTAATCCTCCCATAATGCTAGCTATAGTGTGCGCACAAATTTTCAGCGGAAATGTGTCCGCTAAAGCGGCGAAAACCCGCCATGTCTGCCCTGCTATCCTATACCGTCACCCTGGTGCCGTAGAAGTTTCCGTGTACGGTATCCAGGATGCTGCTTTCGGTCAGGCCGAAAACCAGCATGGGCATCTTCTGCTCCATGCACATGATGGAAGCCGTCAGGTCCATAGCCGCCAGTTTTTTATCCACGACCTCCTGAATGGTGATCTCATCGTAGCGTCTGGCCGAAGGATTCACCTTGGGATCGCTGTCATAGATGCCATCCACGGCTTTTGCCAGAAGAATGGCTTCCGCCTCGATCTCCACCGCCCGGAGAACGGTAGCCGTATCGGTGGAAAAATAAGGATGTCCCGTTCCGCCGGCAAAAAATACAATGCGGCCGTCATTGAGGTCGCTTATGGCCTCATCCCTGGAATAGAGCCTTGTGAAGCCTCCGCAGGCAAACGGGGTATATATCCTGGTCTTAAGCCCCAGAAATGTGCAGATCTCCGAGACATAGATACAGTTCATGACCGTAGCCAGCATCCCGATCTGATCGGCCTTATCCCGGTTGATGGTTTCCGATGTCCGGCCTCGCCAGAAATTTCCGCCGCCAATGACGATCCCGATCTGCATGCCTTCCTGGGAAAGACCCGCAATCTGGCGGCAGACCGATAAAACCGTTTTTTCATCAAAACCTGTCTTGCGCTCGCCCGAGAGGGCTTCCCCGCTTAGCTTTAATAATACCCTTTTCATAATATTCTCCCTTTTGCTTTAAAGGTTGCGGACCTTAAATTCTCTTTCGGCTTCCCGGCGCTGGTCCTTTTTGGCAATGTCCTGGCGTTTATCATAAAGCTTTTTGCCTCTTGCCAGGCCGACTTCCACTTTTACCAGGCTGTTTTTAAAATATACCTGCAGCGGGACCAGCGTCAGCCCTTTTTCCTTCAGCTTGGATTCGAGCTTGCGGATCTCGCTCCTGTGAAGGAGGAGCTTACGCACCCGCAGGGGATCCTTGTTGAAGATATTCCCTTTTTCATAAGGGCTGATGTGCATGCCGTTGACAAAAACCTCCCCGTGGTTGATCTGGACATAGGCTTCCTTGATACTGCATTTTCCCATGCGCAGAGACTTTACCTCGGTTCCCGCCAGGGCAATGCCGGCCTCATAGGTATCCTCTATAAAATAATCGTGATACGCCTTTTTATTGTTGGCTATTAACTTTATTCCTTTCGCTTTTGCCATCCGTAAAACCTCGAGTCTATATGATATCTCTATTATACTCCATAATCTTACAAAGGAAAAGTAAACTTTAACGAAAATATAAAAAAAACGGATCGCCTGCGGGGCGGCCTTCGCCGCAAGGCGATAATAACAAAAAACTCCTGTAGGACGCGGCAGGCTTTTGGGGCAGCGGCAGCGTATACAGGAGTTTTTGGCCTGAATAGTGACATGTGGCATCAGCCAATGATATTCAGAAGAATGGCAAGCACAAAAAATGCAATACCCATCATGGTTGTGAAGCGGACGAGGCCACCCTCCATGGTACGGCCTTTGTTTTTGCCCCAATAGGAATCCGTGGCTCCGGAAAGAGCGCCAAGGCCCTGGGACTTGCCTTCCTGCATAAGGACGACAACGGTGAGCGCTACGCAATCAATGACAAAAAGGATAGATAAAAGTACTCTTAAAACTCCCAACTGGTTAACACCTCCTAAATCAGCTGGTATCAATACTATCATAGCAGGGGAAAAATTTCAATAACTATTTTTCGCTAAGTGAAGGTTTCTTGCCATGAATTTTCCCATTTTCCCGGGGCTTGGGACTCGTGCCCGAAAGGCGGAGCCTTCCCCTCAGTCTATGATACCTCCTCCCACCACCACGTCCTCATCGTACAGGACCACGGCCTGTCCTCTGGTGATGGCGCGCACGTCCTGGTCGAAACGGACGTGCAGCTTTCCTTCCGCATCCTGCCAGGCTGTGCAGGGCATTTCGGGATGGCGGTATCGGATCTTTGCCTTGAGATGCCTTGGCTCATCCAGGCGGTCGCAGGCAATGAGGTTCACATCCGTGGCGACCAGCTCCCGGGAAAACAAATCCGCGTTATCCCCAAGGACCACCCGGTTAGCCGCCATGTCCAGGCGGCACACATAAAGCCGCCGGGACGCCGGAATGGCAAGTCCCCGCCTCTGGCCGATGGTATAGTGGATGATCCCCCTGTGGCGCCCCAGAATAAACCCGTCCTTATCGACAAAATCGCCTTCGGCCGCTTTCCGGCCGGTATAGCTTTCAATAAAGGAAGCATAATCGCCATCCGGGACAAAGCAAATGTCCTGGCTGTCGTGTTTTCTGGCGTTGACAAAGCCCTGTTCCTGCGCAATGCGCCTGACCTCGGCCTTGGTATAGGCTCCCAGCGGAAATTCCACACAGGACAGCTGCTCCTGTGTCAGATTGTAAAGAACATAGGACTGGTCCTTACCGGGGTCAAGCCCTTTTTTCAGCAGGAATCTGCCCGAAGCCTCGTCAAAGGCGACCCGGGCATAGTGGCCGGTTACGATATAGTCATATCCGATCTCCCGCATGCGGCCGAGCAGGCGGTCAAATTTCATATGCCGGTTGCAGTCAATGCAGGGGTTTGGGGTTTTCCCCTCCCAGTAAGCCTGTGCAAAGCGGTCCATAACTTCGCGCCGGAAGTCCTCTTTGAAGTTAAAAACATAAAAGGGAAACCCTATGCGGTACGCCACCCGCCTGGCATCCTCGACATCGGAAAGGCTGCAGCAGCTTTTTTCTTTTTCTTCTCCGATATCCTCGTTGCCGAACAGCTGCATGGTGGCGCCCAGGCACTCATCGCCCTTTTGGTAAGTCAGGTACGCGGCGACTGAGCTATCCACGCCCCCGCTCATGGCGATGATCGCTTTTCTTCTGTTTATCCCGCTCATAGCCGATACCCCGAAAGCTCGATGGCGCTGTCCGCAAAAGCATAGCCTTCCTGTATGGGCATCGCCCGATCGCAAAGAGAGGAGGCTATATCAAAGTCCCGGGTAAAGATGAGCAGCGACAGGCCGTCATAATCCCTCAGCCTTTGCAGGACCGACACAAAGGTCTGCTTTTCTTCTTCCGTGAAGCCTTTAAAACACGTATCCATATCATCCAGGACAACAAGCTCTGCGCCGCCCGCCAGCGCCTTTGCCAGATAGAGCTGCTGACGCATGGCATAGGGAAGCGAATTGGGGTATCTCTCCAATATGTCGGAAGGCTCCGGGATCCCCGCCTTTGCCAGATAATACTCGGCCCGGGATGTGAGGACGCTCCGGGACATTTTTTCTTTTCTTGTCAGGGCATCCGCCATGTGCTCTCGGACCTTATAATAGTTGATACTCTCAACAAGCTCCGCGCCCGTGAAGGGGCGGATGAGCTGCAGCTTCTCCTGGTACAGAGGATAAAGCTCTGCCTCCTCCAAGGGCAAAAGATCCTGTTCCCGATAACGTATCCTTCCGGACAGGACCCTGGCGCCGCCTGGCAGAAGGCGGAAGATGGCCGATGCCGTCAGGCTTTTTCCGCTTAAGGCTTCCCCTACAACGCCAAGGATCTCGCCTTCATCCACCTTAAGGCTGACACTCGAAAGCACCGTTCTTTCCTGGTTTCCTGCTTTCAGGGAAACGGACAGGTTTTCCACATTAAGAAGCGTTCCCATCAGGTGCCTCCTTTCCGGCAAATACAGCCGCTTTATCTTCTTCCTCCTCTTTCCCATCCTGGCCCTGTCCGGCCAGTGCCTTCCACATGCTGGCCAGGCACGAGGTCAGCAGGACAGCGACCGCGGCCGGAATGAAAGTCAGATGGGGATGCATGATCAGATTCATTTTGCCGTATGCGATCAGAACGCTGAGGGTAGGATAAGCTGCCGGGGCGCCTATGCCAAGGAATGAGAGTGTGCTCTCCAGCAGGACCGCTATGATAAGCTGCCGCACCAGAAGGCTGCCGATGCGCCGCAGCTGCCTTTTTGTCTTTCCCTTCATTCCTTCACCGTTACCGCCTGTTCTCTGATAAAAGACGGCCGCTTCAGCAGCCCCTGCGGCAGAAAGGCAGATGGCAAGTGCATAGATGCTCCCGCTCATGCCTCTGATCAGGAATAGCAGAAATGCCAGGGGAAGGGCCGATGCGGCTTCAAGAATAAAAAGCAGGACCCGGCCGAAGGCTTTTCCCCTCCGGATAAGCGTCGACAGGAGCAGAGCAAAAAAGCTCATGGCCGCTCCGGACAGAAGGGCAGCCAGGCTGGTATTTTGAACCGCATCAAGGACACGGGCAAGATAATCCCTTCCCATATCATCGGTTCCAAACAGATGGGAAGGTCCCGGCATGAGAAAGCGTTCGCTGGCATTGGCGGCAAACGGATCCAGGCCCAGAACGCCGCCGGCGATCCCTCCGACAAGGATGAGCAGAAGAATGAAAAGTGCTATGGGAAACAGGCGGCTCTTCTTTTCGTAACGGGCGTACAGCTCTTCCACATAAAGCGGTACCGGGCAGATAAAGCCCCTTATAGCGCTTAAGGCAAAGCCAATGACCAGAATACCCGCACTGAGGGCGATAAGAGCCGAGTAGACGGAATCCAGGCTCAGCCTTTGCAGGCTGGTGATAAACATGCGGCATATTCCGGGAATGCCGTAAATAAATTCCAGGACCGCTTCGCACAGGACCAGCCAGGGAAGAATCTTTACCAGGCTGTCCAGAAGGGAAAGACATGCGATCCTCCTGACATTGGTTTTATAGATCCGGCCAGTCGCCATCCCGCTGTTCTTTTTCAGGCGGGAATCCTCAGATGTCATGGCATGGTAAACCGCCAGCCTTACCGGCACGCTTACGGGCCGCATAAGGCACACAAGGATCGTGAGCACCGGCAGGATAAAGCTTATGATCTCCTCCGGGCGAAACATGACCGGGATAAAGCGCAGATAAACGCCCAGGATAAAGAGAAGAGGCATCCCCGCACAACACGCGGGCACGACGGGAAGAGGCGAGCCCTGCCCGAGCAGGGGAGAGGCCTTTTTGCCTTCCAGGGCACGCTCCCCCGCCCTTCTTCCGGCCAGAATGCCCAGGAGAGCGCCCGAGAGGGCCAGCGCGCCCAGCGATATGCCCCATATTTCAGCCGAACGGAGGAGGGGCAGCACACAGGAGGACAGCATTTCCGGATCCTCCAGCAGGCGGATAAAAAACCCTTCCCCTGAAGCAGCATAAATAATGCCGGACAAAATGGTCAGAGATACCAGTGTTTTTATTAGGCTTAGCAGTATGATCCTGACTTTTTCCTTCATGGTTTGATACCTTTTTCTTTGATAGCCTTATTTGAGATTCCGCCTTATGAGCATGCGGCGAAAGAGCGCGGCTCCATGGCCTGCAGCCGCTTACCCGGCATTCCTGACTTTGACGGTATTCACCCGGCGCCCAAGGACCACGAAACGTGTCGAGTAGTCGCCTGTGCAGGTGGAAAGCGTAACGATCTTGTCGTTGACGCTGAGCTTTTTGGTATTGATCTGCGGCTGCCCCGGAATGCCGGAGTAGCTGATCATGCGCTCCATCCAGTCCTTGAAGAGGTTGCTTGGGCCATCAAACAGGTTATAGACCTCGCCGGCTACGGGAGATGTAAAGGCTGAGATGATCTCGTAGCGGTAGGCGGCCTCCGGTGTGAAGATCCAGAAGTAGCGGCTTCTGGCGAAGGTGCTGGCGTTCGTGATAAAGCTGCTGAGGCTCCCGAACATGGAACCGTTCTTCATATTGTGGCCGTAGATCAGAGTGTTGGGATCGCTAAAGTCCCGGCTGTTCTGGTAGTCGATGAAGATGGTCCCGCTAAAGTTATAGGTGTGCCAGTAGGTATTGTGGAGATAGTATTCGTTATCATCACCCTTGACCATGGGGTAATTGATAATGTCGCCCAGAGCCTCGACATACAGCCATCCGATAACGTCATCGTTGACGGCTTTCAGCGTCGAGAAATCAATTTTCAGCGGCGGCACGACAGCCGAACGGTTCAGTTCAATGGCGGATGCCCGGCGGTCGGTGGTCTTCTGGTTATCCATGTTCACCTGGGCGACCTTATCCACATCCAGAGCCGCCGTCTGGCTTTCCCCGTCCGTCCAGGCCACCGTTCCTCGGCCAAAGTTGACGTGGTATGTCGGCTTTTCTTTGACGATATCGGTTTCAATGATATCGGTTTCAATGATACCAGTTTCAGCGATACCAGTTTCAGCGATAGCAGTTTCAGCAGTAGCCGTTTCAGTGGTAGCCGTTTCAACGGTATCTGTTTCAGAGGCATCGGTTTCAGCTGCCGCCGCGTCGGCGGTGCTTTCGTGAACCATTGTTTCGGGAACCGATGTCTCGTGAACTGATGTCTCGTGAACTAATGTCTCTATGGCCGAAGCCATGCCATAAGACTCTCTCTTCTGGAAATCATCGGTGATATAGTGTGCCACCATATAGCTGCGGGTGTCAACGTTCTCATAAAGACTGGCCGCCGGTTCCGCCGGAAGGGCTTCGGGATCGTCGTCCAGGTCATAGACCGATTCTTCCTCCTCGCCGTATTCCCAGTAGTCGTCCTCGTACTCGTACCAGGAGCCGCCCTCTCCGGAAGAAGAGCTCTCAGAAGCACCGGCATTTTCTTCTGATGTCTGGCCGCTGGCCGTTTCCGGATGCGGAGCCTTCGATTTATCGTTAACGTTTTCCATGATCGCCATATTGGCGAGATCATTATATTCGTCCACGCCTGTCTTGTATTCCCGGTATATCGTGATCAGGTTATAGGCCGCGTAACCGCCTACCGCGATAGCGGCTACCAGCACAAGGGTGAGGAGATGGTCCACAAAGCCTTTGCGGCGTTTTGTTTTTTTATGAGAGGAAACCGGGGTGTTCGTCTCGTTCTGCTGGGATCCTTCAAGATGGTTGTCCATATATTTTCTCCTTTCCTTTTTTAAGGATTGTTTTTTCTGCCATTCCGCATGACGATATCGCGCATTCCGAAAAATTATTAGATAATTTGTTGGATTTTTAAGACAAAATCCATTTTATTATATTCTATTTTTTCTTCTTTGTCAAACTCTGCCTTGCAGTCTTATACGCCGCCCCTGCGATAATAGGGTAGAGGGAGGCTTGCCTCGCCTCTACCCCCG
>CAMNNO010000020.1 GCA_946545475.1 uncultured Blautia sp.
CACAAAGCCTATATTGGCTGTTACCCGTCCGGAGGGGCACAAAGCCTATATTGGCTGTTACCCGTCCGGAGGGGCACAAAGCCTATATTGGCGGTTACCTGTCCGGAGGGGCACAAAGCCTATATTGGCGGTTACCCGTCCGGAGGGGCACAAAGCCTATATTGGCTCTTACCCGTCCGGAGAAGCACAAAGCCTATATTGGCTGTTACCCAATATTTTCAGGCTTCCCAGCGCCCGGAGGAGCCGCAGGGGAGGGGGAGGGTGGTGGAGGTTACGGGAAGGCCGAGTTCTCCGGCTTCTACATGGCCTCCGAAGCGGGAGAGCTCGTAGCTTAGCATGTAGGAGAGAACCGAAGGGGCCAGGCCTGTGGTGTAGGAATTGATGAGGAAAAAGAGGGGGTCTTTGGAAAGCAGCCGGACCAGCAGGCGGATAAGGGGATGAATGGCATCCTCAATCTTCCAGATCTCGCCCTTGGGACCCCGCCCATAAGAAGGCGGGTCCATGATAATGGCATCATAGGTGCTGCCGCGGCGGATCTCCCTCTCCACAAACTTCACGCAGTCATCCACCAGATAGCGGATAGGAGCATCCTTAAGGCCGGAAGAAATGGCATTCTCCTTCGCCCAGCCCACCATGCCCTTAGAGGCGTCAACATGGGTAACACTGGCGCCGGCAGCTGCCGCGGCAAGGGTTGCTCCGCCGGTATAGGCAAACAGGTTAAGAACACGGACAGGCCTTCCTGCGGAACGGATCTTCTGGGAAAACCAGTCCCAGTTGGCCGCCTGCTCCGGAAAAAGGCCGGTATGCTTAAAACTGAAAGGCTTTAAATTAAAAACAAGCTCTCTATTAAAAACAAGATTCTTGTAGCGGATCTGCCACTGATCCGGCAGGTCTATAAACTCCCACTCGCCGCCGCCCTTGTTGCTCCTGTGATAGTGGGCATTCGGGCGCTTCCAGTAAGACGAGACGCGCCCGGTATCCCATATGACCTGGGGGTCCGGGCGGATCAGGACATAATCGCCCCAGCGCTCCAGCTTTTCTCCGCCGGAGGCATCCAAAACCTCATAATCTTTCCAATTATCTGCCATCCACATGTTCGATTTCCTTTCCTGTGAATATATACTAGTTACACTTAATAATTGCCGTAGGCAATTATTTTAGTGTAACTGTATATACCGCGGCATAAAATTACAACGGACATTTAAATTCGTTCGCGAGTATAAATTCGTTCGCGAGTATAATGTGACAAAAGAATATCACAAAAAAACTCCCTCGGCAACGGATAAAACATTTCGTTTCAAGAGTAATGCTTGACTTAACGAAACTTTCACAGTAAAATAGGAAAATCGTACAGATAAGTAAAGAGAACCGGGTGAGGAGGCTAATACATGAAAAAGTACACGGAAATGACCCAAAAGGAGCTGCTCTTTGAAAAGGAAAGGCTGGAAGAAGAGTATAAAAAGGTCAAAGAAAAGGGCCTGAAGCTGGACATGTCCCGAGGAAAACCGGCGCAGGACCAGCTGAACCTGTCCATGGCCATGATGGATGTTCTGAAAGGGGATTCCGATCTAAGATGTGAAACCGGCGTGGACTGCCGCAATTACGGCGTCATCGACGGAATACCGGAAGCCAAAAGACTGCTGGGCGCCATGTCTGAGGTGGAACCGGACAATATCATCATTTACGGCAACTCAAGCTTGAACGTTATGTTCGACACGGTAGCCCGTTCCATGACCCACGGCGTCATGGGAAACACGCCCTGGTGCCGTCTGCCGAAAGTCAAATTCCTCTGTCCCGTTCCCGGGTACGACCGCCACTTTAAGATCACGGAATTTTTCGGCATCGAAATGATCAATGTGCCCATGCACATCGACGGGCCGGACATGGACATGGTGGAAGAGCTGGTATCCCAGGACCCGGCCATTAAAGGAATCTGGTGTGTGCCCAAGTATTCCAACCCCCAGGGCTATACCTACTCGCAGAAAACGGTGGAGCGCTTTGCGCGCCTTCGCCCGGCGGCAGCGGATTTCCGCATCTACTGGGACAATGCCTACAGCATCCACCATCTCTATGACGACAACCAGGACTTCCTGGTGGAGATCCTGCACGAATGCGAGCGCGCCGGAAATCCGGACATCGTTTATAAGTTTACATCGACCTCCAAGGTCAGCTTCCCCGGCTCCGGCATCGCGGCGGTGGCAGCCTCCAAGGCAAACCTGGACGACTTCCGCAAATATATGCAGATCCAGACCATCGGCCACGATAAGCTGAATCAGCTTCGCCATGTGCGCTTCTTTAAGGACCTGGACGGCCTTCACGCCCATATGAGGAAGCATGCCGCCATCATCCGTCCCAAGTTTGAGATGGTGCTGGACACCCTTGACCGGGAGCTGGGTTCTCTTGACATCGGCACCTGGACGCGCCCTCACGGCGGATATTTCATCTCGTTTGAGTCGCTGGACGGCTGCGCCAAAACGATCGTGGCCCTGGCAAAGGAAGCCGGCGTTGTCATGACAAACGCCGGGGCTACCTATCCCTACGGGAAGGACCCGCATGACAGCAACATCCGCATTGCTCCGACCTTCCCCAAAATGGAAGACCTGCAGGAAGCGGCAAAGGTTTTTGTCCTTTGCGTTAAGCTGGCCAGCGTCAGGAAGATGCTGGGCCAGGAATCATAATAATATATAGGAAATAGGAGACATTTCAATGAATATCGTTGTTTTAGCGGGAGGCACCAGCACAGAACGTGCCATTTCCATTGTCAGCGGCCGCGAGATCTGCAAGGCTCTCCGGAAAAGAGGCCACAGGGCTATCCTTGCGGACATTTTCTGCGGACTGCCGGACAGTATTTACGGCGATGAGATCGATGCGTTTCCGGAAACCTACGATGTAGAGGCAGCGGAGAGTTACATGCATCTGTTTGACGGGGATATTCCGGATATGGCATCAAAACGGCGGGTGTTCTTCGGACCGCATATCCTGGAGGTATGCTCGAAAGCGGATATTGTTTTCCTCGGGCTTCACGGCGCCAATGGCGAGGACGGCAGGGTCCAGGCGACCTTCGACCTTCTGGGGATCCGCTACACCGGCACGGGATATCTTTCCAGCGCCCTTGCCATGGATAAGAGCATCACCAAGCAGCTTTTCCGCGTCAACCATGTGCCGACGCCAAAGAGCGTGATGGCCTTCCGCTGGCAGAAGGCGCCCTCCCTTGAGGAAGCCGGACTGTCCTTCCCGGTCGTGGTCAAGACCTGCTGCGGCGGTTCCAGCGTGGGGGTCTACATTGTCCACGACGAGGCCGCCTACCAGGAAGCCCTTCATAACGCTTACGTCTATGAAGACGCGGCCATTGTTGAGGAGTACATAAAGGGCAGGGAGTTTTCCGTGGCCGTTGTTGACGGCAAGGCCTATCCGGTCATTGAAATCGAACCTCTTTCCGGCTTTTACGACTATAAAAACAAGTACAGCGCAGGCAGCACGATCGAGACATGCCCGGCTAAGCTGACGCCGGAGGAAACGGCGCGGATGCAGGCCATAGCCGAAGCCGGCGCAAAGGCTCTTGGCCTTGAGGCTTACTCCCGCTTTGATTTTATGATGAGTGAGGATGGCGGCGTGTACTGCCTGGAAGCCAACACGCTTCCCGGCATGACCCCCACCAGCCTTATCCCCCAGGAAGCCCGGGCGCTTGGAATGGATTTTCAGGACCTGTGCGAGGAGCTGATCCGGGTTTCTTTGAAAAAATACAGAAAAAATAGGGAGCCGGAATCATGAAAGACCTTACCATCCGTCATGTGACGGAAGCTGCCGGCGGCCAATACTTCGGGCCTTCGCAGCTGTTAGATACAGAAATCACCGCTATTACCACGGACAGCCGCTCCGTGGAAAGCGGATGCCTGTTTGTGCCGATCGTGGGGAACCGGGTGGACGGCCACTCCTTCATTCCCGCCGTCATGGAGGCGGGAGCCCTTGTGACGCTGTCGGAGCGCCCCCTGGATGGCGCCTGTCCCTATATCCTGGTCGCCTCCTCCCGGGAAGCGATAAAGGCAATAGCCAGATACTATCTGGCCAGCCTTGAGATCCCCGTTATAGGGATCACCGGGAGCGTGGGCAAGACCAGCACAAAGGAAGCCATTTACGCGGTCCTGAAAGAAAAATACCGGGTCCTTAAGACCGAGGGCAATTTTAACAATGAGCTGGGCCTGCCCCTCACCATTTTCCGCCTGCGGGAAGGCGATGAGATGGCGGTCCTCGAGATGGGGATCAGCGATTTTGGCGAAATGAGCCGCCTTGCGGACATTGCCCGCCCGCATACGGCCGTGATCACAAACATAGGGACCGCCCATCTGCAGAACTTAAAGGACAGGGACGGCGTTCTTAAGGCAAAGACCGAGATCCTGGATTATGTTAGGGATAATGGGCACATCGTCCTCAACGGGGACGACGACAAGCTGGTCACGGTTGGCCCCCATAAAGGGATCAGTCCCATTTTTTATGGGTTTTCCCCGGAAAACAATATTTACGCGGATAGTATCAAAAGCCTGGGGCTTCGCGGCAGCCGTTTTGTCATCCATATGGAAGGGGAGGCCATTCCGGCCAAAGTGTCCATCCCCGGACAGCACATGATCGCGAATGCGCTGGCCGCCGCGGCGGTCGGGCGCCTTTATGGGCTTTCCTGGGAAGAGATCTGCCGGGGACTTCTGGGGCTTTCCACCATCAGCGGCCGGATGCGCCTGATCGAATCGGAAAACTATCTTATCGTAGACGACTGCTATAACGCGAACCCTGTTTCCATGAAAGCCGCCCTGGATGTCATGAAACAGGCGGATGGCCGTCGGGTAGCCATTCTTGGCGACATGAAGGAGCTTGGGGACAACGAAAGAGCCTTCCACCGGGAGGTTGGGGCCTATGCGGCCTCCTGCGGGGTGTCTCTGCTCATCCTGGCGGGCCCCCTGTGCGCCGCCATGGCGGAGGGCGCAGGGGAAGCGGACCCCTCCCTGGAAGTTGTTTATTATGAGACAACGGAAGAACTGGTCAAAAATATGAAGCGGTATCTGCGGCCGGGGGACACGGTCCTGGTCAAGGCTTCGCATTCTATGGGTTTTGAAAGAGTGCTGGAGGCCCTTAAGAACTGACGGTAGGTTCTTGGGTGCGCCATGTATCTTTTTACCTTCCCCATTTTACGTTTACCTGCCGGTAAGCGCAGGGGAGGGGGGCCGCTCAGAGCTCTCGAAGCCCGCGTCCCCCTCCCCCAGGGGTACGCCAATTGGTTGTAAGGGAATGGTTCTTTGGACCTGGAAGCTTACGTTTGCATGGTTAATGTCGTTCCAGGACCTGAGGGAAGCTGATTGCTGCAAATTTTGAACACGGCTGTTTGCTGTGCGGAGTGTAAATATCCGGGGTGCTGCGGGCAGCATCCCGGATATCTGCATTATCGCAGGGGCGGCGTAAGGAAGTGTTTCGGCTCACGCCGAACGCCGCCCCGCGGGCGAGTAGGAGGAGGGGAAATTCCCCTCCTACTCGATTATCGCGGAGGTGCCTGGGGGAGGGAAAACTCTTTTCGGATTGATTATTGGGGGGAGAAAAATGGATAGTAAGAAGAAACGTCCACTGATCGTCCTGACCGGTCCTACGGCTGCCGGGAAGACCAGCCTGTCGCTCGGGCTGGCGGCGGCGGTGGGGGGAGAGATCATTTCAGCCGATTCCATGCAGGTCTACCGGGGAATGGATATTGGGTCGGCCAAGATAAAGAAGGAGGAGATGCGGGGGATCCCCCATCATCTTCTGGATATTCTCGACCCCTCTGAGGATTTTGATATTGTGCGCTTTCAGGCCCTTGCGAAGGAAGCCATGGCGGGGATATACGAGAGAGGCCACATCCCGATCCTGACCGGAGGCACCGGGTTTTATATCCAGGCGGTGACCAGGGATATAGATTTTTCCCCTTCCCATAAAGACGGAAGCCTCCGGGAAAGTATAGCCGAAAAGGCTAGGGACCAGGAGGAGGGCTTCCTTCACCGGTGGCTGGCCCAGGTCGATCCGCAAAGCGCGGAGCTGATCCATGAAAACAATGAAAAGCGGATCATACGGGCCCTTGAGTTTTACTATGAAAACGGATACCCCATCTCAGAGCACAACGCAAGGGAAAAGGAAAAGGAATCGCCCTACAATCTGGCCTATTTTGCCCTGACTGTTGAGCGCGAGCTTCTGTACCGGCGCATTGACGAGAGGGTCGATAAGATGATGGAGGAAGGGCTCCTCGAGGAGGTCCGATCCCTCAAGGCCCGGGGCTGCCGGCGGGGCATGGTATCCATGCAGGGGCTTGGGTACAAGGAGATGCTGGATTACCTGGATGGCTGCTATAGCCTTGAGGAGGCCGTGCGGGTGCTGAAACGGGATACCCGCCACTTTGCCAAAAGGCAGATGACCTGGTTCAACCGGGAGAAGGACATTTGTTGGCTGAAAAAAGAAGAGTTTGACTTTGATGAGGAAAAGATCCTTGGCTATATGCTGGATGTCCTGAGAGAAAAAGATATATACCGCTAAAGCGGCGAAAATTCGGCCGGGGAAACGAATATGCGTTTCCCATAGAGAAAGCAGGAGAGAAATATGAGAGATATGATGAGGCAGCTTGGCATTTCTGACGAGGTTTATGATTTCGGGCAGGAAATTGAGGAGAGGCTTTTGCCTCGGTTTGCGGAGTTTGACCGGACAGCGGAATATAACCAGCTTAAGGTCATTAAGGCTATGCAGGATAACCGGGTGGATACGTCCTGCTTTGACGGTTCCACCGGTTATGGATATAACGACTATGGGCGCGAGGTCCTGGAAAAGGTTTATGCGGATACGTTTCACACGGAAAGCTGCCTGGTGAGGCCGCTGATCGCCTGCGGCACCCATGCCCTGGCTATTGCCCTGTTCGGGAATTTAAGGCCGGGCGACGAGATGCTGTGCCCGGCGGGAAAGCCTTATGATACGCTGGAAAGCGTGATCGGCATCCGGAAAAGCCGGGGGTCGCTCGCCGAGTACGGCGTCACCTACCGCCAGGTCGACCTTCTCCCCGACGGCACCTTTGACTATGAGGGGATACGCGCGGCTCTTGCCTCGCCGCGCCTTAAGCTGGCGGAGATCCAGCGCTCCAAGGGGTATGTCGTCAGGCCGTCTTTCTCGGTCGGACAGATCGGCGAGCTGATCGCCTTTATCAAGTCCATCCGCCCCGATGTCATCTGCATGGTGGATAACTGCTACGGAGAATTTGTGGAGCGCATCGAGCCCGGCGATGTGGGCGCAGACATGGTTGTGGGCTCCCTGATCAAAAACCCGGGGGGCGGCCTGGCCCCCATCGGCGGCTATATCGCGGGCACCAGTGAGTGCGTGGAAAACGCCTCGTTCCGCATGTCCTGTCCCGGCCTGGGCGGAGAAGTGGGTGCAACGCTGGATGTCAAGCGCTCGTTCTTCCAGGGCTTCTTCCTCGCGCCTGTGGTGACGGCAGCAGCCCTTAAGGGGGCGGTGTTTGCCGCCAACGTTTATGAAGCCCTGGGCTTCCCCGTGCTGCCGGACGGCCGGGAGGAGCGGCATGACATCATCCAGGCCGTGACCTTTGGCGAGCCCGCAAAGCTCACGGCGTTCTGCCGCGGGATACAGGCGGCATCGCCGGTGGAAAGCTTTGTGGTCCCGGAGGGGAGCGACATGCCGGGATACGATTCCCAGGTCATCATGGCCGCCGGGACGTTCATCTCGGGAGCCTCCATCGAGCTTTCGGCGGACGGCCCGATGCGGGAGCCCTTTACCGCCTACTTCCAGGGCGGGCTGACGTATCCGCATGTGAAATTCGGCATCCTGAAATCCCTGGAAGCCTTAAGGGCGGAAGGGCATGTCAGGCTTTGATATATAGGAAACGAATTTTCGCCGCTTTAGCGGCACTATTCCGCTGAAAATTCTATAGCTTTGATATAGAGAGGACAGACAACATGATCCGCATAACAGAATTGAAGCTGCCCATCGGGCATTCGGATGAGGAGCTGCGGCGAAAAGTGGCAAAAATGCTCAGATGCCGGGAAGAAGACTTTTCCTGCCGGATAAGGAGGCAGTCCCTGGATGCCCGGCATAAAGATGACAAGCGCTTTGTCTATACGCTGGACATCTCTCTTCCCGAGGAGAAAAAGCTCATCCGGAAGATCCGCGATCCGCATATCACCCTGGCGGCGGATGATACCTACACATTTCCGGGATGCGGGCAGAAGGCTTTGCCGGAGCGGCCGGTTATCGTGGGAACCGGGCCGGCCGGCCTGTTCTGCGGCTGGTATCTGGCCAGGGCCGGCTTTCGCCCGCTCCTTTTAGAGCGGGGGGAGGAAGCCGAAAAGCGGCAGAAAACGGTGGAGGCCTTCTGGCAGCAGGGAAGCCTGTGCCCGGACAGCAATGTGCAGTTTGGCGAGGGTGGAGCCGGCACCTTTTCAGATGGAAAGCTGAACACCCTGGTCAAAGACCCCAAGGGTCGGAACGGCGAAGTGCTGCGCCGCTTTGTCAGCGCGGGGGCTCCGGAAGAGATCCTTTACCAGCAAAAGCCCCACCTGGGGACCGATGTGCTCATCCGCCTGGTGACGCGCCTCCGACAGGAGATCGTGGACATGGGCGGGGAGGTCCGCTTTGGGGCAAAGGTCTCTGACCTCATCCTTTCAGGCGGGGAGTGCCGGGGCGTCGTCCTGGCCGATAAAGAAAAAATTCCCTGCGGGGTCCTGATTCTGGCTATCGGGCACAGCGCGAGGGATACGTTCTCTATGCTGCATGAGAGGGGACTTCACATGGAACCGAAGGCGTTTGCCGTCGGCCTTCGCATGGAGCATCCCCAGTCCCTTATCAACCTGTCCCAGTATGGAGAAGAAGAAAATCCCCTGCTGGGCCCGGCATCCTACAAGCTGACCTATACCACAAAGGCGGGCCGGGGCGTCTATTCCTTCTGCATGTGTCCCGGCGGTTATGTGGTCAATGCCTCGTCGGAGGAGGGCATGCTGGCGGTCAACGGCATGAGCTACCAGAAGAGGGATTCGGGAAATGCCAACAGCGCCCTGGTGGTCACGGTTTCACCGGAGGATTTCGGGGAAGAAGGCCCGCTTGGCGGCATCGCGTTCCAGCGCCGCCTGGAGAGGGCGGCCTACCTGGCCGCAAAAGGCAAAGTCCCGGTACAGACCTGGGAAGACTTTTCCCGGCAGGGGAAAAATCCGGAACCTTTGCATGTGCTGGGGAAGGACGCGTTTTCGCCCCGCATCAAGGGCGCCTATGAGCCCGCAAACCTTTATGGGATACTGCCGGACGACATCCGGGAATCCCTGCGTGAAGCCATCCCGGTCTTCGCAACCCACATCCCCGGCTTCGACATGCCCGGAGCCCTGCTCTCCGGCGTGGAGAGCCGGACCTCCTCCCCTGTCCGCATATGCCGCTCCGAAGCCCTCCTGTCCAACATCGGAAACATCTACCCCTGCGGCGAAGGCGCCGGCTACGCCGGCGGGATCACCTCCGCAGCCATGGACGGCCTCAAAGTAGCGGAAGCCATCGCACAGACATACCATGCCTATAACAATATTCAAAAATGATAATAAGATCAGGGTAAGCGTATCATTCGGAAGAAATGGGGAGGGTTCTTTTTTCTTACGGATCACAAGAAAAAAGAACCGTCCCCATTTCTTCCCGAGACCCTCTTTATGAAATTTACATGAAAAACCTCCCTCTTTTATGTACAACACGCCCGGTTTATGGTAAAATAAGCACCGCCCGGAGGCAGAAAATCTTACGCGGCTCCCATTCCCGCACTTTTCTGCCGGGACAAACTTTCTCCTCAGCCCGGAAAAACCTGTTATGAACGGCAGGATCAAAGAATTACCCAAAGAAACCAGGCCTTACGAAAAATGCGAGGCCCATGGCCCCGGAGTTCTTACGGACAGCGAGCTTTTGGCTGTCATTCTCCGCACCGGCACCCGGGGCGAAAATTCCATCTCCCTGGCCGACCGGATACTGCAAAAGGCGGACAGCTCCTCCCATAAGGGGCTGGCAGGGCTTTTGCACCTCTCACTCAGGGAATTTAAGGACGTGCCGGGGATCGGGCGCGTGAAGGCGATCCAGCTCAAATGTATAGGAGAGCTTTCCCGGCGGATCGCAACGCAGGCCGTGCGCCCCTCGCTCTCCATGGATCGCCCGGATTCCATCGCCTGCTTTTATATGGAAAGGCTGCGCCATGAGGACCAGGAGCATCTGTACTGCATGATGCTGGACATCCGCGCCCATTTTCTGGGCGAGGCCATGATCAGCCGGGGAACCGCCAATGCCACGTTGATCACGCCCCGCGAGATATTCATTGAGGCCCTTAAGATGAGGGCCATGGGGATCGTGCTGGTGCATAACCACCCCAGCGGGGATCCCTCCCCCAGTCTTTCCGACCGGGACATCACCAGGCGGGTTTATGAGGCCGGCCGCCTTGTCGGCATCGAGCTTCTGGACCACATCATCATCGGCGACCAGAGGTACTACAGCTTCAAAGAAGAAAACAGCCTGCCAACAGCCAAAGAACAATAGCGCCGCGCCGGATCTTCGCCGCTGCAGGCGGCGAAGATCCGTGTACATACTATAAAAAGGGGTTTCGCATATGCTTTTTAAGCGCAGCTACGGCATAGACCTGGGCAACAGCTCAGTGAGGATCTTTTCCGCGCAAAAAGACAAATATTATATCGAAAAAAATATGATCGCTTCCCGCGGCCAGGAGATCATTGCCATTGGCGACGAAGCCTATGAGATGTATGAGAAAGAGCCTGCCGATGTGCTGGTCCGCTCGCCCATGGCCTTAAGCGTCATATCCGAGGTTGAGCTGGAGGAGATCATCCTCTACTCCATGCTTCATAAGATCGACCCGCTCTTGAATCTTGGCGGAACATTTTATTTTTCCGTTCCCCTGGATATGTCGGCCATCGAGCGGCGGGCCTACTACCGGGTCGTCAACGGCAACTGGCTCCGGCAGAACCAGGTCTACCTGGTGGAAAGCCCCATAGCGGATGCCACGGCGGTCGGCATCAGCTTTGAAAACAACGTGGGCAGCATGATCGTCAACATGGGGGGACAGAGCACGGACTTCTCCATCATTGCGGACGGCAAGGTCATCATCCGCCGGAAGATCCCCATCGGGGGGCGGCAGATGAATGAGGCGATCTGCCAGGAGGTGCGGCACCGCTATCATCTGCAGATCGGCACCCGCACCGCCAGGCGCCTCAAGATCCACATGGGGCGCCTCTCCGACCAGAAAAAAGACGCCCGCAAGGTGGTGGGCATAGACAGTGTGTCCGGCCTTCCCAGGGAAGAGGTCATTTCGTCCTATGTGGTCAATGCCGGCATCATGAACTGCGTGAACGAGATCGCATCGGAAATGAAATCTTTTCTGGAGCGCACGCCGCCCCAGATCATCTATCACATAGCCAGGGAGGGCATTTTCCTGACCGGCGGCAGCACCCGCCTGCCGTTCATCGACACCTACCTGGCCAGCTATACCGGCTTTACCTTTAACCTGACGCCTCTTTATGAGCTCTCATCCCTCCAGGGGCTGACCCGCATCATGAAGAGCCGGGAATTAAGGCGCTTTGCCCAGCCATTAAAGCTGAAAAAAATGTAAATATGTTACTATTCACGGCCGTAAAGGTGCAGATTTTTCTCGCCATGCTTGCATGAGCGAGAGAAATCTGTATCCTTACAAGGTCTGCTCCCTCCATGAGGAATCCAGCCGCGAAGCGGCGATGAAGCCCGTCAGGGCGAGATTCCGAATGTCGGGAGCAGACCCAGCCGCTTGCGGCTGGGCCGTGAATAGTAACGTAAATATAAGGGGATATCGGGGAGTTTCATGAAGAATAATAAAAAATTTCGGATTAAGCTCAAGAGCAAGCATCTGCTGGCTATCATGACCTTTTTCTGCCTGGCGGCTATCGTGGCGACCTTCGCCTCGGGAAGAGGGCCGACAGAGCTGCAGAACGCGGCAAGCCGCGTGGTGATCCCTTTCCAGAAAAGCATGACCAGTATGGGCGCTTTCCTTCGGAATATAAGGGATAATTTCAGGGATAAGCAGGCTCTGCTCATGGAAAATGAAGAATTGAAGGTCCAGCTGGAAAGCCTGATCAGCGAAAACAACAAGCTGATCCAGGACCAGCAGGAGCTTGCGCGCCTTGAGGCCCTTTATGACCTCCAGCAGGAATACAATAACCTGCCCACCGTTGCCGCCCGCATCATCTCCAAGGACCCGGGCAACTGGTACGATACCTTTATTATCAACAAGGGAGAGCGCGACGGCATACGGGTGGACAATAATGTCATTGCCGGCCGCGGCCTGGTGGGCATTGTCACCCAGACCGGCCCCACCTGGGCGACCGTCCGGGCGATCATTGACGACGCCAGTCATATCAGCGCCATGACGGTAAGCACCAACGACTTTCTGACGGTGGAGGGCGACCTTGAGCTGATCGATGAGGGCAAGCTTTATTTTGAGCAGCTTTATGACCAGGACAACCGGGTGACGGTAGGCGAGAGGGTCGTCACCTCCAGCATCAGCGAAAAATATGTCGAGGGGCTTTTTATCGGCTATATCAGCGATATCGTCCAGGATACCAACAATCTGACAAAGGCCGGAAATATCGTGACGCCCATCGATTTCCGGCACCTTAGGGATGTGCTTGTCATTACCCGCAACAAACAGGATTATCTGGACCCGGACGCGGCGGCGGCCTACGTTTCGTTTGTCGCGGAGCCGGAGCCCTAAGATCAAGGCCATTATGAAAAATAAAATTATTTTATTCCTGACCATACTGGTGTGCTTTATGCTGCAGAGCACTCTTATCGGCAGCATCGCCATCGCTTCCATAACCCCCAACCTCCCGCTGATCCTGTGCGTATCCATGGGGCTCCTCAGGGGGCGAAAGAGCGGCATGTGGGTGGGCTTTTTTTCCGGCCTGCTCATCGACCTGTTTTACGGTTCAGTTTTTGGCTTTTATGCCCTGATCTATATGTATGCCGGCTTTTTCAGCGGCTATGCCCACAGAGTGTGCTATGATGACGATATCAAGGTGCCCATGCTCCTGGTAGGCGTCATGGATTTTCTGTACAGCGTGGCCGTTTACGGCCTACAGTTCCTGCTGCGCGGCCGGATGGGCTTTCAGCTCTATTTCCGGCGCATTATCCTGCCGGAAGTGCTCTACAGCGTTTTTCTCACCTTTTTTGTTTACCGGATATTCTTCTTTATCAATAACAGGCTGAAAAAATCGTCCCTCAAAAAGGAGAGTGAGTCTTATTGGATTTTAAAATAAAAAACATCCTGAAAAAGCTGCATATATCCAGGACCTTCATTCTGCTGTTGGTATTCTTTGGCTTGTCGTTCATCCTGGTCCGGGAGATCTTTTCCCTGCAGATCATTGAAGGGCAGGATTACATCCGGCGGTTTCAGTCCATGATCACCAAAACCCGCGTCCTCAAAAGCACCCGGGGAAATATTTACGACAGCCAGGGCAATCTCCTGGCCTGGAATGAACTGTCCTATTCCCTGACGCTTGAGGATAACGGCAGCTATGAGACGCTCCGGGAAAAGGCTCTGACCCTGAACGGCATTGCCTACCGGGTGCTCCAGATCCTGTCCCAGAACGGGGACACCCTTTCCGACAATTTTCACATCACCATGGATGAAAGCGGGCGCTATGTCTACGATGTGGGCGAGGGCTTTACCCTGAGCCGCTTCAAGGCGGATGTCTACGGCTACCGCTATATTGACGAGTTGAAGCCGGAAGAGAGGAGCGCCACCGCCGAGGAGATGATGGCGCACCTTTGCGGGGATAAGGGCTTCGACGTTGTCCTCTACGGGGACGATGCCTACGACGAGGAGGAGCTTCTGTCCCACGGGCTGCCCCTGCAGCTGACCCGGCAGGAGATCCTTAATATCGTCATTATCCGCTACCTGCTCAGCACCAACAGCTTCCAGCGCTACATGCCGGTCACCATTGCCACGAATGTGAGCCAGAAATCGGTGGCGGCCATTATGGAAAACATGGATATTCTTCAGGGCATCGACGTTGTCGAGGATTCGCGCCGGGTGTATAAGGACTCGGTCAGCTTAGGGCCGATCATCGGCTACATCGGCAATGTCTCGGCAGAAGAGCTGGAACGCCTCCGCCAGTCCAACCCGAATTATTCCATTGACGCCGTGGTCGGCAAGGCCGGCCTGGAACAGTATATGGAGCTTACGCTGCAGGGAACCAACGGCAAGGAGACCCTTTACGTGGACAACCTGGGCAAGGTCCTGCGCATCGATCCCAATACCCAGGAAAATCCCAAGGCCGGGAGCGATGTCTATATTACCATTAATACCGACTGGCAGGACGGCATCTACGAGCTTTTGAAGCAGAGGGTCGCCGGCATCCTCCTCTCAAAGCTGGAAGCCACGAAGGAATTTGACTATAATTCGATCCGGGACGCGGCGGCCATAAAGATACCCATTTATGATGTCTATAACGCCCTGGTGGCCAACAGCGTGGTGGATATCCGCAAGTTTGACGAGCCGGAGGCTTCCCAGGTGGAAAAGACTATGCACCAGGTCTTCCTGCAAAAACAGCAGGAGGTCTTCGCCCAGATCCGGCAGCGCCTGGCCGGCGATAATCCGCCGGCATACCGGGAAGAGCAGAAGGAGATGCAGGAGTATTTTAATTACATCTGCGATACGCTCCTTCGGGATACGCTCGGCATCATCTCCCGGGAGGCCGTTGACAACTCCGACGCGACGTATCTGGCCTATAACCGGACCGGGACCATAAGCTTAAAGGACTATCTGACCTATGCCACCAGCCAGAACTGGATAGACATTTCCAAGATCGACCTTAAGGGGGACTACCTGGATTCCGCGGAGGTCTACCATGCCCTGACGGACTATATCGTGGAGTACCTGGAATCGGATTTCGGTTTTTCCAAGCTCCTGTACAAATATATGCTCCACGAGGACCGCATTTCCGGCCTGCAGCTCTGCCTGACCCTTTATGAGCAGGGCGTGCTCTCCAAGGAAGACGATATGTACAACCGGCTCCTTAGCGGCAGCATCGGCGCCTACGATTTTATGGTCTCCAAGATATGGAACCTGGAGATCGAGCCGGCCATGCTGGCCCTTTCTCCCTGCGCGGCCTCGGCGGTCGTTGTGGAGGTCGGCACGGGGAAGGTCCTGGCTGTTGTCTCCTATCCGGGATATGAGAGCAACAGGCTGACCAATAATTCGGACTCCAATTATTTTGCCAAGATGGCGCTTGACTTATCCAGCCCCTTCTTCAACAAGGCCACCCAGCAGCAGACGGCCCCCGGAAGTACCTTCAAGCTGGTCTCCACGGTGGCCGGCATGATGGAAGGCGTCATCGACGACAATACCTACATCAACTGCACGGGCTCCTTTGACTACGTGGACCCGCCCATCGCCTGCTGGAACATATACGGCCACGGGTCGCTGGAGGTCCGCGAGGCGATCCAGGAGTCCTGCAACTACTTTTTCAATACCATAGGCTTCCGCCTGGGACGCCTGGCGGATGACCGGTTCTCGGAGACCCAGAGCCTGCTTAAGCTGCAGGAATACTGCTCCTATTTCGCCCTGGACCAGAAAACGGGCATCGAGATTTCCGAGGCTGCGCCCCAGGTTTCCTACTCCCTGGCCATTCCCTCCTATATGGGGCAGGGCACCCACAACTATACCACGAGCCAGCTGGCGCGCTATGCCTCGGTCCTGGCCAGCCAGGGGACGGTCAATAAGCTTTCCATCCTGGACAGGGTGGTGGATGCCGACAACAAGGTGCTTCAAAGCTTTACCCCAACCGTGATCAACGAGATGTCCGATGTGCCGCAGAATGTCTGGGACGACGTTTCCGCCGGCATGATCCGGGTGGTCCAGACCCACAATGAGTTTGACGACCTGTCCATCCAGGTCGCCGGCAAAACGGGAACCGCGGAAGTTGACTACTATACGCCGAACCACGGCCTTTTCATCGGATACGCGCCGGCCTATGACCCCCAGTATGCCATAGCCGTCCGCCTTCCCAGCGGCTTTACCTCGGGAAACGCATGCCTTGCCGCCCATGACATCGTCCAGTATATCTTTAACCTGGTCGACAAGGAAGAGCTCCTCACCGGGTACGCTTCCAGCGATACCAGTGATATTTCCAACGACTAAAATTATAACAAGTGCACGGAACTAGGCCGCCGCACGCGCGGCGCAGTTCCGGCGCGGGGAACGGACAAAAGTTCGTTTCCTAAAGTAGAGGATTACCGATGCTCAGACAATACAGGCTTCGTTTTTATGATTTCCGGCTGGTCATTATGCTTTTGGCCATCAGCTTTTTCGGCGTCTCCCTGGTGGGAAGCGCCATGTCCGAGCTCCAGAACCGCCAGCTCCTCGGGGTTGTCATGGGGCTTGTCATCATGCTTATCGTCTCGCTGGTGGATTATTCCTGGGTCCTTAATTTTCACTGGCTGATCTACGCTTTCAATATCTTTATGCTGCTGGCTGTCCGACTTTTCGGGTCGAGCTCCCACGGCGCCGCCCGGTGGATCGATATCGGCTTCATAACCTTCCAGCCCACCGAGCTCTCCAAGATACTGATCATCCTGTTCTTCGCCAAATACTTCATGGACCACGAGGACACCCTGAACACCTTCCCAACGCTTGTGCGCTCGGCCGGGCTCCTGTTTTTCCCGCTGTTTTTGGTCTACCAGCAGCCTGACCTTAAAAATACCATTACCATCCTCCTGATCTTCATCATCATGATTTATATCGCCGGCCTCAGCTACCGGATCATAGGGGGAGCCCTCCTGATCGCCATCCCGCTGATCGCCATATTCCTGTATATAGTCATGCAGCCGAACCAGACGCTGCTCCAGGACTATCAGCGGAACCGTATCATGTCCTTCTTTTATCCGGAGGATGATGAGTATTCCGACGACATCATCCAGCAGAACAACAGCAAGACAGCCATTGCCTCCGGCGAGCTGGCCGGCAAGCGCATTACGGGCTCCAACCTGACATACGTTAACGAAGGCAACTTTGTGGCCGAAAACCAGACGGACTTTATCTTTGCGGTGGCCGGGGAGGAGTATGGTTTTATCGGCTGCAGCTCGATCATCATTATGCTGTTCCTGATATCGGCGGAATGCCTTCTCATCAGCCGCCGCTCAAAGGACACGGCCGGCAAGATCATCTGCTGCGGGGTGGCCAGCATCGTGTCCCTTCAAAGCTTTTTGAATATCTGCGTAGCCACAGGGCTTTCGCCGAATACCGGTACGCCTCTTCCCTTTGTCAGCTATGGCCTGACATCACTGGTCAGCCTTTATACGGGGATGGGCTTTGTCCTGAATATAGGACTTCAAAGCAGCGCCTACGAAAAGCAGCTGAAACGCAGGGATTATTACCGCAGGGAGGAAGAGTATCTATGACAAAAGAAAAATTTAAGCTCCGTCTGCCGTTTGGGCAGAAGAGGCAGGAAGAAAAAAAGAAGGAAAGCCCGGATACGGCTCCTTCTCCGGGCTCTATTCCCATAGAGAACGGAGAGCATACGCCCATCATCCTGGAAACGGACTATATCCTGGACGACCTCTCCCCGGAGGATGAGCCGGAGGAGAGGATACCTGAGTATGGCCGGACAGCGCCGCAGCCATCGGGCAATGCGCCTTACCGGACAGAGAACAGGAAAAGCGCAAGTCCCTATAAATGGACAGAACAGGCGGACGCAGGGCTGGAACAGAAGCTGGGCCAGACGATCCGCGAGCCGGGCAGAAGGACCGCCGCGGATACAGGCGCCGGAAGGGCCGCCGCAGATACGGGCGCCGGAAGGGCCGCCGATGCGGCAGGCAGCGGAAAAGCTGCCGCGGATACGGACAGAAGAGCGGCCGCCCGGGCGGATATCCGGCAGAGCGCTTACCGCGATGCCAGGACGGCCGCGCCGGAGACGGCTGCTGCCGGGAAGGCAGAGGACGGCGCTCTGGACGGGACATTTTCTCCGGTCACGAAAACGGCTGGCGCAAAAAGCCGGAGCAAAAAAAAGAGCCCCTTCCAGGGCCTTGTCAGCCGGAGGCTCCAGGTGACGCTGGTGCTGACGCTGCTCCTGTGCGCCATTGCTGGCGGCGCGGCGGCCCTTGTCTACCGCCTGAGCGGAGGCGCCTTCACCACGATCAACTATCCCTTCCAGGCCAGCCGCGAATTTCCTGACCAGCTGGCCTCACGGGAAGTGCTCCGCTCGGTCCCCTTTGCCGCGGATCTGTGCGTGGTCGAAAAAAACATTGAGCTTCCCGGGGTGCCCATAACCGGGACCCAGGCCGCGCTGCTCCTTAACCTGGACAAAAAAGAAGTCATCTATTCCCGCATGGCCTACACCCGCATTTACCCGGCCAGCATGACCAAGATCATGACTTCCATACTGGCCTTCCTCTATGGGAACATGGATGATATCGTCACCATCGAATGGTCCGATACCGTGCTGGAAGAGGGCTCCCAGGTCTGCGGCTTTACCGCGGGCGACAAAGTGTCCATGGACCAGCTGGTCCACGGCCTGCTGATCTATTCCGGAAACGACGCGGCCATGGCTATTGCCCGCCACATTGGCGGGACCGTGGAGGACTTTGTGGGCATGATGAATATTTACGCCCGGCAGCTGGGCTGCACCGACACGCATTTTGTCAACCCCCACGGCCTTCACGACACGGACCACTATACGACCCCCTACGACATTTACCTGATGCTCAAAGAAGCCTTAAAATATCCCCGGTTCATCGAGATCGCCCAGCTCTCCGAATACGTCATCGATTTTGAGGAGGAAAACGGCGAAGCCGGCCACTACTGGTTTGGCTCCACGGACCACTATCTGACGGGCGAGGCCACGCCTCCCAAGGATGTGGTCGTCCTGGGCGGCAAGACCGGAACCACCGACGAGGCCGGAAACTGCCTGGCCCTTCTGACCCAGAACGCTTACGGAAAGCCGTTCTTCTCCGTTATCACGGGGGCGCCGACGAAAGACCTTTTGTACCAGCAGATGAATTCGCTCCTGCAGTACATCAACAGCGTCTAAGCGTCTAATAGAAGAAGCGTCTACTAATAGAAGAAGCGTCTACTAATAGAAGAAGCGTCTACTAATAGAAGAAGCGTCTAATAGAAGAAGCGTCTAATAGAAGAAAGGAAGACCCGTGGATATCACGATACTGTCCGTAGGAAAAATAAAAGAAAAATATCTGACCGATGGGATAGCCGAGTACCAGAAGCGCCTTTCCCGCTACTGCCGGGTGCGGTTTGAGAGCGTGGAGGACGAAAAAACTCCGGATAAAGCCCCGGAGGCCATCAACGCGAAGATCAAAAAAACAGAAGGACAGAGGCTCCTGGACCGCCTGAAAAAAGACGATACCGTGATAGCCCTGGCTATAGACGGCCAGAAGCTCTCCTCCGAGGGCCTGGCGAAAAAGATCGATGCCCTGATGACCGGCGGGAGCAGCCGCCTGACCTTTGTGATCGGCGGCTCGCTGGGGCTTTCCGATGAGGTCCTCTCCCGCGCGGACATACGCCTCAGCTTTTCAGACATGACCTTCCCCCACCAGCTGATGCAGCTCATCCTTCTGGAACAGATATACCGGAGCTTTAAGATCATTCACGGTGAGCCCTATCATAAATGAAGGTATTGACTATATAGAATAGAACTATACTCGCGGATACAATAAAATAACACTTTTTAATTTTGCGCCGCGGTATATGCAGAAGTACTAAGAAAATTACCGGTGGTAATTTTCAAGTACTTCTAGTATATATGGAATAGAAAGGAATGCCTGTTATATGGCGAATATTATTGAGCTGGAAACGGAAATCCCATCTTCCCTGCAGGGAAACATCTTTGGCCAGTTTGACGAACACCTCAAGCTGATCGAGCGCACCCTTAACGTGACGCTCCTGTCCAGGGACGGCCGCCTTAAGATCCTGGGGGAAGAAAAAAGAGCCGGCGGAGCCAAAAAGCTGATCGAAGACCTTCTCGCCCTGGCCAGGAAGGGCAACACCATCACGACCCAGAACGTGACATACGGCCTTTCCCTTGTCATGGAGCACGCGACCCAGTCGCTCTCGGAGATCGACAAGGACTTTATCTGCAACACGATACAGGGAAAGCCGATAAAGCCCAAAACCCTGGGCCAAAAGGATTATGTCGACCAGATCCGGCAGAAAATGATCGTTTTCGGCATCGGTCCGGCCGGAACCGGAAAGACATACCTGGCTATGGCCATGGCCGTAACCGCCTTCCGGAACGAGCAGGTCAGCCGCATCATCCTGACGCGCCCGGCCATTGAAGCCGGCGAAAAGCTGGGCTTTTTGCCCGGCGACCTGCAGAGCAAGGTGGACCCGTACCTGCGGCCTCTGTACGACGCCCTGTACCAGATCATGGGCGCGGAAAGCTTTGCCCGGAACATGGAGAAGGGCCTGATCGAGGTGGCGCCCCTGGCCTACATGAGGGGGCGGACACTGGATAACGCCTTTATCATTCTGGATGAAGCCCAAAATACCACGCCTGCCCAGATGAAGATGTTCCTGACCCGCATCGGCTTTGGCAGCAAGGTGGTGGTCACCGGCGACGCCTCCCAGAAGGACCTGCCGCGCGACATGCCTTCCGGGCTCGACATTGCCATGAAGGTCCTGCGGAAGATCGATGATATCGGTTTCTGCCAGCTGACCAGCAAGGACGTGGTGCGCCACCCGCTGGTCCAGAAGATCGTGGAAGCTTACGAGTCCTACGAAAAGATCAGAAATCCGGAGCCGCCGGAGGGGGGACGCCCCAATGGCTTCTATGACAAGAATGGAGGGAAACGGACGCTTAAGGGAAGGACTTTTCACAGGGCGTGAGGGGCGGCGCTTTTTTTGCAGGCTTAAGCATCGTGAGGAAAGAGTATGGAAATTGATTTTAGTTACGAGGCAGAAAAAAAGCTGCCGGTGGATATTGAAGCGCTTGCGGGTAAGGTGGCTGATGCGGTGCTGGATATGGAGGAGTGTCCTTATGAAGCCCTTGTCAGTTTGACTATTGTGGACGATGAGGAGATACACCGCATTAACCGGGAGTTCCGGCAGATCGACCGGGCGACGGATGTTTTGTCTTTTCCGGCCATACCTTTTGAAGCGCCCGCTTCCTATGATATTCTGGAGGAGGACGATTCCTTTTTTGACATGGATACCGGGCTTCTGCTTCTTGGCGATATCGTCATATCCGCCGACCGGGCAGAGGAGCAGGCAAAGGAATACGGGCACAGCATCCGCCGCGAGGTGGCCTTCCTGGTGGCCCACAGTATGCTGCATCTGTTGGGGTACGACCACGAGACGCCCGAGGAAGAGAGTGTTATGGTTTCCAAACAGGAAAAGGTTCTGGACAGCCTTGGCATAACAAGAGACAGTGATTATACAACAAAAGGGAGATAAAGCTGTGAAAGACAGATCTTTTCTTAAAAACAAGAGGCGGATCGTGGTTAAGATCGGCTCATCATCCCTGACCCACAAGGAAAGCGGAAGGCTTGACCTTATCAAGCTGGAAGTGCTGGTCAGGGAGCTGTGCAATCTTTCCAACCAGGGCAGGGACGTGGTCCTTGTCACCTCGGGAGCCATTGCGGTGGGCGCCTCCGCGCTGGGACTTCGGCAGAAGCCCACGGCTCTTAGGACAAAGCAGGCCTGTGCCGCCATCGGGCAGGCCCGCCTTATGATGATCTACCAGAAGCTGTTTTCCGAATATAACCATATGGCCGCCCAGATCCTGATGACCAAGAACAACATGATGCATGATCTGAGCCGCCAGAATGCCAAAAACACGTTTGAGGAGCTGCTGGGGCTGAACGTCATCCCCATTGTCAACGAGAACGACTCGATATCGACCTACGAGGCCCAGTTTGTGGAAAAATTCGGGGACAACGATACGCTCTCCTCCGTGGTCGCGGCCCTCATCGAGGCGGATCTTCTGATCCTTTTATCGGACATCGACGGCCTGTATACCGACGATCCCAACAAAAACCCGGACGCCGTATTTATCGATACGGTGGAAAAGCTGGACGATGAACTGCTCAGCATGGGCAAGGGCTCGTCCACAAGCTCGGTCGGAACCGGCGGCATGGCTACAAAGCTGACCGCCGCCCGCATCGCCAGCGCGGCCGGGACGGATATGATCATCGCCAACGGCCGGGATTTCCACATTATCCACCAGCTCATGGCGGGCGAGAACCTGGGTACCTTATTTAAAGGCAACAAGGTGGAAGAATTTCGCCTTCTGGATTACATTGGCCGCCTGCCCTGAAAATGGCGGGCCGGTATTTATACTCGCGAACGAATTTATACTCGCGAACGAATTTAGCTGCCGATTGCAATTCTGTGCCGCGGTATATGCAGTTACACTAGAATAATTGCCTCCGGCAATTATTAAGTGTAACTAGTATAACTTCCAATTGCGGTTTTACGCCGCGGTATATGCAGGTACACTAAAATAATTGCCTGCGGCAATTATTAAGTGTAACTAATATAACGGGTAAAGACTTATGAATGAAAGTATGATAGACAGGATCAATGCCCTGGCCAGAAAAGCCAGGGCCGAAGGCCTGACCGAAGATGAAAAAATGGAGCAGATGCGCCTGCGCCGGGAATTTATAGCCGCCATCCGCATGAATATCCGCAGTCAGCTGGATAACATTGACATTGTGGAAGCTGACGGCAGCGTGACCAACCTGGGTGAAAAATACGGCGCCAACAAGGCCAACTGACAAAAGGGCTGTTATGGAATCCAAAGCATTTTTTCGAAAGCAAGTCCTGGCCATCCGGAAGGACCTTGCGCCCTCCCGTGCCGCCGAAATGAGCCGGCCTGTCATTTCGCGCCTGATGTCTCTTGACGCCTATAAGGAAGCCTCGCATGTGCTGGCGTATGCCTCCTTCGGCCAGGAAACCGATACATGGGCCTTCTGCCACGAGGTTTTAAGGAGCGGCCGCCGCCTGGCCCTTCCCAGGGTGGAAGGAAAAGATATGGCTTTTTATCCCGTCACGGATCTTGAGAAGCTTGTTCCGGGCCCCTTTGGCATTAAAGAGCCGCCGGGAGGCCAGGAGGAAATTTTCTGGCCGGAAGCCCTTGTGGTCATGCCGGGCGTGGCTTTTGACAGGTACAGGCACCGCATAGGCTACGGCGGGGGCTATTACGACCGGTATCTGAAACGGCATCCGGGAAGAGAGCATGCGGCGATAGCTTTTAATTTTCAGCTGTTTGATGAGATCCCATCGGACGAGAATGATATTTCTCCGGGAATACTGATCACCGAAGACCGTCTTTTTGGCGCCTCTGCCATAGACTTTTGAAGCAAAGGGGAAACATATGTACGAATGGTTAGATCAAATGGGAAGGGAAGCCAAGGAGGCCTCCCGATATGTGGCGAAGCTGTCACAGGATGAAAAAAACGCGGCTCTCGCCGCCGCCAGTGCGGCCCTCCGGCGGGATGCTCAGGCTATTCTTTCCGCCAACGAAGCCGATATGGCCGCCGCCGAAAAGAAGGGGCTTTCGAAGGGCCTTTTGGACCGGCTGGCCCTGACTGAGAAAAGGATCGACGCCATGGCGGAGGGCATCCTGGCCGTAGCCGCCCTGGAGGACCCTATCGGGGAAGTGACCGGGATGAAGACCCGCCCGAACGGCCTTATCATAGGCCAGAGGCGCGTTCCCCTGGGGGTCGTCGGCATGATCTACGAGGCCAGGCCCAACGTGACCGCCGATGCCTTTGCCCTCTGCTTTAAGACGGGAAACGCCGTTATCCTGAAAGGCGGCAGCGATGCCGGCCATTCCAATAAGGCCATAGTCGACAGCATAAGCTCGGCTCTGGAGAACCTTGGGATCCCCAGGGGGGCTCTCCAGCTTATTGAAGATCCTTCCCGAGAGGCGGCGGCCTATTTTATGACCATGAACCGCTATGTGGATGTCCTGATCCCCAGGGGCGGGAGGGGCCTTATCAGGACCGTTGTTGAAAAGAGCACGATCCCGGCCATCGAGACAGGCACCGGAAACTGCCACATTTTTGTGGATGAGACCGCCGACTTCGACATGGCCATCCGCATTATCCTGAATGCCAAGACCCAGAGGGTAGGCGTGTGCAACGCCTGCGAATCCATCCTTATCCATGAGAAGATCGCCGATGCCTTCCTGCCGCGCCTGGGGGAGGAGCTTAAGGATAAGGGCGTGGAGATCCGCGGGGACGAGGCCGTCCTCGCCCGGATATCCGGCGCCAGGGCGGCTACGGAGGAGGACTGGGGAACCGAGTATCTGGACTATATCGTGTCGGTTAAGACGGTGAGCGGCATTGAAGAAGCCATCACGCATATCAACCGCTACAATACCGGCCATTCCGAGGCGATCATCACGAACGACTACAGCCATTCCCAGAAGTTCCTGGACGAAGTGGACGCCGCCGCTGTCTACGTCAACGCCTCCACCCGCTTCACCGACGGCGGCGAGTTCGGCCTGGGAGCCGAGATCGGCATCAGCACCCAAAAACTCCACGCCCGAGGCCCCATGGGCCTCACCGCCCTGACAACGACCAAATACATCATCTACGGCCAGGGCCAGGTAAGAGCCTAAACGTGAACTACCACAGACCATAAAGGTCTGTGGCTTCTGTTAAATGGTTCACCAGA
>CAMNNO010000021.1 GCA_946545475.1 uncultured Blautia sp.
CTGCGCTTGAAGCATCGGCAAAGGAAGCCGAGGCGAGCATCAAGGAGCTGACCACGCAGAAAGAAACCCTGACCAGCGAGAAGGCCGCACTTGAAGCATCGGCAAAGGAAGCCGAGGCGAGCATCAAGGAGCTGACCACACAGAAGGAGACCTTGACGAGTGAGAAAGCTGCGCTTGAAGCATCGGCAAAGGAAGCCGAGGCGAGCATCAAGGAGCTGACCACACAGAAAGAAACCCTGACCAGCGAAAAGGCCGCGCTCGAAGCATCTGCAAAAGAAGCCGAGGCGAGCATCAAGGACCTGACCGCCCAGGTAGGAACTCTGACCAGCGAGAAGAAGACCCTGGAAGAGACGGTAGCTGCCGGACAGGTGGAAGCTGCCGGCCTGGCGGCCCAGATCCAGACCTTAACCAGTGAAAAAGCTGCTCTCCAGGAAAGCCTCACGGCCGCGCAGAAGGACGCCGAGACAAAAGCGGCGGCTATTGAAAAGCTGACAAGCGAAAAGACCGAGCTGGAAAGCGCCCAGGCCGCCATGACAGAAGAAGCGAAAAGCCTGACATCTGCCATCGACACAGCCAATCAGGAAAACTTGGCTCTTCGCATCAAAATGGATCCGGGCCTGATGGACATGGAGCTTCATGGCCATATAGATCCCGATAAGATCGTCTATACCAGTAAGAGCATGACGGAAAGCGTCCAGAAGGCCCTGAATAAAGCCGGCTATGAAGCAGGCAAAGAAGATGGCGAATTGGGACCGGTCACTCTTAGCGCAATGAGCAAGTACGCTGAGGAAAAAGGCTTCACGATCGGGAAAAAGATCACAGGCACGCTGATCAGCGCGCTCTCGTCCGACGGCCTTCTTGCCGGAACTCCGGCAGAAGCCGGCAAGCCCGAGGATTACAGCAATAAGGTCACTTATACCCAGCTGACTACCAATGTCCAGTCTGTCGGAGACACAAAACTTCAGCTTAAGGGAACCGTCCTCCAGGCTGTTCCGGCAGAAGAAGGCAAAAACGGGTCCATCCGTCTGGCCGTAGGCGGTGATGCCAGCCAGGTTGTTATGGTTACTGTTAACGCTTCTGCGGATACTGCCGAGATTGCGGAAGGGGATACCATAACGGTTTACGGCAGGAGCGTCGGCACGTTTGGATATTCCACGATCGCCGGTCCCTACATCAACATTCCGTGGGTAATGGCTGACTTTGTGCAGAAATAATGTCGTAAATTCCATGAACAGAGATCCTGGTCCGGTGTCAATGTCTGAAAATAGAAAATGTTTTTATAGCAGTATTCGAAAATGATAATAAAGCCAGGATAAGCGTAAAAGCCGCCCGTTTAAAGGATATTTCCTTTAGACGGGCGGCTTTTTGATCGTGATAACAGGGGATACTACGCTATCCACCTGGTTATCCACAAAGTTTTCCACATTATCCACATCCCGAAAGGGTATATTTTAAAGTTATTCACAGACTTATCCACATTTTCGAGAAAAATGTGGATAACTTACAGGAGTATTCCGCGGCTTTTCCACTATCTTTTGCCAATGTGTGGATAAAATGAAAAACTGACAGAAAATTATGAAAAAGCAGAGAGCCATATCGGCATTATATCACGGGGATATTCTGAACATCAAAGTCAAAAATTGCGGCCATGTCCCTAGGCAGAGGAACGGAAAACATAAGGTCCTCACCGCTTATCGGCTGCCGGAAGCCCAGGCGGAAGGCGTGCAGAGCCTGCCGGGAAAAAGCAGGAGCTCCTCCGGCTCCGTAGAGGGCATCCCCCAGGAGTGGGGAGCCGACGGCGGCCATATGGGCGCGGATCTGGTGGGTACGCCCGGTCACGAGCTGAAGCTGCACGACAGAAAAACCCTTTTGACACGAAAGGACCCGGTAGCGGGTTATAGCTTCCTCGCCGGCACCGGGACCCCAGCTCCTCTTAAAGGAGCCATCGGCCCATCCCAGGGGAAGGTCGATCACGCCTTCCTCATGAGCGGGCGCGCCCTGCACAAAAGCCACATATTCCCGCAATATTTCCCTTCGGTTGCCCATTTCCGATATCATACCGGCTGCGACAAAATGCCTGGATACGGCTGTCAGGCCTGATGTATCCTGGTCCAGCCGGTTGGAGCAGTGAAAGGAAAAGGCCTCGCCCTTCTGCCAGGCGATAAAGGCCAGGGCATTCGCCAGAGACCCGTCCGGATTGCGGGGGGAGGGATGGATGGGCATGCCGGCGCTCTTGCCAACGACCATCACATCCTCGTCGGCATACAGGATCTCGACAGGAAGATTCCTCGGAGTAAGGAGAGAAGGCTTTTCATAAACATGCACCGAAAGCCGGTCCCCCTCTTTTACCCGGTCAATAAAACGCGCAGGACATCCGTTGACAAAAAAAGAATCCCCGGTATGCTTCAAAGCCTGAATGGCGTGCGCGGAATACCCCCTGCGCCGGAGGAAAGTTTCCGAGCGAAGGCCATTGTCTTCAGGAGAAACGGTATAATCGATGATACGGGCCATAAGACAGCAGGCTCTCCTTTCTTCATGATTTGAGAAAATAATAGTAGCAGAAAGATTTCTTTTCATGTATAATACAGGGCGTCAGGAACACCCTTGTGTTTTCCGATAGACCGAAATACAGTATGCGCACGAACTTTCAGCGGAAATGTGTCCGCTAAACGGCTATCACCTATACCCGCAAAGGAGGAACTAACCATGAGTAAACGGACAAAACCAGGGCACTTTGGGAAGACTGTGCTTCTGCTCATTACCGGGCTTATCCTTTGCCTGGCAATGGCACCTCTGGCCAGCGCCAGGGAGTCGTTCTCCGGCTCTGACACATACAGCTATCAGGCCTTCATTGAACAGGGCCTTGTGCCCCAGATTCAGTATGCCAGCGCAAAAACAGCCGTAAACATGGTGGGGGCTTCCACCATGACAGGTTCTCTTTTCTGGGACAGCCATGACCGCTATGGCCTGCTTGGCGCGGACACGGCCGACTTTAACCAGGATGGCCTAAACGATCTTCTCATCTATTTCTTCGGCCCATCATCTTCTTATTCCTATGGCGATCAGCAGCCAACGGCTCTCTATGCCGGTCTTTACACCCATTCCGGACAGACCGTTAACCTGGTGGGCATGATCGAGCTGTTCTATGACACGAACGTTGGCTTCTGCCAGGTTTATGGCGGCATCATGACCGTAAACGGCCGCCCCCTCCTCTACGTAGAAAAGAATACCAACGCCTACTTTGCCAACGGAGCCGACCTTTCCTATACCTGGTACGGCTTTGACGGGACATCCTTCCGCCCTTATTATATGGTGGGGAAAACGGACGGCGGCAGCAGCGAGATCGCTTATTCGCTTCTGGTCTATTCCGATGCGGATAATTATTCCAAACAGGTATTGTGGGCGGACAGCTCCTACCGCTCCTTCCATCCGGATACCATGCCTTTAACGGACGGGGAGATCGGCGATGCTCTGAACATGGGCTTTTCCGTTCTGGGCCTGGCCCGTGCGGAGGATGAGGCCGTTTCGCTTGCCGGGTATTCCGCCTATCAGAGCAGGCCGGAAACCTTTCCGACTTACTATAACACCGCTCTTCTTAAAAAATCCTTTAGCTATTCCTGCAAAGGCTCCGGCGACTACAACATGCGCCAGATGGAGATCCGCGTGACGGATGAGACCGGTATCCTGCCGGAAAGCTATAAGGATGATAAGAACACCCAGGCAAGCCCGGCGCCTTCCGCAAATGCAGGCGCCATGGAACCGGCGGGCGGAGGCGTTCCCCAGCCGAACAGCGGATTTGCCGAGCCGGCCCCGGATAATGTCTCCCAGGGCGGCCAGATGGTCAATGTGGAGTCTCTGTCCCAGGGAAGCTCCGGAGGAAGCACATCTTCCTCCTTTGACCCGTCGGGATATATTTTCCCGGACTCCAATTCCCGCTACCTCTCACAGGATGAAGTGATGGCCCTCTCCCTTCAGGGCATCTGCTACGCCAAGAACGAGATCTATGCCAGAAGAGGCCGCCGGTTTGTCTCCCAGGAGCTTCGGGACTATTTTAACACCAAAACCTGGTATATGGGAACCATCAGCCCGGAAAGCTTTTACGACGGGGTGTTCAACAGCTATGAAAGCCAGAACGTGGCCCTGCTTGCCTCCTGCGAAATGTCGCTGAACGCCAGCGGGTATCCTCTGGATCAGCCGGGGTACAATATCTATGCCGTTGGGCGCTAGAAAAGCGGCGCGGGTATCCTATGGGGCGCTCTGCCCCCCGGCGGGAAGATGCCTGGCCTTTATCCTGATCTTATCGGCTGCTTTTGCCCTGCTCACAGGAGCCTCCTGTGTCCATGGCGAAGCCTATATCCGCGAAGGCTTTACGCCCGGCGATGCCGTGGAGACGGAAGCGGAGTTTCTGGCTACACTCAGAAGCTATAAGCAGAATGGGCGCGATGCTTTTGCGGTTATGTGCGGCGATGCGCTTTTTTCGCGCCTTGAGGAGGATGATTTCCGGCTTCTGTATCAGCTGGAGGCCATGGGCCAGATCGACAGCCGCGTCCTGGAATACCGCCGGGGAGAACTATACTACACAAAAGTTGTCTATACCGACACGCCTGTCTGTCCGGTATATACGTTTGAGGACGCGGAATATGCCCTAAAGGAACTCTATGGCGCCAAGGGGGATGCCATAAGCCTTGTCTGCACGAAGGAGCTGTTTACCCGGCTTTTTACCGATGGAGGGCTTTATGCGGCAGCAGCCAGGGCCGGTTTTGAAAAGCTGGAGATCTCGGGAAGCGCTTCCACCGGGATCTGCTATGTCTCCAGTGCCGTGCCGTACCAGGTCCCCTTCGCCTGCGTCCGGGACAGCACGGAATTTGTGGAAGCGCTGGCGCGGTTTCAGAAAGAAAACGTCCATGAATTTGCTCTGGTGCTGCAGGAAGACCTGTTTGCCGCTGCCATTGCCAACGATTATCAGGAGCTCTACCTCTGGCAGGCCCTCGGCCAGATCAGCAGCTATGCCTGGACAGCGCAGGATATGGCCGCCGCCATCCACTACTATGACGTTAATTTCAGCCCATCTCCCAGGATCCTGTGCCAGAGCCGCGAGGATGTGGTACAGGTTATCCGCCAGATGGGGCGGGAGGGGATAACAGACTTTGACCTGGTGCTGGACAGAGCGCTTTACAGGGAGGCCGTGAAGGATGATTTCGCGCTTCTCTACGACATGCAGCGCCAGGGAGGCATGTCGCGGTTCAGCTTTTATTACAACGATGCCCTTTGCGTGATCGGATACACCGATGCCGAGATCGCATCGGATGCCAGGCAGCTTTCCGGCCTTGCCGATGCCATGGCTTACGTGGAAGAATGCGCCCGGCGGGAAGAAGACGTTCTTTACCTGTTCTGCGGCGATGAGCTGTATGAAGAGCTTCTTGAAGGCACCGAATATCCGGATATCGAGGGCATGGATTACCTGGCGGACATCCTGGATGGGAACGGGATCTTCCACTATACCTACTACTATTCCGACAAAACCCACATCATTACGGTGAGGAATATCGTCTACTATCCGGGATTTCGCATAGCCCTGGCATTTTCCCGCAACGATCTGTCCGGCCTCACAGACAGGGAAAGGCAGACCCTGGATCTGGCCTTGGGGACGGCACAGCAGGCATCCTCCGGCGATCCCATGCGGACAGCTCAGGCGATCCACGATGCGCTCTGCCTGAAAACCGTTTATGTTGCGGATGATGAGGGGGATTCGGACGATACGGCCGTTGGCGCTTTTTTGGAAGGGAAGGCGAACTGCGACGGCTATTCGGATGCTTTTTATCTGGCGGCGACCCTGGCGGGGCTTCGCGTCCGCTATCAGCATGGCGATACGTTTTCACAGACTTCGGAAGAAACTCATATGTGGAATCTCATCTTCCTGGACGGGGAATGGCGCATGGTGGATGTGACATGGGATGACAGCGAGGAGGCGATCAGCTACAAATGGTTCCTGGCCGGCGAGGACAGGGCCGCAAAGACGCATCTGTGGAACCGGGCAACCAGTGAGGCTATAGCCGCCGAAACGGATATGGAAAGGAGGCCAAGACGGGAATTTATCGTTTCGTCAGAGGAAAGCCTGGAAGAAGCGGTGCAGACCCTTTGCCGGGGAAGGTACGCCTGCGCGGAGATATTTTTTATCCGGGATGAGATCTCTTCCGGCGAAGAAGGCCTATCCGGTTATGAAGATATATTCGGCCGGCTTCACGAAGGCGGGATCGGCAATATCAGGTACAGCTGGCAGGAGGATATGAAATGCCTTTTTCTCATCACGCTGGAATACGGATAACTCTTTCTACCGGCCGGCAGAGAAGCTGCCATTATCCTTAAAGAACGGTTCTGATCTTCTGTTGAAAAGTTCCAGCTGCGCGGCCGAACGATCCGGCAGACGTACAGCCGGAAAAAATCTCGGATATTTTTGGAGAATACTATGAAAGAGAGTCTGAAAAAAGATGTCCTGCATATTTTGGGCATCACTCTTGCCGCTTTGATCAATGCCATCAATATCAACACATTCGTTCACACCGGAGGCCTGTTCCCGGGAGGGGCCACGGGCTTTACGGTCCTGCTCCAGCGCGTGGGGGAAACCTATTTTGGCGTGGAGCTGCCCTATTCCGCCATTAACCTTGCGCTGAACGCTTTTCCTGTATACATAGGCCTTCGCTTTATCGGCAAAAAGTTTACCCTGCTGTCGGTGTATATGATCTTTATGTCCGGCCTTCTGACTGACCTTCTGCCTTCGGCGGTCATTACCTATGATACGCTCCTCATCGCGATCTTCGGCGGCATCATCAACGGGACGGTCATCAGCATCTGCCTGCATATGAACGCCACCAGCGGGGGAACGGACTTTATCGCCATCTTTCTTTCAGAAAGGAAAGGCATCGATTCCTTTAATGTCGTGTTAACCTTCAACATTGTGCTGCTTGGCATCGCCGGCGCCCTGTTCGGGTGGAATAAGGCCCTCTATTCCATCATCTTCCAGTACGTCTCAACACAGATCGTCCATACCTTTTATAACCGCTATCAGCAGCAGACCCTTTTCATCGTCACCGACCATGCCGATGAGGTGTGCGGCACCATCTCCGCCATCTCGCGGCACGGCGCGACCATCATGAGGGCTGAGGGGGCCTACAGCCACGAACAGAAGGCGGTGGTGTATTCCGTGGTATCCCGGGGGGAATATAAGCGGGTGATCCGGGAGCTTCAAAAGGTGGACGCGAAAGCTTTTATCAATTCCATACGGACGGATGTCCTGGCCGGCCGTTTTTATCGGGCACCCACCGAGTAAGGAAAGGACCGGCATATTTACGATAAGCATTGATTTCGAAAAAGCGTTATACTCGCGAACGAATTTGACTGTCGCTTTAAAGCTTGTACCGCGGTATATGTAGTTACATTAAACAATTGCCTTCGGCAACTATTAAGTGTAACTAGTATAAATTCCTCGACATATATGTTGATAAAGGAGGCAGACATGCTAAATTCACATCCGGAAAGCCAGAAAAGTGCCAAAGCTGTAAACACCTATACTTACAGACGTTTCCCCCTGCGGCCTATTTCTGACAGGCTTTTTGATGAGAAGAGGTTATACCAGGAAATCGAGACATATGCTTTACAACATCATCTGATTCAGGCCATGGCCGCTTTGCCGTATGCCACGGAGCTCCATAAGCATCAGACGCGAAGGGGAGTGGAGAAGGTTCCCTACATTTACCACCCTTTGCTGGTAGCCAGGCATGCCATAGCCCTTGGGCTTGACCGGGACGAGCTCGTCTGTGCCGCGCTTCTCCATGACGTGTGCGAAGACTGCTATGTATCTCCCGATGAACTGCCTTTTAACCCGGAGGTTCAGGAAACCGTCAGGCTCCTGACCCGGGACTTTTCCGAAAGGGGACGGAGCGACGCGGGCAAAGAGGCCTATTACAGCCGCATTTCCCAGAATGCCCCGGCAACCCTGATCAAGCTTTTGGATCGTTGTAATAATATTTCTTCCATGGTAACTGCTTTCGCCCCAAACCGGATGCAGAAGTATATCGAGGACACGGAAATCTTTGTCTACCCTCTTTTTGAAGCCGGTGAAGAGCGCTTCCCCGAATACCAGGAGCAGCTGTTTATCATCCGCTATCATATGTCCAGCGTTATTGATTCTCTGAAACGCCTGCTGAGCCGGAACATGACCGACAGCTATTATTACGACAAAAAAGGAGCAACAGTATAACTTATTATTAAAAATATATAAAAAGGAGAAATAAAAAGCATGGAAAACAACAAACGTCCCGAAACCATGGAACGCATCACGACCCCGGAACTGGCAGCTGCCTTTATTGACGAGCAGGTCGCCGCTATCAAGGCCCAGGTGGGCGATAAGAAGGTGCTCCTGGCCCTCTCCGGCGGTGTGGATTCATCCGTTGTCGCGGCCCTGCTGATCAAGGCCATCGGCCAGAACCTGGTGTGCGTACATGTGAACCATGGCCTGTTAAGAAAGGGCGAGCCGGAGCAGGTCATCGAGGTTTTCCGCAACCAGATGAACGCCAACCTGATCTACGTGGATGCCACCGACCGCTTCCTCGACAAGCTTGCCGGCGTCAGCGACCCGGAGCAGAAGAGAAAGATCATCGGCAGCGAATTCATCGATGTCTTTGCGGAAGAGGCGGCTAAGCAGGATGGCATCGCCTTCCTGGCTCAGGGCACCATCTATCCGGATATCCTGGAGAGCGGAGCTGTCAAATCACATCACAATGTGGGCGGCCTTCCGGAGGACCTGAAATTTGAGCTGGTGGAACCGGTCAAGTTCCTGTTCAAGGATGAGGTCCGCGTCGTGGGCAAGGCCCTTGGCCTGCCGGACAACATGGTCTACCGCCAGCCCTTCCCCGGCCCGGGCCTGGGCGTGCGCTGCCCCGGCGCCATCACCCGCGACCGCCTCGAAGCCGTGCGCGAGTCCGATGCCATCCTCCGCGAGGAATTTGCGCGCAACGGCCTTGAAGGCAAGGTATGGCAGTATTTCACCGTTGTCCCGGACTTCAAGTCCACCGGCGTCCGCGATGACGTCCGCTCCTTCGAGTGGCCCGTCATCATCCGCGCCGTCAACACCCGCGATGCCATGACCGCCACCATCGAGCGTATTCCCTACGAGCTCCTTGAGCATATCTCGGAGCGCATCACCCACGAAGTCAAGGGCGTCAACCGCGTCCTGTACGACATTACCAGCAAGCCGGTAGCGACGATCGAGTACGAATAAAGGCTGAAATCCTGAAACCCGCGTAAAATAAGGGCTTTCGGGCGGTCAAAGTCCCGCGTGGCAACAATTTGGCAACAAAAATCCGTCATTCTGAAAATGAGGGCTAACTGATTTTGTGTAGATCAGTTAGCCCTATTTGAACAGGGATCAGAAAGGCAATACCAGTGGCTTTGCCTCGGTGGTCGGAAAAGCAGGCGCGGATTTCAAGCGCCAGTTCACCGTGAATAGTAACATTATTGTAGTATATAGAAGGCAATCAAACAGTCTTGACAGCAAATAGATCCTATGTTAAGATATCAATGTTAGTTAGAACTAACATAGGCCGCGACGTAAGAGGCGATCGCAGGAATGCCAGCGCGGCTTTTTTTATAAAAAAACAGTCTGACCACTTGCCGTCTGGGTAAGAAATGGGGACGGTTCTTTTTTCTTACGGATCACAAGAAAAAGAACCGTCCCCATTTCTTACCCAATGATGACAGGGGGAATTTGTTTAATATAACTATATTTGCACGGCCGCATCTTGTAAAATGTTAAGGTTTTATGAAAAAATGGTTGTATAAGCACAAAATATATGATAGAATTGGTGACAGCGGGGTAGCCATATGCACAAATCCGATTGTCGTTTTGCATATTTGGCACAGGTCCCCACTGTAACGGATATTTAAAGGGAACCAGAAAACCAAGCGACAGGAGGTAGAAAAATGAACAAGAAGATTGTTGCTGCACTGATGACTTGCACGATAGCTCTTTCCTCTCTCGGAGCCGTGAACGTATTTGCCGGCAGCCTGTATTTTGTCACAGGCGGTCCCATGGGGACCTACTATGCCGTTGGCCGCACCATGGCAAACGTGCTGAATCCGCTTCTGTCAGACTCGAGGCTGACACTGGAGTCCAGCGGCGCTTCCAAGGCAAACCTCACTATGATCGAAAAAGGCGATGCGCATCTGGCTACTGTCCAGAACGATGTCATGTACTATGCCTATACCGGCACCAGCCTCTTTGAGGGTGAAGCTCCCTATCAGAATTTCTCCGCGGTTGCCGGCCTGTACGATGAGACAGTTCAGATCGTTACCTGCGATGAGAATATCCAGTCGGTTGCGGATCTTGCCGGAAAGACGGTATTTGTCGGCGATGAAGGCTCCGGTGTAGAGTTCAATGCCAAACAGATCCTGGAAGTCTATGGACTGTCCTTTGATGATATCAACGCTGTATACGGATCCTTTGCCTGGGCTTCTGTCGGCCTGGAAAACGGCGAGATCGATGCCGCGTTCATCGTGGCGGGCGCCCCCACGACAGCCATTGAGGAGCTGTCCCTTTCCTACCAGATCGGCCTGGTGCAGCTGGATGAGGAACACATCAAGGCCCTTCAGGGCAATTACGATTTTTATACAGAATCTGTGGTTCCCGGCGGCACCTATGTGGGCGTAGACGAGGACGCCGTCACCGTATCCGTCCGCGCAACGCTGGTTGCCTCCAATGATCTTAGCGAGGCTGCGGTTTATGAGCTCCTGAAGGCCATGTTCGACAACAAGGATGCCCTGGCAGCAGACAATGCCAAATTTGAGTCCCTGAATGCCGAAGATGCCGTTAAGGGCATGAGCGTACCCTTCCATGCCGGCGCAAAGAAGTATTATGGAGAGCAGGGGATTACCGTCGAGTAATCGGCATTCCCGCCGCACTTCTCTACCCGCGGCAGCCATGACAGCTGTTCTGATGGCCATGGCTGCCGCGGTTTTCTGCCCTTTTCGCTCTGCGGCCGCTTCCGAAGCCGCCCTCCATGCCGGATGGGAGGACGGCAAAGCCGGGAAGGAACTGCCAGGCGGAAGCCAGGAGTCTGAGGAGCAAAAGCGCGGCAGGCTCATCCTGGAAGATCCGGATGAAAAAACGCAATATGCCGTCTATGAGATGGCGGTGGGGGATGTCTTTTCGATAACTTTTGTCCACTCGGTCAACCAGAGCCCGGTCATCGATTATTTTGAAGTGCGGGATGACGGGATCTACGGCATAAAGACCGTCTATTACGGCTTCGGGGCGGGTGTCCCGACGGAGCTGGGAGAAGGGCAGACATTGACCTACACAGAGGATGGCGGCATGGCCATTTCCGGAGTGGATGTCAGGATGGACGACCTGATCTACCGGGTCGGCACGATCTCCGATCACATCCTGACGCTGGAAGACGGAGAAGAGGTCAGCCTCCGCACACTCTGCGGCCAGAGCGCCAGAGTCGGATTCCGTTTTGACGCGGCAGCAAAAGCCGAATAGCACTTGTGGGAAGAAATGGGGATGGTTCTTTTTCTTGTGATTCAAAAGAACCGTCCCCATTTCTTCCCGTCCCCATTTCTTCCAATATAAGCTTGCAATAAAGTCCCAGCTATGTTAAAATAATAAAATTAAAAATAGAAAATGCCCGCAATCTCCCTACTATCAATCTGATTCGGACGTTGGCTGTGTCCCCTTTGTTTTTGTCGAGAACGGACAGGCTTTGCGACAACTAACGGGGAAACGGGCTTTTTTTAATATCCGGTCATATTGCACAGCCGCGCATGTGAGCTTTCTTCGAAAGGAGGGATGATCGTGATCAAATGGGCAGTCTATGCCATGGTATATGCCGGAAGCCTGCTTATGGTTATAAACATAACGGGGTTCATTCGCTTTTTCCGCTATATTGCCGCCATGAAGACCTGGAAAAAGAATAACCTTATCCTGCGGCTTCCAATCCTTCTCCTTATCTTTTTTCTGCTCGGATACCTGGGCGTGGGGTTCTTTGGCAAGCCGGATATCCTGATCGCGGGGATACTCTTCGGAGGAAGCGTGTTTGTCTATGTCATGTACCGGATGCTAAAGAGCATTACAGAGCAGGTCGTGGAAAATGAACATCTGGAGGCCGAGCTTCTGGCCGCGGAGGAGAGCAGCCGGGAAAGAAATGCCTTCCTGGCCAGCATCAGCCATGAGATGCGCACGCCTATGAACATCATCCTGGGCATCAGCGGCCTGGCGTTAAGAAATAAAACCCTTCAGCCGGAATGCAAGGAGCAGATCGTCAAGATCGATCACAGCGCAAGGTATCTTTCCGGACTGATCAACAGCATACTGGATATGCAGAGGATAGAGGCGGGAGATTTTGTCCTTTGTGAAGCGCCCTTTAATCTGGCGGGAATGCTTACCCAGCTCTCCACCATCGCCCGCACGCTCTGCGAGGAGAAGGGACTGGATTATGAGATATCGGTTTCCGACGATCTGAACCGGGATTACACAGGAGACGCCTATCAGCTTAACCGGGCGCTTTTATGCATTGTGGACAACGCGGTAAAATATACGGACGCTCCGGGGAGCGTGAAGATCCTTGCCGGAAAGCTTGAAAGCGGGGAGAAAACGGACACCGTAAGCTTTCGGATAGCCGACACGGGCATCGGAATGGAGAAAGCCTTTCTCGCAAAAATCTTTGAGCCGTTTGCCCAGGAAAACCCCTCTTTGACCAGCCGCTATAGCGGAAGCGGAATAGGGCTGGCTATTGCCAACAGCATCATTGTGCATATGGGCGGAAGCATTAAAGCTGAGAGCGAAAAAAATAAAGGCTCCATCTTCACGGTCACGGTTGCCCTGCCGTCACTACAGGAAGATCCGAAAAATGGGAAGACAGGAGAGGACATCAAAAAAGAAGCGGGAGAAGGCTTTAAAGAAACTCCGGAAGAAAACCTGGAGGGAAAACGCATACTCATTGTGGAAGATGTGGACGAAAACGCGGAGATCGTTTCGGACCTCCTGGAGCTTGAGGGTGCTGTGAGCGAAAGAGCCGAAAACGGCAAAAATGCCCTTGACATATTTGAAAAGTCTCCGGAAAACTACTACGATGCAATTCTCATGGATCTGCGCATGCCGATCATGGATGGCCTGGAAGCCGCTAAAAAGATCCGGGGACTGAAACGCGGCGATGCCGGAAACGTGCCCATCATCGCCCTGACAGCCAACGCGTCTGAAAATGATATCAGAAATACCCTGGAAGCCGGAATGAACGAGCATCTTGTTAAGCCTGTGGATGCTGACAAGCTTTATGCATCGCTCCGGCACTGGATCGGGGAAAGAAAGAGAGGGGATAATAGCTTATGATTGTCTCCGAAGTCATAAGAAAACCTAAACTGGTGTTAGTTGTGGACGACCAGGAGATCAACAGGGATGCGCTGGAGGTGATCCTTGAGGATGATTATAAGATTATTTTTGCCTCCAACGGCGAGGAAGCCCTGGAGAAAATGCATACACATGAAATGGACCTGTCGATCGTTCTCCTTGACCTTATGATGCCTGTGATGAACGGTTTTGAGGTGCTGAAAAAAGTTAGGGGCGATGCTCATCTGAAATCGATCCCCATTATTGTTCTGACCGTGGATAAAAACGCGGAGCTGGAGGCCCTTAAGCTGGGTGCTGCCGATTTCATCACCAAGCCTTTTGATATGCCGGAAGTCATACTGGCCCGCGTCAGCCGGATCATAGAGCTGAGCGAGGGCAGGCAGCTCATATCCGCGGCGGAATATGACCATCTGACAAAACTCTATACCCGCAATTTCTTCTTTGAATATGCCGAGCGCCTGTTCCACTATGCTCCCGAGATGCACATGGATGCCATCGTTATCAACATCGAGCAGTTCCATACCATCAATGCCGCCAACGGAAGGGAATTTGGCGATAGCGTCCTGAAAGTCATCGGCAATGAGATACGTGATTTCCTGTCGGAAACGGAAGGCATTGCCAGCCGGCTTGAAGCAGACCGCTTTGACATTTACTGCCTACATCAGCCGGACTATCAGGTTTTGCTGGACCGTCTTCAGAAAAAAGCCAACAGTATCTCGCAAAAGGTACGGATCAATCTCCGCATGGGTGTCAAGCCCTGGCGGGAAGGCGTTGAACCGGTGCTGATGTTTGACCGGGCAAGGGCCGCCTGCAATATGATCCGTGGGGATTACCAGAATCCGCTGATGGTCTATGATGAAGAGATGAGCCACAGGGAGATTTTCCATCAGCGCCTGGTGAATGACCTTCACAGCGCAACAAAAGAGCACCAGTTCCAGGTTTATTATCAGCCAAAATACGACATCCAGTGCAGCCCGCCGAGGCTGAGCAGCGCGGAAGCCCTGATCCGCTGGGTGCATCCGGAGCTTGGCATGATATCGCCCGGAGTTTTTGTCCCGCTGTTTGAAGGCAATGGCCTGATCAGCGTTGTGGACAGCTTTGTGTGGCAGGAAGCGGCAAAGCAGATTACCGTGTGGCAGGAAAAATACGGGTTCCGGCTCCCCATATCGGTCAACCTGTCCCGGGCCGACGTGTTTGACCCGACCCTTGTGGAGCGGCTAAGCAGCCTGGTAAAGGACAACGGCCTGGACTACAAGGACATCAAGCTGGAGGTGACGGAATCGGCCTATACCGAGAAGGCAAAGGAGCTTGTGGATATGGTGCGGCTCCTTAGGGAGCTTGGCTTCGAGGTTGAGATGGATGATTTCGGCTCGGGCTATTCATCCCTGAACATGCTGTCGGAAATGCCCATCGATGTCCTGAAGATGGACATGAAGTTTGTCCGGAACATTGAATTCAGCGAAACGGATATGCGCCTGGTGAAGCTGATCCTGGATATCGCCAAGTATCTTAAACTGCATGTGGTCGCTGAAGGGGTGGAGACCCGGGGGCAGTATGAACTCCTTAAGGAGGCCGGCTGCGACCTGGTCCAGGGCTTCTATTTTTCAAAGCCTCTGCCGCCAAAAGAATTTGAAAAGCTTATCGAAAAAGAGCTCTCTATTAAAAGATGAGTATATTATATATAAAAGATGATCATATACAAGACAAAGACAGGAAAGAAATTGTATCGGGGGGCATATTATGACACTTCAGGAATTATATGAAACGATCGGCGGGGATTATGAACAGGCAATGCGGGTGCTGAGAATGGATAAGCTTCTGGATAAGCATATCCGCAAGCTCATCCAGAACGGGGTCATTGACCAGCTTCTGGCCGCGGGAGAGGAGATGAACGGGGAGCAGCTCTTTGAGACAGCCCATGCCGCCAAGGGCGTGTGCGCCAATCTGGGGCTGAATGTCCTGGCCGGCATGGCTTCCGACATCGCGGAGGAGTACCGCCCGGGCAGCACGAGAAAGCTCTCGGATGAAGAGGTTGCCGGTAAGCTGAAAAGCCTGGCCGATTTTTATCAGAAAACTGTAGAAGGGATCCGCCGCTATGAGGCGGGATGCTGAAATTTATAGTATGTGCGCGAATTTTCTGCGGAATGCTGCTTACGCAGCGAAAATCCGGCGCGGCAAACAAATGAAATATTATATCATAAAACCGCCGGGCACCTTTAGGTGTGTCAGGCATCCGCCCCGGCAAGATAGGCGATGTAGCGGATGGCAGCCTCGGTGCGGGGGCTGTTGGCCAGTATGCCGAGGGTGATGGCGCCTGTCACGCCGGCCCCCTCAAACATCGGGAAGTGGGAGACATCGATGCCGTTAACGGCGGGCTCGGTAACGATTTCCAGGGCATCGGCCTCGTTGAGCTCGTAGGAGATGGTATTATCGGAGAGTACAACGTCATTTTCGGTAAAACAGCCGGAAAGCGTGTCGTACAGCTGCGGGCTGCTCTCGGAAAAAAGAGGGGGAAGGGTCATCAGGTAGCCGTTCCGGGAGAGGATGTCATAAGCTTCCTGATTCATCAGGACAACATCCATATGTCCGGCGTTGACGGCACCCAGAAGCTTTATCCGTGAGGCATAGGCGTATTCATGGTTCTCCGTGGCCGCATCCTGGGATAAATAAAGGCCCTGATAACAATAGACAGACTGCTTTTTTGCGTCTGCTCCGGCATATTCGAGGAAGCCTTCTGTCAGGCCGTTTTCCAGCGTTTCGCCAAAGGCGACATTGACCATGCCGAGATACAGCAGGGGATCTTTTTTGGAAAGCTGCCTGTTGATGGCGGAAGCCAGAATGACAATGGCAGCGATTCCCAGCAAAATAGGCACTTTATAATAAGTAATGATATGGTCCGCCTTTTCCTGGAATGACATTTTCCGAAAGGCCTCCCGGCGGGAGGCTTTTTCTTTTTGGGATAATTTCATGGCTGGCTGCCCCCGTTCTTCTGGCTTTCGCTTTCGGCAATGGCGTTTCCGGCCTCATCTGCCTCGCCCTCGTCGTCCGGAACATAGGAGACAGAGATCAGGATATTGTTTAAGAGCCAGGCGCTGATAAGGGCGCACAGGCCCTCGCCGAAGATGGCAAGGGGCGTAAACCAGGCGACGACCACAAAGAACATGGCAAAATGCACGGCAAAGACAAGGATCGTCGCAAACAGGTAGTGGGTGCCGATGATAAAGGCGTTTTTCAGCATGGCCGTGGTGGTGTTGGATACGCTGGCCACAAGAGGAAAAACATAGATGAGGACAATGGTGTAGATGACCGCGCAGGCGATCAGGACAGCCAGGATCAGCGTCCAGAAAACGCCGGCATTCCCGGCAGCGCTCTGCCGGAGGCGAGTGACGATAAAGGCGTCCCCGCCAAGGAAAAGCCCGGCCAGGAGAAGGATAAGCCAGAGGATGGTGGACTGCTTGAAGTTTTCCTTAAAGGCATGGAAAAACTGCTGCGTCAGGGATTCCTCTTCCTCCCGGACGATCTTGAGGCTGACATAATACAGGGCGGTTGTCGAGGCACCGATGGTGACGATCGGGATGGAGCAGACAAACCAGAGTACGTTAAGATAACAGCTGTAGCACAGCTTTAAAAGAAGCTGGCTGAATTTGCTTTCATAAGAAAAAAAACGCATAAAGATCTCCTTTTATAGATGCACTTACCCTGGCTTTATTATCATATAAGTTTACAGGCGGCAATGCTTTGATGGCTGAAAGAGGCAGCATCAGTCCGCTCTTGCGGATTCCCTGTAGACGAGATAGGTTTCCGTATAGACGGTCCGGAAATCCAGGGAAGGCTCACGGATGCGCGTCATCAGAAGCTGGACAGCCGAGAAAGCCATAATCTGCGTGTGAATGTGAACCGTGCTCAGGGCCGGCCGGATAATGCGGGATTCCTGCGAATCGTCAAAGCCCAGGATACGGACATCCCCGGGGACGCTCTTTCCTATAGAAAAAAGGGCACGTATGGTATCGCCGGCGATAAAATCGTTGGCACAGATAAAAATATCCGGAAGGGTTTCCAGCTGTGCCAGCCTTTCCGTGATAACAGAAGGATTGTTAGAGGAAATGCAGAAGCGCTCGTCCACATCAAAGCCGTCCAGCAGCATGGCACAGCGGAAGGCCGTGTATCTTTCGAAGAACGACTGGCAGTAGTTATAGTCGCCGATAAAGCCGATACGGCTGCGCCTCTGTTTCAGCATGTCGTGGACAAAGCGCGTAATATCTGTGGTATTGTCCATATACAGCTGGTCTGCCGGCAGAGATTCGCCATAGCGCTTGACCGGCCCGTCGACAAAGAGGACAGGGATGCCGATATCGCAGACCATCTCATCATAGCGCTGGTTGAACATTTCTATGCAGATAATGGCCTTGGTCCTCTCCGGAATGAAGGTAAGCGGCAGCGTCATGTCCCGCAGGTTGGCCTCGGTGACGCGGTGCGTGTTCATGGTATAGCCCAGCTGCAGGATCTCGCGCTGGAATTTGTCCAGCATGACTGAGGCAAAATGGGACTGGGTCAGGAAAACCGTGGTAAAAAGCGCGATCTCCCCGACAAAGTTCGTGTTTTCTGATGAGGCAGGCAGAGAGGGAGAGACGATATTGGCCAATGTATTGACATACGAAAACGGCTTATATCCCATTTCGACGGCTTTCTGCAGGATCCTCTCCCTTGTGGCATCGGCAAGTCCATCGGAATTATTTATGGCCTTTGAAACGGTATTTCGTGAAATGCCGAGAGCATCGGCAATGTCCTGGATCGTGACTTTCTTTTTCAAAAACGCATGACATCCTTTCATATAAAGAATTAAAGAATGCGAAATATCGCCTTTATTCGAGCGACAAATTATATAATTTTAATTCTATCATAATTATTATGAATATGTCAAATGAAACAGAACCGGACTTTGCTTAGGCCACATCAATGGTGCAAATAGTGCAAATGCCAAATCATAATATCGCGGCTTTCCTGAAAATAGCAGGGCATTGTTCAAATGTTCACATTTGCGGGGGCATTTGAACCCGCGAAAGGCAAGAATATTCCTCGAAAGATAGGAAAATGAAATGGAATTTGTGCATAGTGCTGTAATCTTTAAGCCAAAATTATGCAGATACACCAAATGTGAAAATTACGTTGACAAAATTTGATTCAAATGATAAATTTTGTTTGCAAGGTTCTTACATCCGGTACGCGCTGTGCATGCGTCTTAAAGGCATAGCGTCTGCTGATTTTGGGAGAGGAGGAATCATATGAAAAAGGCCTTGGCAAATGCTCCCGCCAAACAGGAAAGCGGGGGCAAATTTCACAATCTGCTGGTTTATCTCCGCCAGCATTGGCAGCTTTACGTTTTATTCATGCTGCCGGCATTCCTGTTGACCATCATCTTCCGCTACATTCCCATGGGCGGTATCATGATCGCGTTTACAGAGTACAACCCCATCAGGGGCATCTTTGGAAGTGAATGGGTTGGTTTGGAACACTTCCAGCGTTTCCTGTCGTCACCGGATTTCATGCGCTACCTGATGAATACGCTGAAGCTGAGTATCTTCGGCCTCCTTTGGGGCTTCCCGGCTCCCATTCTCCTGGCTTTCCTGCTCAACCGCATCCTGTCCAAGAGCACAAAGCAGAAGATCCAGCTGGTCCTCTACATGCCGAACTTTATCTCCGTTATCGTCCTCTGCGGTATCGTGCGTATCCTTCTGTCACCCACCGGTATGGTCAACATGCTCCTCGGCACAAAGCTGAACTTTATGACCATGCCCTCCGCTTTCCGGACGATCTACATCGCCAGCGGTATCTGGCAGGGCGCAGGCTGGGCGTCCATCATTTACACGGCTGCCCTGTCGAATGCCAGCAAGGAGCTTAAGGAAGCCGCCGTCATTGATGGCGCCAACATCATTCAGCAGATCAAGGCTGTTGAATGGCCGGCCATCAAAGACACGGTCCTTATCCAGTTCATCATGTCCGTTGGTAACATCATGAGTGTAGGTTTTGAGAAGGCCTATGCGCTGCAAACTGACCTGAACCTGAACGCTTCCGAGATCATCTCCACATACGTTTACAAAAAGGGTCTTCTGGACGGCGACTACGGCTTTTCCACCGCAGTCGGCCTGTTCAACACAGTCATCAACGTGGTGCTCCTGATCTCCATGAACTCCATTGTCAAGAAGATGAATGACGGCAAGGGCGTCTGACACAGGGGGAAACGCTATGAAGACTAAGAAAAAAAGTGAGTTTGCCAAGCTGCCAACTCAGGATAAGGTCATCCTGACCATTGGCTACGTTATCCTCGGCCTGTTCGTGGTGGCGATCATCCTCCCGGTGGTCTACATCATACTCGCCTCGTTTATTGATCCCATCACTCTCCAGAACAAGGGCCTGACCTTTGATTTCTCCAAATGGACCCTTCAGGCCTACGAGCGTGTTATGTCCAATGCCCAGATCTGGGTCGGCTTTAAAAACGCTCTGATCTACTCTGTCCTGTTTACGATCCTCTCGGTCGTCATCACCCTCCTGGCTGCCTATCCCATGTCACGCCAGGATTTCAAGGGCAGAGGGTTCTTCAACACCATTTTCGTCATCACCATGTTCTTTGGCGGCGGCCTTATCCCGACCTACCTCCTTATCAGCAACCTGAACATGCTGGATACCATCTGGGCCATCCTGCTGCCGGGTGCTTTCAGCGTCTGGAATATGATCATCGCCAGGACCTACTACATGGGCATTCCCAAGGACCTCCAGGAAGCGGCCGAGATCGACGGCGCCACCGAGCTCATCTATTTTTTCAAGATCCTGCTCCCGGTCTGTACGCCGATCATCGCCACCATCGCCATGTGGCAGTTCGTCGGTATGTGGAACAGCTACTTTGATGCCATGATCTACCTGAACAGCGCATCCAAGCAGCCCCTGCAGCTGGTGCTGCGCTCCATCCTGATTCAGAACCAGCCCGAGCCCGGCATGGTGTCCGACATGCAGAGTACGGCTGCCCGTGCCCAGCTGGCCGAGCTCCTTAAGTATGCCACCATCATCATCTCGAGCCTTCCTCTGATGATCATGTATCCGTTCTTCCAGAAATACTTTGACAACGGCATTATGGCCGGCGCTGTCAAAGGCTGATATTAAAAAATAACATTATTAAGAAGTGAGGAGAATAACTATGAAAAAACTTCAGAAATCTCTCGCCCTTATTCTTGCTGTTTCCATGACGGCAGCCATTTTCGCAGGCTGCGGCGGAAGCAAGACCGAAAATACGCCGGCTCCCAAGACGGAAGCTTCCACGGAGACCAAGACCGAAGAAGCTAAAACCGAAGAGCCTGTCTCCTATACCTTCCCGCTCGCCGAGAAGGCTGAGATCGCCGGCCTGACCAACTATCCCGCCGGTACCGAAGCTGAGCCGAACAACCGCACCATCTTCAAACGCCTCGAAGAGCAGACGAACGTCCATGTCAACTGGAAGACGATCCAGGGCGACCAGTGGGGCGACAAGATCGCTCTTGAAATGGCCAACATCAAGACTCTGCCGGAATTCATCTTCCAGGCAGGCTTCAATGACACCGACCTTCTGAAATATGCCAAGCAGGGCGTTATCATTCCCCTTGAAGGCTACATCAACGAAACGACTATGCCGAACCTTTGCAAGGTGTTCGAGCAGGCTCCCGAATACCGCACCATGTGCACGGATGAAAACGGCCATATCTGGGCTTTCCCGTGGATCGAGCAGCTGGGCTATGAGAAGACCGCTATCCAGACCATCGGCGACATGAGCTTCATCAACACGGCATGGCTGGAGTTCCTGGGTCTTTCGATGCCCACGACTGTTGACGAGTTCGAGCAGGTCCTGATCGCTTTCCGTGACAATGCGGATAAGATCAAGGCCGAATTTAACATTGACGGCACCATCATCCCCATGTCCTGCATCATGAACGATGGCGACCAGGACCCGGCTATCCTGATCAACGGCTTTGGCGAAGGCTATGGCGATCCCGACCGCGGCCGTCACATTGCGGTTACTAACGATAAGAAGGTCATCTGCACAGCGACCACCGAAGGCTTCAAGAAGGGTATGGCCTGGCTGCACAAGCTCTATGAGGAAGGCCTCATCGATCCCGAAGCTTTCACTCAGGAATGGTCCACCTATGTTGCCAAGGGCAAATCCGGGCGCTATGGCGTTTGCTTCTCCTGGGACGTTGCCAACATCGCCACCCTGGAAGGCTGGGAGCCGCTTCCCGCTCTGACCGCTGATGTCCGCAATATCACCCCGCAGAACGGTTCCTTCACCTCCGGCTTCGACCGCGGCCGCTGCGTGGTTACCGCCAACGCCAAGAATCCTGCCCTGATCTGCTCCTGGCTTGACCAGATGTATGATCCCTTCCAGTCCCCGCAGAACAACTGGGGTACCTACGGCGAAGACGACGACTTTGATATCTTTGTCCTCGGCGAGAACGAAAAGGGCGAAAAGATGCTCAAGCATGCGCCTCTGGGTGATGCCTCTCCTGTTGAAGTCCGCGAAGCGGAAAGCGTAAACGGTCCTCTGGCCATCCTGGACAGCTACTATGGCGTTTATGTCACCTGCCCGGATGACGCCCAGTACCGCCTTGACTGGATCAAGGATATCTATACGCCCGACATGAACAACGATTATGTATTCCCGAACGTGTTCATGAGCTCTGACGATACCAAGCGCCTTTCCGACCTGACCGCCGATATTACCAAGCGCATCAACACCGCCAAGTCCGACTGGGTTATGAACGGCTTTACCGACGCCGACTGGGATCAGCTCCAGGCTGACCTTGAGGCTTACAAGCTCAGCGAGTATCTTGCCATCTTCCAGAAGTATCTGGATGCTTACTACGCCTAAATAATCCGCAATCTGAGTATTTTCTCTTTGCGGGTATCCGTCCCATGAGAGAAATCGAAGCTGCCTCGCCGGGCAAAGGCCCTGCCTTCACCCGGCGAGTACCAAAAAGAAACGCGGGTGAGCAGCCGATTAAAGACAGGAGAGTGTTTTATGATCAGTGAAACCCTGCGGCAAGCCCGCGAATTTGAAGAAAAATATCTGCCATATGCCTTGCCCGAACAGCCGAAATTCCATGTGACAGGCGGGGTAGGATGGATCAACGATCCGAATGGATTTGCTCCCTATAAAAATGAATACCATTTGTTTTTCCAGTACTATCCCTATGATACCAAATGGGGACCCATGCACTGGGGCCATGTGAAGACAAAGGATTTTATACGCTGGGAACATCTTCCCTGTGCCATGGCGCCTGACCAGGAGTATGACCGTGACGGATGCTTTTCCGGCAGCGCGGTTGAGCTCCCCGATGGGCGGCATCTGCTGATGTATACGGGCGTCCGCAGCGTCCGCAGCGAAGACGGAAAGCTCGAGGATTTCCAGAGGCAATGCATCGCCATAGGAGACGGCATCGACTATGAAAAGATCGAGGCGAATCCCGTCATCGATGCTTCCCTTCTCCCGGAGGGCGGGAGCGAGCATGACTTCCGCGACCCGAAGATCTGGATGGAGGACGGCATCTTTTATGCCGTCATAGGCAACCGCACGCCGGACGACAGCGGCGCCATACTGCTATACAAGAGCGAGGACGCCGTAAAATGGGAATTTGTCAGCTTCCTGTCCTCCTGTCATAACCAGTATGGAAAAATGTGGGAATGCCCGGATTTCTTTGAGCTGGATGGCAAACACGTACTCCTGACAAGCCCTCAGGACATGACGGCGATCGGCCTTGAGTTCCATCCGGGAAATGCCAACATCTATATTCTCGGCAGTTTTGACAAACGGGCGCGCCACCTGAAGCGGCAGCTTGTCAAAGCCATCGACTATGGCATGGATTTTTACGCGCCCCAAACCCTCCTGACCGAGGACAACCGGCGCGTGATGATCGCCTGGATGCAGAACTGGGAAACCGCGACCTGTAAACTTAAGGAACTGCACTTCTTCGGCCAGATGACCCTGCCCCGCGAGCTCAGCATACGCAAAGGCCTCCTCTGCCAGAACCCGGTGAGGGAGCTTGAGGCTTACCGGGGTGTGAGGATCGACTATCAGAATGTCCTGATCAACGGGGAAGCGTCGCTGCGCGGCATCAGCGGAAGGTGCCTGGATATGACCGTCACCATCCGGCCGGGCAATGAAAACAGTTTATACAAATGGTTCCGCCTTTATGTTGCCCAGGATGGCGAGCACTATACCTTTATCCGCATCCGGCCGGATACCGGGACCGTAAAGGTTGACCGCACGCACAGCGGGTTCCCCCACGATATCGTCAATGTCCGTGAATTTCCGGCGAACCTGACGGACGGGATCCTGAAAATGCGCATCATCCTGGATACATACAGCATGGAGATATTCATTAATGACGGGGAGCAGGCAGCATCCTTTGTCCTTTATACCCCGATCGAGGCGTCCGCCATCAAATTTTCCTCCGATGGCAGTGTGCTTGTGGATGTGGAAAAATACGAATTAGTGGTGGAGCAATAATTATTCAGATTCTCGCTATGACAGATATAGTAAACGAACAGAATGCCTGCATTTTGATTCGTTTGCTGCGCCGGATTTTCGCTGCGTAAGCAGCATTATTCCGCAGAAAATTCGTGCGCATGCTAGACAAGAGGAGGAGAAAGCCATGGCTAGCGTTCAGCTGAAAAATATAAAGAAAGTATATCCCTACGTAAGCGGCGAAGATAAAAAGAAAAAGAAAAAGGGCGATGAGCAGCCCGAGAAGAAAGTAAACCTGCAGATCACCGATGAAGGCGTGGTTGCCGTCCAGGCCTTCGATCTTGATATTGCGGATAAGGAATTTATCGTTCTTGTCGGCCCCTCCGGCTGCGGCAAGTCCACAACGCTCCGCATGGTGGCAGGTCTGGAAGAGATCTCCGGCGGCGAGCTGATCATCGATGGCAAGGTCATGAACGATGTGGCCCCGAAGGACCGCGATATCGCCATGGTTTTCCAGAACTACGCGCTGTATCCCCACATGACGGTTTATGAGAACATGGCCTTCTCCCTTAAGCTGCGCAAAGAGAGCAAGGCAGTCATTGACCAGAAGGTCCGCGAGGCAGCGGCCATTCTGGATATCACCCAGTACCTGAACCGCAAGCCGAAGGCCCTGTCCGGCGGCCAGCGCCAGCGTGTCGCCATCGGCCGCGCCATCGTGCGTGCCC
>CAMNNO010000022.1 GCA_946545475.1 uncultured Blautia sp.
CCAAGTGAACAGGGCATGGGGGTTTACTTTAAAAGTCCCGCGGTGCGGCTGCACATACAGCCGTGCATGGGCGTTTATTCTACGGAGAAAAAGGGGAGAAGCCGGTGTAACGGCTTCTCCCCTTTTGGAGATGATGCTTGCTTTGAAATTTAGCGCATGATTACATGCCCATCTGCTTGGCGACTTCTTCTGCGAAGTTTTCCTGCTTCTTTTCGATGCCTTCGCCGGTCTCATAGCGGACAAAGCTCTTAATGGTGATCTTGGCGTTGTTGGCTTTGGCTACGGTCTGGACGTACTGGAAAACGCTTTCCTTGTCGCCCTTGACGTATTCCTGGTCAAGGAGGCAGATCTCTTTCAGCTCTTTGCTGATACGGCCGTTGACGATGCCGGCGATGACCTTTTCGGGCTTCTGGGATTCCTTGGGATCGTTCTTGATCTGGGCAAGGAGGATCTCTTTTTCATGGGCGATGTAGTCGGCATCGACTTCGTCGCGGCTGGTGTACTTGGGCTTCATGGAAGCGACCTGCATGGCAACGTTCTTGCCCATCTCGCGGATCTCGTCGTTCACGACATCGGTGACAACGTCAACCAGGACAGCCATCTTGCCGCCCATATGGATATAGGAAGCGATAAAGCCTTCCGGCTCGCAGACCTGCTGGAAGCGGCGGATGTTCATGTTCTCGCCGATAACGGCGATCTGGCCGGCAAGGGCTTCCTTGACGGTCTTGCTGGTATCGAGGGCCCAGGGCTCAGCCATGAAGGCGTCGATATCGGCGGCGGTGGTATTCAGGGCCTGGCAGGCAACCTCGCCGACGTAGTTCTGGAACTTCTCGTTCTTGGCAACGAAGTCGGTCTCGGCGTTGACTTCCACCACAACGGCTTTCTTGCCGTCCTCGGAAACCAGAGCCTTGCAAAGGCCCTCAGCGGCGATGCGGCTGGCCTTCTTCTCGGCTGTGGCAAGGCCCTTCTCGCGAAGGAACTCAACGGCTTTATCCATATCGCCTTCGGTGGCGGTCAGGGCTTTCTTGCAGTCCATCATGCCGGCGCCGGTCATTTCTCGTAACTCTTTAACTAATGCTGCTGTAATCTCTGCCATGGTCCTTACTCCTCTTCTTTATTCTCTGCGTCAAATTCCGGGGACTCCTCCTTAAGCTCGGCTTCGGAGGAAGAATTGCCCTGGTTGGCCTCGATGACGGCGTCCGCCATCTTGGAAACGATAAGCTTGACGGCACGGATGGCGTCGTCATTGCCCGGGATGATGTAATCCAGCTCTTCGGGATCGCAGTTGGTATCGCAGATGCCGATAAGCGGGATGCCGAGGGCATGGGCTTCCTGCACGCAGATATGTTCCTTCTTCGGGTCAACAATGAAAATAGCATCGGGGAGGCGCTTCATTTCCTTGATACCGCCAAGGTTCTTCTGGAGCTTTTCCATCTCCTTGCGAAGAGCGATGACTTCCTTCTTGGGAAGGAGATCGAAGGTGCCGTCCTGCTCCATGGTCTCGATCTGTTTCAGGCGGTTGATACGGCTCTGGATGGTCTTGAAGTTGGTGAGCATGCCGCCCAGCCATCTCTCATTGACATAGAACTGGCCGCAGCGCTCGGCTTCCGTCTGGATAGCTTCCTGGGCCTGCTTCTTGGTGCCGACAAAGAGGATGTGGCCGCCCCCGGCTACGATACCGGCGATGGCGTTGTAGGCATCGTCAACCATACCAACGGACTGCTGGAGGTCGATGATGTAGATGCCGTTGCGCTCGGTGTAGATATAGGGAGCCATCTTGGGGTTCCATCTTCTGGTCTGATGTCCAAAGTGTACGCCTGCTTCGAGCAGCTGTTTCATTGAAATTACGCTCATGTTTTTTCTCCTTTGTGTGGTTTTTTTCTTCCGGCCCGGTCTTCTTCCCAGGCGAAAATGCTTTTTAGGTAGGGTCCTTTTTTCGATATTCCCTTTAAAAGCTCCTTGCCAAAAGCTCTTTGCCAGGCATCCCGGGACCTGCCGCTGCGGCAGGCACCTCCAGGGGAATCGCGGTGCCGTGTTTACTTGAGGGAAGTTTCCCCGTGTTCAAACTGGGATAGTATAGCATAACGCTTTGCCAAATGCAAGCTTTTTTTGAAGAAATCACGTTTCCAGCTGTTTTAAGGCGGCGATCTCGTCGGCGGTAAGGCGACGGTATTCTCCGGCGGGGAGGCTGGGCGGGAGGACCAGGGGGCCCATGCTGAGGCGCTTTAAATAGAGGACCTCGTTCCCGACAGCCTCCAGCATGCGCTTGACCTGGTGGTAGCGGCCCTCGTGTATGGTCAGGAGAAGGCCGTCAGGGACCAGGCGGGCGGTGGCTTTTTCGGTCTTTTTGTCATCGCCGATATCCACGCCCTCGCAGAGGGCCCTTATGGCCGTCTCGTCCAAGGGATGGGCAGGCTTTACGAAATAGGTTTTATCCACATGCCTTTTGGGGGACAAAAGGGCATGGGACAGAGGGCCGTCGTCGGTGATGAGAAGAAGGCCCTCCGTGTCTTTATCCAGGCGCCCGACCGGGAAGAGACCTTTTCTGTCACAGGGCAGGAGCTCCATGACCGTGCGCTCCCGCCTGTCTTCGGTGGCGGTGATATATCCGGCGGGCTTGTGAAGCATATAGTAAATGTACTTTTCGGGCGGGAGGACAGGGGAGGAACCGTTGGTCACGGCATCCTCCCCCGGAATGATCTTCACCTCCGCGGAAACGGCCTTTTCGCCGTTGACGCGGATAAAGCCGGCCTTAATGAGCTTTTTGACTTCGCTCCTGGTGCCGCATCCGGCATCTGAGAGAAACTTGTCCAGGCGGATACGCTCTTTTTTCTCCATGTCATTCACCTGCTGCTTTCCTTTTCCAGTATGCCAGGCAGAGGGCGGCCGCAACGCCGAGGAGGCCGATCATATAGAAATAGGCCATGTCGTTCTCGCCCAGGAGCGCTGTGCCGTATTCAGAAAATATGATGGAAAAGATATTGGCGCCCATGTGCAGGAGGACGCAGCTGGAAAGGCTCCCGCTCATCTCCATGAAAATGGCCATAAAGCAGCCGACCAGGAAGGCATATATCCCCTGGATCAGATTGCCGTGATAGACGCCGAACAGGAGGGAGGACAGAAAGCAGGCGGCCAGCCAGGACAGGCGCTCCCGCATTCTCTGGTAGATCAGCCAGCGGAAAAGGATCTCTTCGGCAAGAGGCGTGATCAGGCCGCCGGCGATCAGCATAAGCGGCAGGGCATTATGGCCCATCACGGCATCATAAAGCGAATTGTCCCAGTCGCCAAAAAAGCTCTGCTGCAAAAGTCCCACGAAAATATTTCCGCAAAGGGCCAGGCCAGCGCCGGCCAGGAGAAGGCCAAGGGCTTCAAATGGGCCAAGGCGGTTTTCCATAAAGCGGCCGCCCTGGCCGTATGCCTTGCGGATGATGGTCCCGCGGTTTTCCTGGTCCCGCTTATACAAGGCCCATCCGACCGGGATAAAGGCAAGGCTTGTGAGCGCCGTCACAAATATGGCGGGCGATAAGAAGGGCCTCATATACTCAAGGACGGCGGCAAGCCCCGTCAGCGAAAAGACAAAGACAAACGCCTCCGTAATGAGGATGTGGAGCAGCATCGGATAGACCACCCGCCAGAGGCGGCGCGGGAAGGACATCTTCTGAATTCCGCGGGGGGAAGAGGGCTCCTCCTTAGTGCTGTCATCCGGAAAGCCGGAAAAATCCGAGGAGGGCGTGCTGCTTTCCGGCTCACCAAAAGAAGCCGCCTTACCGTCTGGTCCCCCGCATATGATATCTCCAAGCTCCCGGGGCGAGGAAGCGATGAAAGATGGGGCTGCCTCTATGAGGGAGGCCTCGCTCCCGTAGCCGTATGTCACAGCGGCCGAGGGAATGCCGCAGGAGGCTGCCCCGATGATATCAAAGGAGGTGTCTCCCACCATCAGGACATCTTCTCTTCTGTCTTCAAGGCCCAGCTGCCGGACGGCCTCCTCAATGACTTCGGCTTTTTTGGACCGGCGGCCGTCCATATAGCTTCCCACGACCACCGAAAAGTATTTTTCGATGTCAAAATAAGAAAGGACTATCCGGACGAATTTTTCCGGCTTGCTGGAGGCTACCCCAAGGCGGCAGCCCTGGGCCAAAAGCCGCGTAAGGAGCTGCGGCACCCCTTCGTACAGGGCGTTTTCGTAAATGCCCGTGACGGCGAAGCGCTCCCGGTAAAAGGCGACCGCCCTTGCGGCCTCCTCCTCGGAGAGGTGGGCGTAGGCCATGAACTGCTCCTTGAGGGGCGGCCCCACGAATACCCTGAGCTTTGAGAGGTCGCTCTCCGGCTTCCCCATTTTTTCCAGGGCATACTGGACGGATCTCATAATGCCTTCGCCGGAATCCGTGAGGGTTCCGTCCAGGTCGAACAGAATGGCTTGGTATGTCATAAACTTTATGGCCTCACATGTGGTCGGGCGCAGAGAAGCCGAGAACGGATATCGCCTCGGTAAGGACCCTTTCGGTCAGCACAAGGAGCCGGATAAGGGACTGGCGGCGGGAAGGCTCATCCTGGGAGAGGATCTTGGTCTCGTGGTAAAAGCTGTTAAAGGCATTGGATACCTCATAGATATAGGCGCAGAGCCTGTGGGGAGCCTTTTCCTCGAAGGCCGCCTCCATGTTCTGGGCAAAGGCCTGGAGGGCAAGCATGAGAGCCTTTTCGCTTTCGCTTTCCGGCGGGAGGATCGCGCCTTCGCCAATATGGCCGCCTTCCTCTGTATATCGGCTTAAGATCGACTTGATGCGCACGATGGTATAAAGGATATAGGGACCGGTATTGCCTTCAAAGGAAGTAAAGCGGTCAATGTCAAAAATGTAATCCTTGGTGGCCTGGTTGGACAGATCGCCGTACTTGATGGCCGAAAGCCCCACGACCTTAGCCGTATCCTGGGCATCGGTGTCGCGAACGCTCCGGTTTTCCACGATCTTTTTAAACATTTCTTCATTGATCTCGGCAATAAGGTTTTCCAGGCGCATAACGCCGCCCTCCCTGGTCTTGAAGGGCTTGCCGTCCTTGCCGTTCATGGTGCCGAAGCCAAGGAAATTGAGGGCTGTCCCGTCGGGGACAAGGCCGGTCTTCCTGGCGCAGCGGAAAACCTGGATGAAGTGAAGCTCCTGGCGCTTATCGACCACGTAGAGGATCTCATCGGGATGGTAGAGCTTCATCCTCTCCACTATGGTCGCCAGGTCAGTGGTGGTGTAAAGGGAGGCCCCGTCGGATTTCAGGATCATGCAGGGCGGGATCTCCTTGGTATCGTTTTCCTCGGCCACGTCCACCACCAGGGCTCCCTGGTCCTCATAAGCAAAGCCTTCGTCCTTGAGGCGCTGCACCATGTCCGGGATATAGGGCTGGGCATCGGATTCGCCCTTCCACAGGTCAAAGGATACGTCAAGATTGGCGTAATTCTTCTTTAAATCGGATACGGACACATCAATGATGTGGTGCCAGAGGGCCATGTAGCCCCTGCGCCCGTGCTGGAGCTGGGCGGTGGCTTCCAGAGCCTCGTTTTTGTAGTCCTCGTCCTCTTTGGAGCGGGCGCTGGCGCTGGGGTATATCTCCTCCAGGTCCGCTATGGTAAAGGGCGGCTCTTTTGGATATTCGCCCGTGAACGCCTCGTCAAAGTAGGGCAGGTCGCCCTTGCGGTGCCGGAGCTCCGTGATGATAAGGCCCATCTGCAGCCCCCAGTCGCCAAGGTGTACGTCGCCGATGACCTGGTGCCCCAGATATCTTCCCATGCGCTTTAAGCTCTCGCCTATGATGGCGCTTCTCAGGTGTCCGACATGGAGGGGCTTGGCCACGTTCGGGCCGCCGTAATCGATGATGATGGTCTTCGGCTTTTCGGCCTTTTCCACGCCCAGGCACTTCTCCTCTTCCATCTGGCGCATGATCCCGGAGAGGAAATCCTCCCGGACGGTAAGGTTCAGAAAGCCAGGCCTTACGGCTTCCGCTTTTTTAAAGACAGGGCTGTCCGCAAGGAGGGCGGCTACCTCTTCGGCAATGACCATGGGCGCCTTGTGGTAGGCCTTGGCTCCCGCCATGGCTCCGTTGCACTGGTATTCGCAAAGGTCGGGGCGGTTGGAGAGGGTGACGCGCCCGTAAGAGGGGTCGTATCCGGCTTTCTCAAAAGCCTTTGAGATTTCCTCGGTCATGAGGGTGATCATTTTTTTCATGTGGTCTGTATGCTCCTTTATATAATTAATATGTGCACTCAGCGAAAATCCGACGCGGGAAACGAATGAAAACGCAAGCGTTACTATTCACAGCTCAGCCGCAAGCGTTTTAGTCGTTTCATATCACTTTGACGCATGTAAGCGCCAGGGCGCCATATCCGATGTGGCAGGCTACGCTGAGCGACAGAGGGTCCATGCGGCAGTCGGTAAATTCCGGGAACTCGGACAGGACCTCCTCCATAAATTCCCTGGCTTCCTCGGGATTGCCGGTGTAGGCGCCCTGGATGATCATTTTGCCTTCCGCAAAGGGAACCTTAAAGCGGTTTTCCAGGTCTTCCCGCACGGCCTTGATCATGACGCGGCGGGCCTGTTTTTTGCCCCTCACCTTCGAGTAGGCATCCAGCTTTTCGCCCTGGATCTGCAGGACCGGTTTCAGGTTCAGCACCGTGCCGATAGCCGCCGCGGCCGGGGTGATGCGGCCGCCCTTTTTCAGATATTTGAGGGTTTCCAGCGTGATGTAGATGCTGGCGTTCATCTTTTCTTCTTCCAGGATAGCGCGGATCTCGGCCGCGCTCTTGCCCTCGTCCCTAAGCTTCATGGCGTCCAGGACCGACTGGCGCATGGTCACGGAGATCCGCTGGTTATTGACCACCTGGACTTTTCCATCATAATCGGAAGACAACGCCATAGCGTTCTCGCATGAGGTGGAGAGGCCGCTGGACATGGGAATGTGCACCACCTCGTCATAGTCCGTAAGAAGGGCGTTCCAGAGGTCGATGAGCTCGCCGGGGCTCGGCTGGGAGGTTGATATGTTGGCGTCCTGTTTCAGTTTTTCATAAAAATCTTCCTGCGAGAGATTGATGCCTTCCTGGAACAGCTCTTCGTTGATAAAAAACGGCATAGGGATAACCGTGATGCCAAGGCTTTTAGCCTCTTCCTGTGTGATACCGCTGTTGCTGTCTGTGACAATGGCAATGTTTCCCATATTGATTGCTCCTTATATATGTTTGGTTTCTAATAATACTTATTCGCTGCGCAGGGCATCGATCGGATTCAGGTTGGATGCCTTGATGGCCGGGAACAGCCCGGAGATGATGCCGGTCAGCATGGAAACGCTGACGGCGACCGCAATGGCGGTCAGGCTTAAGGCCGTCGGCACCTCCATGACATTGGATACGATCTTGGAAAGCCCCAGGCCGCCAAGGACCCCGATGATGCCGCCAAGGCTGGTCAGCACAATGGCCTCCGTCAGGAACTGGGCCCTTATGGTGCGCTTGCGGGCGCCGATGGCTTTCTTAAGGCCGATCTCGCTGGTCCTCTCCGTCACCGTGACCAGCATGATATTGGCTACGCCGATGCCGCCGACCACCAGGGAGATGGCGGCCACCACGATGAGCAGCATGTTGGTGCTCTGCTGCAGCTGCTGGGTGTTGCGCACCTTTTCCAGGATATCATCCGCCTTGTAGACGAAATTGGAGGTGGCGGAGCCGATGCTCTCGTTGAGCACGTCGGCGGCAGCCTTGCCCACCGTGCTCATGTTGTCCGTATTATCGGCCTTGACCACCGCGTTCATGGGCTCGTCGAACTTGAAAACGGTCGGCCAGCTCTTATCCGGGATGAAGATGGTTCCCACCGTGCTGCTGTAATACTCGTTGAACTCCATCATGGTTTCCACCTTGGGCATGGCGTCCGCTTTTTTGTCGATGATGCCGACCACGACAAAGGGCTCCTGTCCGATCTCGATCGTCTTTCCCAGAGGGTGTACGCCCTGGAAAAGGCTTTCCGAGGCGTTGGCATCCACAAGGGCCACCTTGGCAAAGCGGGCGTAATCCTGCGGCACGAACCCCCGGCCGCCGATCACCTGGTAGGCGCAGGTCTCCAGGTAGTCACTGTCCACGCCGTAGATCTTGCCCCCGCTGAAACGGGTATTCATATAAAACACGTTCTGGGTATAATCGCGGCTGTAATAGAAGGTGGCGCCGGTCACATGGGCCAGGCTCTTGACCCTGTCCTTAAGCTTTTGGGTCAGGATGGGGGGCGTGCCGCTGCCATATTCCGCCTCATACTGGTAGTCGCCCTGGTAAAGAGTAACCGTTACCGCGTTATTGCCGGAACCGATCAGGTCCTCCTTGATCTGCTCGTTGGTGCCCGTGATAACGGAATAGATGGCCATGATGGCCGCGATACCGATGATAATGCCCAGCATCGTCAGGAAGGAGCGGAACTTATGGGCCAGTATCCCCCGAAAAGCCAAACGGATATTTTCTATCATCTTATCTCACCCACACAATCTGCTTATCGTAAGCGCAGTATCAGTATCCATATAACTCATCCATCGTCCCCTCACGGGTCTTTACGCCCTCGGCGGCCAGAGAGCCATAGGGGAAGGCGATCCTGTCGTCCTTGGTAATGCCGCCAGTTACCACCAGGCTGTAGCCGGAGTTGGCGATCCCGCCAACGGACACGGGCTGTTTTTTCAGCACCCCGTTATCGTCCTTATAAACATAATATCCTCCGTCCTCCGCCCGGACAAAGGCCCGCTGCAGGACAATGGCATTGTCGCGCATGGAGGCGTCCTCATCCAGGGTGACGGAAATGTAGTCATATTCGGAATAGGTGATCTGCTGGCTGCCCAGGGAGGCCGTAAAGGAATAGTAGGAAACATTGGGGTTGCCGTCCCAGTAGGAGTAGCCCTCCACCGGATATTCCGAGACCTCAATGACCTCGGCTTCAAAGTTTCCGCTCTGGTAGCCGTAGCATTTGAGCTTCGTCCCTACCGTTACCTTGTCAAGCAGAAGCTCGCTGACATTGCCCTTGAGGAAATAGCCCTCCCGGCTTTTAATGCGCATGAACGCATTCCCGCTGCCCCCCGCTGTGAGTGGGTCGCCGACGTGCGTCACCACGCCTTCCATCTTGGCAAATATCTCCTTCTGCTGCACCTGGCGGCTGAGCTTGGAAATCTTGATCTCGCTTTCCTGAATGTCCAGCCGGAGGCTGGCGATCTGCATCTGGGCCATCTTGATGGCCTCCTCCCGGGTCATGGAGGTGGAGGAGCCGCCATCGTAGGAACCGCCGCCGCTGCCATCGTCCGGCGATGCCGGCTCCTCTACGCGGTATTCCAGGGCATCGTCCTGAGAGAGCTCGATCTCGGCAAACATGTTTACCGGGTTTTCCAGATAGCCGCCATTAATAAAGAAGTACCCCGTGCAGGACGCCTTGCGGTCATGGTAATCGGTTATGGTGTCCCGCTTATGAAATTCCAGAAGATACCAGTAGCCGCCGGGATGGATAAGGGTGCCTCCGTCCTCGCTGTAGCCGGCCATCCGGTTAAAGAAAGCGCCTTTAACGTTGATCCGGCCCTTGGCCGAGCTGACCAGGAATACCAGGGGGTCCTCCCGGGTTCCCCGCCCGCTAAAGGCCTCCGACCTGCCGTCCAGGGTCTGGTAGAAATAATCGTTGCCATCGCCGATATCCAGGGGATTGATGAGCGAGGGCGTTCCCTCCGACTGCCCGGGGAACAGGTAGACGCCGCCGGACGAGAGCTCTTCCTCCTCCGGGATCTGGTAGGATATCTGGCTGTCGCCGATGATGGTCTGCTCCTGTATCCAGTTGGGCGTGCCGGAAAGATCCTCGCCGCCGTCGGAAAGGAGGTCGCCTTCATAAGAGGAATAGGCGCCGCCGGCAGTTTCCTGCGGCAGGGCCTCTCCTCCCGTATTATAGGAAGGCGAGGCATCCGCCCAGGTCTCCGGGTCAGCGTCCTGGCCCATCTCGATGCCCACCGCCGGAGGCCCGGAATCCAGAAGATCGATCTCAAAGTCCAGATCCCCGCCCATCAGCAGAAGGAGCGGCCGGGAGGGCAGGGCCATCAGGGGAGCAAAGCCCAGGGAAAACAGGCCATTGCCCGATGATGCCGTATCGTACCCGGACGCTGAGCTGTATGACGATGTCGTTTCGGAGGTGGAAGCCTCGATGGGTCCGCCGTTCTGCAGGCTGTACAGGCGGTTGACGGCCGTTTCCAGGTCGATCTCCTGCTTGATCCGCTTAAGACGCGCGATATTAAGCTCCATCTCCACCAGCGTCATATCAAAAGAGAGGAGCTTGTCGCCGACCTCCACCAGGTCCCCTTCCTCCACCAGGACCTCATCCACGATCACGTCCTTGCTGAAGCTGATGCTCTGGGACACGTTGGTAGTCAGGCTCCCTTCAAGGGTGGTGCTCGGCATATAATAGCTGTCTGAAATGCTGCGGACCGGCACCACGAGGGCCTCCTTCTGGTTGGCATCCTTTATCCTTAACATGACCGCGTAGATCGCGGCTCCCACTAAACCCAAAATGACCAGGGTCACGATGACCCGGCGAATCTTTTTGAGCATCGCATATCCTCCTCGATTGGTCCTGTCGCAGGGGGGCGGCCCCTCCTGCACGGATGGCTCCTACCGCAGCTCGCCGTCGAAAATAGTGACCATGCGTCCGGCCTGGCGGGCGATGTTGCGGTCGTGGGTGATCATGAGGACGGAAACGCCCTCCTCGTTCAGCTTTTCAAAAAGGTCCATAACCTGGGCGCCGGACTTGCTGTCCAGGGCGCCGGTGGGCTCGTCGGCCAGAAGAAGCTTGGGGTTATTGACGATCGCCCTGGCGATGGCGACTCTCTGCATCTGCCCGCCGGAAAGCTGGTTCGGCAGGAAATTGACCCTGTCGGCCAGGCCCACGCGCTCCAGGGCGCGGAAAGCCCTCTCCCGCCTCTCCCTGCGGGGCACATGGGCGTACCCCAGGGGCATTTCGACATTGGCCAGGGCCGATTGCCGGGCCAGGAGATGGAACCTCTGGAACACAAAGCCGATGGTCTTAAGGCGGATGTCCGAGAGTTCATTTTCGGAATAGGTGCTGATATCATTCCCATCCAGGAAGATCTTGCCCTTCGTTGGCAGGTCAAGGCAGCCGATAATGTTCATCAGCGTGCTCTTCCCGGAACCGGAAGGCCCCATGATGGCCACATATTCGCCCTCCCGCATGCGGAAGTTTACCGCCTTAAGGACAGGGACGACCAGTTTGCCCTGCATGTAATCCTTATAAATATCCTGGAGCTCCAGGATCCACTTTGCCATAAGATCGCCTCCAACAATCCAACAATAAGAGAAAAAACCGTCTAAGAAAAAATCGTCCCCTTTTCCTCTCACTGTACGGGGAAGAGATCGCTGCTAAAGCTGCCGGCGGCATTCCCGTTAAAATACTGGGCGGAGCTTTCATCCATCTCGTAGGCGGAATCGGTGATCTCCTCCGGCTCGCCCCAGCTGAAATCTCCGGAGATCTCCTCGCCCTCCCCGAAGGATTCGACGACATTGCCGTGCTCGTCATAGAAAACGTCCTCGCCCTCGGTATAGGTTATGGTCTCTTCTTTGTAATATTCTCCCGTCTCGGGGTCGTAGGTATAGCCTTCAAGGTCGTCGCTGTCAAAGAGCGGATCTCCCATATAATCCCCGGAAACGTAGTCCCCGGAAGCACCAGAGCTATCGGGCATGCCGTAGCTGTCCATGCCGTAATCGTCATAGTCCATGCCGCTGTAATCATCGGGATAGATGTCCGCCATGGAATCCTCAAAGAGGGCCGACATGACCTGCTCGCCGCTGCCAAGGACGGCCGAGGCGCCTTCCTTAACGCTGGAAGAGGGGAAGGCAATGCGGTCGTCGTAGGTGAGGCCCTTGACGATCTCGTATTCCATAAGGCCGCCGTCATAGGAGCCCAGGATCACATAGCGCTTTTCTATGCGGCCGCTGTCGTTGGCGGCATAGACATACGGGTCTTCCTTATCCACATCCACAATAAAGAACTCGGACAGCCAGACGCCGGCCTTGTCATTATCCTGCCCTTCGTCCCTCTCGATATAGACATGCTGTCCCAGCATGAGGTCGGAGGAGTTGTCCAGCTCGACATAGAACGGATAGGTGGTGGAACTTAGGTCACTGGAATCGCCATAGCCGCCGTAATACATGTTTCCGCCGGAGTTCGAGCTGGAATTTTCCATGTCGATATTGCCCATGGTGCCGGTCCAGGTCTTGGTGTCATCCACCCGGGACCTTACGATCACCGGGGAACCGGGAATTATGCTGTCCAGGTTCAGCTCGTTCACCTTTCCCTTTACCCGGTAGGCGCCGGTGCTTAAGATGGTGATGAAGGCATTGCTGGTGCTGCTGCCGTCACCGTAGCCATAGCTGCTGGTGTCCTCCTCCAGCACATCCGTCACGGAGCCCGTCCCGCCCTGGTTCATCTTGCTGGTGTCTATTTTTTGGACAATGCCGTCGATGGAGGCATAAACCTGGGTATTGCCGGTCGCTTTTTCCAGCTTCTCGATCTCGGCCTGCTTGGTCCGCTGGTCATACTGGTTTTTTTGAAGATTCATCCGGTTGGATTCGATCTCGATCGTGTAGGACAGCTGGCTTGCGGCATTGGCTCTCTGCTTTTCGTTTTCCAGGGTAGCGATCTGGTCCGCGTAGCTTAAGGCCTGGTTGCGCAGCTGGTCCATCTCAAGCCTGGCCTGCTGGAGGTTTTCCTCAATGGAGCTTAAGTCATATTCGAACAAAAGCTGTCCGGCCTTGACATTCTCGCCGGTCTTTACCAGGACTTCGCTGACCCGCCGGCCGTTTTCGATATTGACCTCCACCGTTTCCTGGGGTTCCACCACGCCCGCAAAGCGGTTCTGCACACCGGCCACCCCCATAAGGGTCCCCACGGTGGATACGTAAACCTTTTCCGTCGATTCCTTGCGGCCGAGCATGGCGGCCAGGAAGGGGACCTTTTCAAAAGGGATCTCATCCAGGGGATTATTGTTCACAAAAGGAATCTCGCCATGGGTGACATAATACCATCCTCCCGCCCCTCCGGCCAGGACCACCAAAACCAGGATGAAGATCAGGAACTTTTTCATAACGCTGCCTCCCTTGTGTTCCTGGCAGGCAAAAGCCTTTGCCCGCCGTATATCAATATATGGCCTGTTATTTTACCATATGCCATTCCTGCATCTGTAGGAAAAAGATGTCGAAAAAATGATAACTTAATAATTATAACAGATTTTGGGTCAAAAATAAAGAGACTTATACCAGAAGCACTTGAAAAATAATATCTCCTGCCATAGATCCTGAAAATGGGCCACGCGCTATAGCATGGGGAAGAAATGGGGACGGTTCTTTTTTAGAAAAAAGAACCGTCCCCATTTCTTCCCCATGTTTTATGACGATTGGCGGTTGTACTGCGAGGTTGAACCGCACATCTTACAGTAGTAGGTCCCGGAATCGAGCAGGTAGCCATAACACAGGCCGCATGACGGGCATCGGATACTGGTCGTTATGGCGCCGCTGCTTACCTGTTCGGTCTGGCTGTCTTTCAATTCCACTTTGTCCTTGGTATTGTCATTATTATCATTCATGCTCCACAACCTCCTTTTTGATCGCTTTTTTGATCGCTTTTTTGATCACTTTTTTGATCACTTTTTTGATCACTTTTTCCTTCTTATTCCTTCCAGGTTCCCTCCCAGGTAAATCCATCCGGAAAGATGGGTTTCTGTCCGTCCCAGTAAAACGGTATCCGTTCCAGGACGGACGGGTTCATGAACAGGTCGTCGACCTCATATTCCAGATAATAGTTTCCCGGCGGAAGGGTGATCTCCTCCACATCCAGGACCCGGTACATGGTCAGCGTCTGGCTGGACAGGTACATCTGCCTGCCGGACATATCCGTTCCATCCTGGGGATATAAAAGAACATAATCCCTTCCCGCCTTGCTGGACAGTGACTCCACATTCCGGCCTGGCATCATCGTATCCTCGTCATAGCCCTCCCAGATGCCGTAGATCTCGTATTTGCCGGTGGCCTCCATGGTGCTGATGTTATCAACGCTCATTCCCTCCTGCCGCAGGCGGCCGCAGCGGAGATGTTCCATGTTGTTTCCGATCTGTATGGGAATATTATACAAAAGGCCGGATTCATTCTCCCGGATCAGTTCAATATCGCACAGTTCCCCATCTATCGATGGCCATAAGCTGAAACGGGTGGCGCACCGCATCAGCTCTCCTTCGGAAGACTCCTCCATGACGCATGATGTCCGGCCAAGGCGGATGACGGTGTCCGTCATCTCATCTTTCTTATAAAGCCGGTAAAGGACGCTGCTCACATTCATGGTTCCCCCGACCAGGGCAATGCCGGGAAAGCCCTGGCGGCTCCAGCATCTTTTCAGTTCCAGCTGGTAGTCGCTGAGGGTATTGATCTCTTTAAGATGTTCTGCTGTTTCGTAGACCCAGTCCGGCGCCGTCCAGTCCGGATGAAAGGAATCCAGTATAGCCAGATACGACGGGACAGGGCAGTTTTTGGCGTAAACAGACAGCTCCTCGTTAGTGAAGCCGGCAGCGGCATAGCAGAAGGAAAGCCCATGGGCTCCGGAACGCCCGCTTCCCCGAAGAGCGTACACAACAGCATCTTCCAGGGCGGAAAGCAGCTCTGAGCGGGAGAGGGCATCCATCATATGAATGATATAGGGGTTATAAAAAATGTCGCCGAGATCCTTCATGTGCTCTACGCCGTCGCCATACTCCTCGGCCCTGAGGATATATTCGGCATAGGCGGGGATAAGCGAAGGAAAGAGACTGCAGTATTTGGCAACGCTCTGGCAGGTCTGTTCCAATGTCTCGACCAGAGGGCCGACCTTGTCAAGGTCGATGACCGACCATGTCAGGATGCTTCTGGCCTGCCCATCATCTTCATTGGCGTATTTTATCTGCGTCATGTCACAGATATTGCGGCACAGGCGCCGGCCGTCCTGCAGAGGGTCGTTATACAGCTCCTGCAGCCACCGGCTGATCGCCGTGCCTTTTCCGGGCACGACCTCCTCGGAAGCGACCATCCAGTCGGCATAGTCTTTGATCGCCCAGGCTGTCTCTATGTTTGCCATCATGCAGGCGTCAAACAGCACAACGTCAAAATGCGTGCCGCCCTCCGCAAAAGCCTCCGGGAGCTCGTAAAGGTACAGGATATCGCCAGCAAACAGTTCATCGATAAAAAGCCCGGTCTTCGAGCCCCCGCCGTGATCCCACAGGACCAGGGCATATTTCTCCGCCGGAAAAGTTTCCCTTCCCCACCGGATAAAGTCCGAGAGCGTTCCCGGGTCGGCCATGCTCTGAAGGGGGAGCTCCTGAACAAGCCGGAAGCCGTCCGGCTTCTCACCGCCAAACTTGCCGCCGGGATAGCATTCATATACCCAGCGGGCCAGACGGTCCACAGGGATATCCATGCCAAGGCTGCCGGCATGCCACTCGGTACAGCCGCCGGTTTCGATCAGGACATTTACGGTGCCGGCCGCGTTAAAGCTGTCCAGATCAAGGGTGACTCCGTAATTGGCGGCGATGGAGGGCAGATAGTTCTCCGGCCAGGAGCATTCCATAATCTCCGAAAGGTTTTCTGTCGCATAGCTGTATTTGGATTCCAGGTCTGTCCCGCAGAAATAAAACATGACTGTCCAGTCGGCCGTTTCCCCGGCCTGGGCATAGGCAGGCGCCGGGAACAGACCGCGGCAGGCCAGCCAGAGGCCAAGCGCAAAAAAGACCGCCAGGGCAGGCAAGGCCCGCTCTCTCCGGCCAGGGCTTTTACCGCTGTCCCGGCAGGAAGACAGTCCGCCGGCATATAATATCTCGCTCGGTCTGTCATATCTGCTTTTCGTAAATTTTCCGGCCATAAACATCTCCTTGCTGTCAAGCATATATGTTTCCTATAAAACAGAGGCCTCTTTTTCCGGCTTTCCTGGCCGTTAAAGATGCTTCTCTGTAAAATTATAGCTTTTCATCCGGATGAAATCAAGGTTCTGCTCATGGATTTCATGAAATTTTCATCAGTGCCCTCTTCACGCCGTCCCTGCGATAAAAAAGAAAAGCCCCGCGATGCCGGTCATTCTGGCCGTCGCGGGACTTTTCTTTTTTATCGCAGGGGGAAACACCTGCTTTCGGTTATTCTTTTTTTATCACCACTCGGAAACGATCTTGAAGGCGTCGATCTTGGTGACATCCATCCAGTAGAGCATACGGCAGACGTTGTGGTCGGTCAGGCCTTCGGCGTAGTCATAGGTGGAGTGGGGGAACACACGGACTTTGACCATGTCATCGATCTCGCGCTCGGAATAGCCCTTGGACGCATAGGCATCGTGGAGGATCTGATAGTAAACCTTTGCCGCGTAGGCGTTGGCGGAGTTGCCGTCCTGCTCGCCGAAGGTCATGCAGAACTTGATGCCGTTGTCCGCGAAGGTGTTAAGGCACTCGACAGTCTGCTCATAGAGATCCTGGGTCCAGCCTTCCGGGCTGAAATCAGCCTGGGGAGAAAGGCCGCCGTTGGTCCCGAAGTAGCCGTCAGCCAGCTCGGGGTGACGCCACAGGACGTTAAGGCAGGTAACAGAACCCTGGCTCTGGCCGGACCAGAAGACGCGGTCCTGATCGACGGGATAGTTCGCGATGATCCACTTGGCGGCTTCCGCGGTATCCTCGTAGGGGTCGTCCCCTTCTACGGCGATGGAGGCGGAGGTGTTCTGATGGCGCAGGGAGACAACGATAAGGTCAAGGTTGTCAAAGTCATAGTCCCTCGCCTCGGTCCAGGCATACAGGTGATGGTCGTTTGTCAGAGTGATATTGGTGTTGTCGATGCCGTGGCCGATGTATTCCAGCTGGCCGCCGCCGGTGATGACGAACATAATCGGGTAAAGCTTGCCTTCCTCATAGTTGTCGGGCATGCGGATGTAAGCCTGGTAGGGGCGCTCGCGGGTGGGAATGTCGATCTGGACGAGCTCAAACTCATAGTACTGCTCCGGGAAGATGTAATCCTCGGTCATGCCCATGGCTTCGAAAGCCTCAAGGATGGTGCCGTCCTTGGCCTCGATGTCAACGTTCTGGGCGATGGTGCCGACGTTGGGCTTGGAGACGCGGGGCGTCTCGGTCTTTCCGGTATCCGGGTTGGTGTAATAGCCGCGCTGCGGGAAGTCGCCGGGGCGGACCGGGGAGAGGGGATCATCGACAAATTCCACGATGACAAAATTGCCGTCCTTAGAGCCTTCCTCCAGGATAGCCGGCTCGCTGTTCGTATAGATGCGGGCGTTCTCTCTGTCCATAAAGACCTGGGCGGTCTCGACCTTTCCGGTCTCCCAGGTATCGGTAGCCAGGAAGGTATCCAGGTCGAACTCCTGGGCGGCCAGCTCGTGATCATATTCCACGGCGACAGCCAGGACACGGAAGCCCCAGAACCTCTCGCCCGTGATCGGGGTCGTGCTGACCACGGCGGCCTGGGAAGCTAAAGAGAGGCATCCAGCCAACAGAATGCCGCAAGCAAGAGTGAGAAGCTGCTTCTTCATAATTCTTTTCCATCCTTTCTTCTACATGTTGGTTGTTTGAGAAGTGACGCAGAAAAGCTGTGCTCTTCTACATCAGATGCTAACACGGCATGAGGCGGAAAGGCAAGGGGCAGGCACTTCTGCTTTCCTAAATATATATCGCGAATATTTCAAAATATGAAACAAATGAAAAGCCGGAAGTCTCAGTGTTTCATTTGCTTTCGAGTGGGCGTCAGGGGAGTTTTTTCCCGGAGGCGAGGTAGAGCTGATACCATTCGTGATGGGTCAGGGTAACATCACAAAAAGATACGGCCCCTTTTCATCAAAAGTCTCCGCCAGGTATTCTCCCGCATCTTCCTTGCCAGCATAAGACTTTCAAAAAATCCGCGAAACATCCGGCGATGAAAAAAGCTGAAAGAAAATCACCGATTCCAGAAAGAAACTGTCACTCTGCCTGCTGCCCTGTGAAATTAGTGGGTTCTCGTTTTGAAAGAGGGCGAAGGCCTTGAAGCAAGTAAAAGCAATCATTATAATACAATTATCTACCTGAGATTGCAGTCTCCTCCGGTTTTCCGGAAAGAGCGTATGGCCGACGCTCTTTTTTGTATCGCCTTTTTATTTTTTTATTTTTTCATTGAGGAAGGAAGTATCGTTATGAAAAAGCATGTTTCTTTACTCCTGGCCTTGACACTCCTGCTTACGACCGGCTTTGCCAATAACGCTTTTGCCTTGAACTATAAGGCGACCCTCGGCAACGAGGCTACTTTCGAAACCTACACGGAAGCGCGCGAAAACGGTCCGGCATTTTTCGGCGGCAAGTATGCGGCGCATCCCGTGATGGCCGACTATCCCGGCGACACCACCTATATTTACCGCAGCCCGGATATGTTTGGCATTAACGCCGCCGTCCGCATGAATACCAACATCGTTGTCTATACAGACAAAACCTTTGCCTCCAAGGATGAGGCGAGGGCCTATCTTGACGAGCTGGGACTGCCCGCCATCGTGGATGGCTTCCGCGGCAGCGTCATTCTTGTTACGCCCTCTTCGGAGGCCGGTTTCACCGCGGCTGACCAGAAGAATTATTATGCCCTGCAGACTGCCATGTTCGCCATCAACGCATCCGCAACCGTGGACGGCACAGCCATCACATGTATGGATGCCTCCTACTACGGCGGCTTTGGCTTCTACTACCTGATCGGTATTGACGGCGGCGCCGATTTCATCAACAATTATGTCGCCGGCAACCTGGACTATATCAGCCGTGTGGCAGGCCTCCTGCTGATCAACGGCAAGATGGAGCGCATCAGCACGGTAGCCGCCCCGGTTCCCGCTTATCTGATCAACGCCGATGAGACGACCGTAGCCAAGTACTGCGCGGCTAACGGCGCGGACGCCGTCGAAAACAGCAAGGACGGCACCCTGTATTATAACCAGGCCCTCCCGGTCCGCAAGGTGTTTGCGGCTGCGGCTGACGCTGTGGATAAGGACCTGATCGCAAAAGTCTATTACGATTTCCTGATCAAGGCTGTCCGCGGCCAGGAAATGAAGGTCGGCCTCAATTCGGCTTCCACCCCGTATCAGGGCTATGGCAATGACCAGGCTCCCTACTCCCTGTCCGTGCGCAACGCTCTGATCAACGGCGTTACCGCAGATGGCATTCATGAGATCACTACCGTCAGCGACGCGCTGAGCGAATATAAGAACGAAGCCAATGGCGAATATCTGGAGACCTGGTATGAGTATCTTCCCGAAGAAGTGCTTGACGGCACGGCTCCCGAAGGCTCCATCCCGCTGCTTCTCTCCATCCATGGCGGCGGCGACGATCCCCGCCAGTATGTGGACGGCCAGGGCTGGCTGGTCGTGGCCGGCAAAGAACGTCTTGCCATCGTGGCTCCGGACTATTCCAGCATGAGCAACTTCTCCGACGAAGGCCGCTCCGCCCTGATGAAGGCATTCCCGGCACTGGTCCGCTATATGCTGGACAAGTATCCGGCTCTTGATGCCTCCCGCGTGTATGTGAACGGCTATTCGATGGGCTCTCTCGGCACCTGCCAGGCCATGTGGGGCGACCCGGGCCTGTTTGCCGCCGCGTTCCCGCAGGCCGGCGTTATGAACGCCGCTCCGCGTGAAGAAGACTACGCGCAGTTTGCCGATATCGACCTGCCCATCTGCATTTCGACTTCCGAATATGACCTGGCTCCCAACGTCGACCCCGTGACCCACTGCATCGTTCCGGACTTCTATGCGCTGGTCCGTGCCTTCCTGAAGGTAAACGAGATGGAAGAAATCCCCGAGGCGCCTGATTTTGAGACCTACCCGATGGTCGGCTTTGACGCGGACATAACCGGCACTTACGTGATGAACGGCGAATATACCAATCATTATTGGCGCTTCCTGAAGGATGGCGTGCCGATGGTCGGCTTCAACTATATCGACGGCATCGTCCACTGCCTGTATCCGGAATACGCTTCGATGGTCTGGGATTTCGTAAAGCATTATTCCCGTGACCTGGAAACCGGCGCTGTGATCTACAATCCTTACAGGCAGTAAATCCTCAGCCGATTATGTATAAACACCCAAAAAAATCTTGACACTTTAACAAACTTGCACTATAATGTATTAAACCGCTGAAGAAGAGTGAGTAGGTTCTGACAGAGCCGTACAGAGAGTCATGGGTGGTGAGAGCATGGCAGGTATTGCAGATCTGAATGGACTTCTGAGGGCAACCGGAAAGAATATACCGCAAAAAAACCGCTGCATATTTACGTGTATTCAAGTATGGAAGCCGGAGACGGACCTCCGTAAACAAAGTCCAGCGTATGTTGGTACGCAGTGAGTGGGCGTATGTTACGTCAAGCCGGGTGGCACCGCAGGAATGCTTGTTCAGTCCTGTCCCAGCATCTACAGTTGTTGGGACAGGACTTTTTTTGTCCCAAAATTTACCGTTTTTCCATGAAGAAAGGAGAAAGATCTCATGGCAGAAAAAAGAACCGTTCGTGTAGATGAAAAGAAAGGTCTTTCTATTGAGGACCTGATCGTTGTTGCGGTATTGCTTGCGGCTGGCGCAGTATTAAAGCTTGTCGTCGGCAGCGTCATAAATTTCTTCGGGATGAAGCCGAACTTCATCATTGCCTCGTATTGTCTGATCATTCTTCTGATCCGTCCGAAGCTGTATCAATCGGCGATCATCGGCCTGCTTGCCGGAGCGATCTGCCAGTTTCTGCCGGGTACGCCGTGGCTCAACCTGATCTCCGAGCTGGTCGGAGCTGTGGCCATGGGACTGCTTATCCATGTCCCAATGAAGTTTGGAAAATTCGATGCCAATCCCATGGTTTCGACTTTTCTTTCCACGGTGCTTTCCGGCGGGACGTACACCGTCTGCCTCTTTGCGTTTATTAAGGCTACCACAGACGGCCTCATTGCCTATGTCCCGATCGTATTATGCACAGCGCTGATCAATATGGTCCTTGTGCAGCTTTTGTACCTGCCGCTTTGCAAGGTTCTGAAAAAATGAGAACCTGCTCCGGGTGATATCGTTTCCCGGTGTATTTTCAGGAGATAAACCATGATCAGAATTCAGTCCCTGACTTTTCGATATGAAGATTCCAAAGTGGATGCGCTCCACGACATTAACCTCACGATCCCGGATGGATCATTTCTTGGCATCATCGGTCCGGCGGGCGCGGGAAAAACAACGATCGCTCAATGTATAAGCGGTATCATCCCCCACGCGGTCCGCGGTGATTTTTATGGATCTGTGGTCATTGACGGCCTCGATTCGGCTGACACCCCACTGACAGACCTGTCAAGGCTGGTGGGAACGGTTTTCCAGGATGTGGAAAGGCAGATCATTTTTCCCGTTGTGGAAGACGAACTGCTTTATGGGCTGGAAAATTTCGGCGTGCCCAGGGAAAAGATTGAAGAGCGGATGACTTTTGCTCTGACGCACACCGGCATTACATCACTTCGGCATCGCACGATATCTTCCCTGTCCGGAGGACAAAGGCAGAAAGTGGCGATCGCTTCCCTGATCGCGCTCCAGCCAAAGATCCTGATTCTTGATGAACCGACGGGTGAGCTGGACCCCGGCAGCAGCCGGAAGATTTTTGCCCTGCTCCAGGAACTAAATCGCACCTACGGAATAACCGTTGTTGTTATTGAACAGAAGATCATGCTTTTGTGCGAGTTTGCCAAGCGGTTGGCCGTGATGGACCAGGGGCGGATCATCCGTGAGGGAAGCGTGCGTGAGGTGCTTGGGAATATTTCCCGGCTGGAGGAGATCGGCGTCAACTGCCCGAGAGTCGCGCGGTTCTCTTCTCTTCTGGGCGAGCAGATCAGGCAGGAGATTTCCGTGTGCGTTAACGTTGAGGAGGCCGAGAGAGAAGCCAGGAGGGTGATGGGATGATCCGTGTAGAAAACGTCAGCTACAGCTACAGCTCAGGGGCGACAACCGTCACCGATCTGTCCTTTCACATTCAGGCGGGGGAATTTGTTGCGATCCTTGGAGAGAATGGAGCCGGGAAGACAACGACAGTCAAGCTCATAGACGGCCTTCTGCGGCCGACAAAAGGCCGTGTTCTGATAAACGGCTCTGACACGGCCCGATCACGGGTCAGCGAGAGGGCAAAACAGGTCGGATTCCTTTTCCAGAATCCGGACAGGCAGATCTGCCGGAATACCGTGAGAGAGGAAATTGCGTTTGGCCTTCGCGCTGTATGGGGAAAGAAAGAAGAAGCCAGGATCAAAGCGCGCACCCAGGAAATGCTGGACATCTTCTCCTTCTCCGGCGATGAGGAGGTATTTGCCCTCAGCAAGGGTCAGCGGCAACAGGTTGCGCTGGCTTCCACACTGGCGGTGAAGCCTTCGGTGCTCATCCTGGATGAGCCTACGACAGGGCTGGATTACCGGGAGTGTACCCACATCATGAACTTTATCAGGGATCTGAATGAGACGGAAGGAACGACGGTCGTCATGGTATGCCATGATATGGAGGTTGTGCTGGATTATGCGAAACGTGCGCTGGTTATGGCAGGCGGACGGCTGATAGCGGACGGAAGCGTCCATCAGATCTTCCGGAACGTACCGGTCATGGAAAAGGCTTCCCTTCTTCCGCCTCAGATCGTACAATTGGCTGTCCGGCTCGGCGGTGAATTTTCGGAGGCGGATGAAGCCGGGGAGCTGGCAGAACTCATTGCGAAAAAGCGGAAAGGAGGCTGAGGGTTTGACCGACGTATTTCAATACACACCAGGGGATTCCGTCCTGCACAGAATGAATCCGGTCACGAAAATTTTTCTGACCTTCTGTATCTGTATGGCGGCTTTTTTGACAGACCATTTGTCTGTACTTATTTTTCTTTTATTTTTGGATCTGATGCTCGGGGTCATCGCGGGGATTCCCCGAAAGGCTTTTTCCATTTTTCGTGGACTTGCGAAAATTTCACTGTTTCTCTTTGCACTGCAGGCTTTGTTTGTGCGGCGCGGAAATCCCGTCTTCTGGATCATAACCGATGAGGGGCTTCGAACGGCCGGAACCGTCGTTCTCCGCCTGCTGGTGGTTTGCCTGCCCTTTGCGCTGATCCTCGCTGTCACCCAGGTTTCGGATATTGCCAATTCCATGGTCCAGGTGCTCCATGTTCCCTATGCTTACGCCTTTACACTGGCCCTGACCATTCGCTTTATTCCTCTCTTTATGGAAGAAATGAGCGGAATCATGGAAGCCCAGGCCGCCCGGGGCATAGAATTTGATACGAAGAATATCCTGAAAAAGTTTGGACTTTTGCTTCCCCTTTGCGCCCCCCTTCTGATCTCCTCTATGCGCCAGACAGGCGCGACCGCAACGGCTGCCAGAGTCAGAGGCTTTTCGCTTCGAACCGCCGATTCCGGATATAAGAAATATGGTTTTGGCCTCGTGGATCTTTGCGCGGCTGTTTTATCCATTGCCCTGATCGCGGGGGCTGCATGGATCCGGTAGGGTCAGACCCCTTTAAAAAAGTATGAACAAATTATAAATTTTTTATAAACAAGCTGTCCATACCGAACAAAGCAATATGTTCCGCTTGTATGGAATGAAAAAGCTGCCCGAAAAGGAGAAAAGTTTCCAGACCGGGCAGCTTTTCGATACCGGAGGAAAACTCCGGTTCTTGGAGGGAAAATTCCCGCATTGCTTGATCGACAGTTGCCATGCTGCCATTCAATAAGCAGAATGGCAGGCTTCTCCCTCAAGTCTTCCATATGCGGAGAGAGACGAGCGAGAAAGAGCCTTTTAAATGATGGTCGTCTTTGCCTTGAAATCGGAAACGGATAGACCGGCTCTGTTTGCAGCATCGGTAAGAGTCAGGATTCCGTCTTTAACGAGAGACGACAGTGTCTCCAGAGCCCCTTCCTGTCGTCCTTCTTGTCTGCCTTCTTGTCTGCCTTCCTGTCTGCCTTTCTGCTCTTTTTCCTCAAATTCTTTTTTAAATAGTTTTTCTACAACCGCGTTCATAATCCCAGCCTCCTTTATTTCTGCGATTATTTGCTCGTTAAGGACAATACTGACATTCAATACGGCTCTGACATATTCGATCATCCTCGGATCGTCGGCATCCTCGGCAAGCTTAAGAAGCTTCAGAATATCTTCCTTTGAAGCTTTTTTCGCCAACACCTTGAAGGGTCCGTATTGTCCCGCTGGCAGCCGTGATGTTACGACAACCTGCGCAGGAACGCTGATGGCACCGCTGACGTGATAAACGCCCGAATGCTTTTCACTAATCTGAAAGCCATATTCCAGGAGCTTTTTAAACATTTCACGGGGATAGGCATGGCGGAAAATGGATACCGTCAGCTCTTCCAGGGGAACGGAGTCGACTGTTTGACTTAGTCCCTTGTAGAGCAGCGCGTATCCCTGGGCTTTGAAGAAGTCGTTGACGGACAGGTGGTCTTCAGGAGATTTGTACTCCAACACATTATGCGCTTTGAAAAAGCTTCCGATTGGGTAAATCAACAGTTCCCGAATAAGTGAAAAACAAGCTAACAAAATAGGCTTATTTA
>CAMNNO010000023.1 GCA_946545475.1 uncultured Blautia sp.
CTCTGAGCGGCCCCCCCTCCCCTGCGCCTACCGGCAGGTAAGCGTAAAATAGAAGCGTTAAAGGGAGCATGGCACACCCAGAACCTACCGGCAAGTAACCATAAACCAAAATGAGCTACAGGGGGCGATGGGGTCTCCCCGAAAAACGTGCGTTTACCCTGAAGAGAGGACACATCTATATTGCAAAAATTTTGAAAACCACTTATACTGATGCCTGAAAACGGAAATTTTCCGGCCTCCCGGCCATATTTTTTTAAAGAATGGAGGTTTCATGGGCAAAAATGTTTTTCTCAGCGATGAGCTCCTTTCATCCCTGGAAACCCTGGACATATTTGTGCATAACTATATAGGAAGCCGCAATGCCGGCAAGCGCCGCTCAAAGAGTTTTGGCGGCGTGTCGGAATTTGCGGACTACCGGGAATACATGCCCGGGGACGATCCCCGGCGCATCGACTGGATGCTCGCGGGAAGGACGGGCGAATACTTTGTCAGGCAGTTCCTGGACGAGCGAAAAATGCAGGTACACCTCATGCTGGACGCCTCCGGCAGCATGGCCGGAGAGAAAGGCCGCTTTGCCCTCCGCCTGCTGGCGGCTATCGGCTATCTGGCTATTCTGGGCATGGATACGGTCTCCTTCCGCCTGCTAAAGGGCAAAGAGTGCCGGGACCTCTTCGGCGTGATCAACGGGCGGGAGAGGTATCTGGCGGTGCTGGAAAGCCTGGGAGACATCACCCTTGAGGGGGAGACAGCCCTTAAAGAGGCTCTGGAAGCCGACCGGGCTCCCGGCTTTGACGACGGCCTGACCGTGATCGCTTCGGACTTTATGGCGGATGATGGCTGGAAAAAAGCCGTAGACGCCTTGAAAATGCGCCGCCGCGAGGTAGCCCTGGTCCGCGTGCTTTCCCAGGAGGAGCTTTCCCCCTCCTACCGGGGAAGATTCTCGTTAAGAGGAGCCGAAGCAGGAGACGACGCGGGCTACCCCCTCCTCGTCGACCGCGAAGCCGCGAGGGCCTACCAGGAAGCTCTCACCTTCCTGGACAGAGACATCACCTCCTTCTGCCAAAGCCGCGCCATTCCCCTCATACTGGCGGCCAGCCACGAAAAAGTGGAGGACGTTCTGATCCGGAAGGGCTATATGGCCGAGCTTATCCGCTAAAACTGAACAGGGATACAGGGAGAGAGTGGAAGGGCGCTTCTCTCCTTCTGACCCGAAGAAGGGAGACATATCGTGAAACTGTTATATCCCGCATGCCTGTGCCTTCTGCTTGCGATCCCGCTGCTGCTTATCCTGAACATGCTGCGCGGCCGCGACAAGGACAAGGTGATCCCGAGCACCTTTCTGTGGCGGCAGAGCGAGCGCTTCCGCAAAAAGAGGCAGAACATCCGCAGAATAAAAAAGCTTCTCCAGGTGCTCCTCAAAGGAGCCCTGGTCATTTTGGCCGTCTTTCTCTGCGCCGGGCCGAGGATACGGATGGCGGGCAGCGGCCGGGATTTTGTGGCGGTTGTGGACATCTCGGCCAGCATGGCCATGGAGGGAAAGCTGGATGAGGTCCGGGAAGCGCTCCTTGCGGATCTCAAGGGGCAGCCTGCCGGAACGGCCGTGACGATCATAACCGCCGGCTCGTCGGCACAGACGCTCCTGTCGCGGAGCCGCTCCCTGACGGAAGCTGAGCGGGCGGCCGCCCGCCTTGCGACAGATTGGAGCACGGGCGTGCTTGCGGAGGCGCTGGTGGAGGCCCAGAGCGTGCTTTCCCGCCGGGGTGAGGCCGAGACGGTTGTCTATACGGACAAGGAGGCCGAAACGGACGGCCTCCGCCTGGTCAGCGTGACGGGCAAAAAGAACTACAACGCCTCCATCACAGGCTTCTCTGACGTGACGCAGGAGAGACGGGGGCCCGGGAGCAAGGGGCACACCTTTAAGGTCGAGGTGGCCAGCTATGGTCGGGCCGTTGACCTCACCCTGGCGCTTTACCTCGATGGAAGGCTGGACAGTGCCAGGAACATAAGCCTCTCCCAGGGCGAGAGCATGTCCCTTACCTGGGACAGCCGCCAGGATGGGAACTATAAGGAGGCGAGGGCGGCTTTCCTTCTGGATGACGCTCTGGCCGAAGACAATTCCGCGGTTATCGTGCCTGAGACAGCGCATGCCATCCGGGTGCTTGTGTGCAGCGACTCTCCCTTCTACTGGGAATCGCTTTTTGGCGCCTTTGGCGAGGTGGATACGGATATCCGGGGCGCGGCCGGGTGGGAGGATGAGCTTTCGGGCTATGACATCTACCTGCTTGACGGAAGCCTGCCAAGGACCATGCCCCAGGACGGCACGATCATCCTTTCCAACCCGGAGCGGCTTCCCAGGGAAACCGGCCTTCTTTACGGCCAGACCGTGGCCGGAGGGCTTCTTGAGGGCGCTGCCGCCGGTCCGGAAGAGGCGTCGTCCTCCCTTCTTTCCGGCCTCTCCCTCAAGAATGTGATGGTCCAGAAGCTACGCCAGGTGTCGGACACGGAGCGATTTTCCGTTGTCCTGACAGCGGGCGGCTATCCGGCCCTTCTGTCGTCGCGGGGGAGCGACGGGCTGGCGTTCGTGGTGATGCCCTTTGACATCCACGACACCAATCTGCCGATGAGTGCGGATTTTGTGGTCCTTATGCACAACATCCTCTCCTATGCCATGCCTGACATGCTTCCGGGGACAGCCTTCGCATCCGGCGAGACGATCTCGGGCCAGGTGCTGCCGCTGACATCGGAGATCTATCTGGAATCCCCGGACGGGACGCTAAAGCCGATCCCCTATACCTCGGCCGGTTTTTCCTTTACGGCCGGGGCGCCGGGGCGCTATACGCTGCTGCAGAACCGGTCCGGAGGAGGCGCCCGGCTTATGGATTTTACGGTCGCCATCCCTTCTTCTGAGAGAGAGAGCGGGAGCACAAGGACATCGCTCCTTGCCCTGTCCCGGGAGACGGCATCGCTGCCGGATTGGGAGGAAGAGCTGGAAGAGGAGGAGGGGATGCTGGACATCCGCTTCTACCTGGCCGGGATACTTCTTGTGCTGCTGATTCTGGAATGGGCGGTTTACTATCATGAACAATATTAGTTTTCGATTTCAAAATCCCTGGGCGCTGCTCCTCATCATTCCGGCAGCCGGGCTTATTTACCTGATCCGCCGCCGGATGGGAGGAGAGGATGCCAAAAGCGCAAAAAGCCGCATACTGATGGCCCTGCGCCTTGCGGCAGCCGTATTCCTGGTGCTGGTCCTTTCCGGGGCGACCCTGATCAGCGACCTGGCCCGCCCCTCCCTTGTAATCCTCCTGGACCGCTCCGACAGCGTGACGAGGGCGGCCGTTTCGCCGGAGGAGGGCAGCGGGGAAAAGCCGGAGGCGGCATCAGCGCCGAGGGAAACCTGGGAAGCGCTGCGCGCCTGCCTGCCGGATGGCATGGAGACGGCCATCCTTTCCTTTGGCGGCGATACCTCCCTTGACCGGCCGCTGGCAAAGGGGATACCTGACGAGGCGCTCCCCGCCGCCGCCATCGATTCTTCCGCCACCGACGTAGAGCAGGCTCTTCTTGCCGCGGCGGCCCTCTTCCCGCCGGATAGCCAGAAGAGGCTCATCCTGCTTTCTGACGGCGCCTTTACCGACGGGGACGGCCTTTCGGCCGCCAGGCAGCTTTACGGCCAGGGCATCCGGCTTGACGCCCTTCTTGTGGAGGGAGAAGAGATGAGAGACGAGGCCGCTGTCACATCGGTGGTCCTCCCGGGCGACGTTTCCCTCGGCTCATCCATGCCCCTGGCGGTCACGGTCATGAGCACCGGGGCCATGGCGGCTACCCTGGAGGTGTCGGATGAGAGCGGGCATCTTTCCTCGCGGCAGGTGCGCCTGTTTCCGGGAGAGAACCGCTTTAACCTGACAGCGTCCCCCCGCTCCGGCGGCCTTTCGGCCTTTTATGTCACGGTGTCGGCCGAGCGGGACACCCTTTCGGAAAATAATACCGCGGGGGCGATCTGCCAGGTGACGACCGGCGAAAATGTCCTGATCGCCTCAGGCGGCACGGAAGCCTCCGCCCTATGGCTATCCGGCCTCCTGTCCGAGCAGGGGATATCCTCCGACATTGTGCTTCCGGAGGATATCCCGGAGTCCATGCCGGAGCTGTGCGCCTACAGCATGGTGATCCTGCAGGACGTGGATGCCCTGGCGCTCTCGCCGAAGGCGGCGGAGCGGCTGCGGGACTATGTGTCGGTCTACGGCAGGACCCTGGCCGCTTCCGGCGGCAGCCATGCCTTTATTTTCGGAAATATGAAGGATACGCCCGTGGAGGAAGCCCTCCCGGTTTCCATGGAGGTCGAGAAGACCGAGAGCGAGGAGCCGGCGGCCCTCATGATCCTTATGGATAACAGCGCTTCCATGGAGGGCACGGCCATCGTCATGGCCAAGCGGGGCGCCATCCGCTGCATTGAGGCCCTTAACGCCAACGACTATGTGGGCGTTATCACCTTCTCCACCGAGCACAGCATCCTCTCCCCCATTTCCGGCATGGAGAAGCGGGAGGAGATCATATCGGAGGTCGCCTCCCTGGGAACCGTTATGGGAACCGCCTACACCGGGGCTCTTCTGGCCGCGGAGGAGGAGCTTTCGGCCTTTACCGGGGCGGATAAGAAGCACATCATCCTGCTGAGCGACGGCAACCCCAGCGACAGCGGCTACGAGGAGATCATCGCCCGCATGGCGAAACGCGGGATAAGCGTCTCGGCCATCGCCCTCGGCAAGGATGTCTCCGAGGAGGTCATGTCGCGGATAGCCTCCCTGGGAAACGGCCGCTGCTATATGGTGGAGAGCTCCTACGATCTGCCGGCCATCATGCTCACCGATACGGTGCTGACGCAGGTGGAGTATGCGGCGTCAGAACCCGTCCGCGTGCGGAGCAGCGATCCGCGCCTGCGCCTGCCAGAGGGACTGCCCCTTCTTAAGGGCTACACCCGCTTCCAGGAAAAGCCGGGGGCGGAGGTCGTTTTAAAGGCGGAAAACGGCGATCCCCTGTTCGTCCGCGGACGCTATGGAAGCGGCCAGGGCGCCGCCTTCGCCTGGGAGCTGTCGGGCGAAAACGAGTGGCAGGACAGCCGCGAGGCCAGGAATATGCTGGGCGGCCTCTTTAAAGAGCTGCTTCCGGACAGCCACGCCGTTGCCGCCGAGAAGGCGGCCCTCACGGACGGCGGGACAAAAAGCCTTCTGACGGTCTGGTGCGCATCGGCGGAGGACGAGACGGTCATTGCGGACATCTCGTATCCCGCGGGAGAAGGCGGCGGGGAAGAGAGCGCCGCCCGGGCACTGTTAACCCGGACAGAGGAGGGCGTATGGGAGAGCAGCATCCCCTATAAGGGCCCGGGCCGCGTGGACATGACCATTACCCGCCAGGGCCCGTCCGGCGAGATCCTGGAAACCTTCGAGACCTCTGCCGTAAGCGGATGGTCCCGGGAGTATGATGCCTTTACAGACCACATTGGGCGCCGGGAAGCCCTCCAGTCCCTGGCTGGCGCCGGGGGCGGCCTCCTCTCCGACACGCCGGAGCGCCTCTTTGAGGAAGAAATGGAGAGCATCCCCATCGAGCGCGACCTCGGCCATCCCCTCGCCCTCCTGGCCTTTGCGGCCATATTCCTTGAGCTGGCGATTCGGAAGCTGAGAGTTATTTTTTAGCACTTGCAAGTATAGGATTGTAGAATTGGGCTGTTTTTGGTATAAGGCGAAGTGTGGTCCGGGCAAAAAACGGTTCGCATCGGTGCTGCCAGAAAACGGTGGACGGTTCATTTAGCTCTCTGGATAGATGCGGAGGGCAATTATCCCCTCTGTGTACAAAAGCCTTAGCATTATAAAAATGTCAAATATCGATTTTGGAGAATTTTCTGGGGCCGCGGCGGGAAAACCATGAGATTTCCGGACCTTTTCAAGGTTCCTGATGTGAAATGTTTTGAAATGATTTGAGCAAAAGCCTTCATGATATGAAAGCCTTTGAAACCAGGGAAGATAAAGAGCCAGGAACAATCGTCATGATTTTTCTTGCCAACGAGGGAAAAAACTGCTACTATAATAATATCCCCCCTCCCCGGATAAAGCGGGAGGAAAACATAACCTTATCACCAAAAAAGGAGGATAACTATGAAAAAAGGCTTAGGCATTCTTCTTGGCGTCATGGCCCTTGCGCTTCCCATGACCGTCAGCGCCTTCGACTACAGCCCGACGGCTTACACCAAGTACGGCTGGGTCACCACCGAAGGTACCGCCGATGAGGAGATGCACGTGAGCGTAGGCGTCATCCTGGCCGGCGAGGCAGAGGAGACCACCTACACCACCGCTGTCCCCATGGACGAGTACAACGATCAGAGCTACGTCTATGAGTATGAATCCCTGGTCGAGCTCCTTGAGCCGGGCACCTTTATCGAGATCCTGTTCAACGATGCCGACGAAGTCATCGGCTTCATCCGCATTGAGCGCGCTTTCCCGGCAGGCCGTACCGAATACTATCATGACTCCATGCTGTTCGGCGGCGAGCTGACCGCTCCTGGCGGCGGCGCCGGCAACATGGTGGCTGAAGGCTGGGTCATGGACGCCGGCGACAATACCATCACCCTTGGCGACGGCAACCACCTCACCAACATCTTCGAGGAGACCTACACCTTCGCCGATGACGCGAAGTTCTTCCTGGTCAACAACCCCGGCGTGGATGCCGAGGGCAATGCCATCGAAGGCGATTACACCTGCGAGCCGGCTACGGCTGCCGACATTGTTATCACTCCCAAGAACGCTGACGGCGAGATTTACGGCATCAACCGTGTCCGCAACGCCCTGGTCATCTTCAATGAGTCCGCCGTTGACCCGGAGACCCATCTGACCCGTACCGATGACCTCTCCTCTGTCCGTGCGACGGAAATCTATATCTTCAAGAACGAGACCGCTCTTTCCAGCACCGGTACGCCCGACAACGTCGGCTACAACGGCACCTCCTGGTTCCCCGGCAACGATAAGTCCGAGGGCAAGACCTCTGCCGGCTGGAACGGCGTCATCACCCCCTTCGAGGTTATGAAGGAGCGCCTGTACTCCCTTGGCGACGGCTACACCTGCATCTACCTGTTCGTGTCCGATCCGGACGAGAACGGCAAGATCACGCTGACCGAGCTGGATGCCGGCAACGCGACCGCCAACTACAGCTACTGGCTGAACATGTGGACCATGGGCTATGACCCCAGGGCCCTTGACAACCTGCTCCTGACCCACGGCCATGGCGATCACTACCAGGGCATGGTCGAGCTGGCCACCATGATCAACCGTGCCGGCTACGGCAAGCTGAACATCCGCACCTCTGGCGCCAACCAGGAAGGCTACGTGAACGGCGTCTATGCCGGCATCACCCTGAATGCCAAGCCTGAGCGCTTCCTGATCGACGAATTTAACGAGTGGGAGACCTGGGTTGACTTCGGTACCGGCGTTTCCGTGTATCCTATCACCACAGCCGGTCATACCAACGATACCGCTTCCTTCATCTTCAAGCTGACCAGCAAGGAAGATGACCCGTACTTCAGCAAGAAGGCCGATGGCCCCGTGGATGTTGCCTGGATCTACATGGGCGGCTACGGCGGCGGCGCCGCTACCCGTTCCAGCAACGGCTACACCCGTCTGCAGTACAAGAACTCCATGCAGTACCTGCAGTCTGTGACGGTTCCCTATGCGGAGACCATCGCCGACTATGTCTACTCCATCCCGCAGCACGGCGATCAGGCTCCGTGGTCTGAGATTGCCAAGGCTGTCCGCATTAAGCAGGAGCAGGGCGAGGATATCCTCTTCCTGGATGCCTATAACGAAGGCCGCGAGGGCATCATCAACCTGTTTGAGAAGCGCATGAGCGCTTATACCTACAACTGGATGAACAAGGCCTGGAAAGAGACCGAAGCCACCAACGGCGAGACCCCGGTCGACCTCTATGACCAGACGATCGTTCCGTACATCCGCGAGGCCGGTTACAACTGGTACTGCACGCCGCAGAACACCAAGACCGAGGCTCTCGAGGTTTCCGGTCCCTGGAAGAGGGAAGCCGGCCAGTATGAGATCGATGTCAAGGGCATCATCGTTATGCACGGCTTTGACGCTTTCCAGAACCAGAACGAAGCCCTTGCCGGTATCCAGAACATCTACGGCTGGGATCTGTCCAACGGTATGTCCGTAGACCGCGACTCCTATTCGCATGACCCGAACGGCTGGTATGTCCAGATCGTTGCCGATGTCAACGACGACTATGTCGGCGGCGTTTACTTCACCGAGGAAGACGCGGCTGCCATGGCTGAGAAGGATGGCCGCGAGGAAGCTTACCCGGTTAACTGGTATGTGGCAAACGGCAACAGCTATGTGGACTATGACGGCAACCCCGTCACCCCGAACTCCGGCCCCGTGGAGTCCTTCCTGGGCGCCGACTGGGTTGAGATCATCCGTACCCAGCGTCTGAACACCAAGGAAGAGGCCGACAACCTGGCCGCTTACCTGCAGGCCAGCCTGGATGCCGGCAACAGCCGCTTCCTGGTCAACCTTGACCTGGCCGGCGATGTTGTCCTTCCCGAGGGGTATGTCAGCGCCGCCAACTGCGCCCTGGATGACCCGATCCTTCATCCCCTGGATGATGACACCATCAAGGTCACCTTCCCCGGCACCGGCTACTACAGCCTTGAGGAAGAGCCCCTTGTCATCGAGAAGTGCACCGAGCTGAACAGCGAGGCAGGCATCGATCTGTCCACCATGTTCGTACCGGCCAACTGATAAGTAAATGAATAACCCCGGCGGGAGGGCCGTAAGGGCCCTTCTGCCGGGGAGAAGAGTGTTACAGAAAAAGGAGGCTCTCTTGAGGGCTTCCTTTTTCTGCTATCGCAGAGGCGGCGTAAGGAAATTATCGCCTTGCGGCGAACGGCGCTTCGCGGGCGGCAGGAGGGGAGGTTTCCTTTCCTGCTCAATTATAAGAGGATATGATAAGACAGAGGGAGGAAAGCCCTCTCTTCGGTGAGGCTGCGGATCCGCCTTTGGAGGCCTGGCCGTGGGCTATCCTGAAAATCTGGTGCTCTGAAATAGAAGGTGAATGATATGAAAAGACGGTTTGGATTCATTTTACTTTGCGGCTTTATGGCACTTGAGTGTGCGGCCTTCCCGGCCTTTGGGCGGGAGAGTTCGGTCATGGATGTCCTGAAGGCGGGCATGGCGGCGGCTGAGACGGCGGCTGAGGCGTCTTCCGAGGAGGAGACGCTTCCCGGGGAAGAGGAGGAGACGGAGGCGCCGGTTTACGATCAGGTGGACTACGACCTGACGAAGTTCAGCGAGACGATGGTTTACGGCCTTCTCTACGATATGGCGGCGGCTCCGGATAAGTATGAGGGAACGGTCGTCAAGATGAAGGGGATCATCGAGAAGAGGGACAGCAGCGAGGGGGACGGCAAGTCGTTTTACTGCGTGGCCTACGATGAGACCAACTGCTGCTCCATCGGGCTGGAGCTTATGCTTTTTGAGGGGAGCAAGCAGCCGAAGGCGAACCGGGAGATGACGGCCGTAGGCGTGTTTGAGACGTTCCGCGACGGGGGGAGCAATTACTGCAAGCTGGAAAAAGCGCTGGTTCAGTAGAAAAGATGAGAAAAAAGTTTTATTCGTTTGACCTCCTCCGCGTCCTCTCGTTTGCCGGGGTCATCTACTACCACCTGGCCATCCAGCTTGCCATAAGCGGCCTCCTGCCGATGGAGAGGATATCTTTCCTTTATGAAAGCGCGAACCTGCATGTGGCAACGGTGTCGGTGGACCTGTTTTTCATGCTCTCGGGAGCGGGACTGTATCTGGCCGAGAGCGGCGGGGGCTTTTCGTTGGGAAGCTTTTTTAAAAAGCGCTTTGTCCGGATACTGCTGCCCCTTTATCTGGTCTATGCGGCGGACCTTGCGCTGCGGCTTTTAAAAAACCGGGTGTGGCCCTTTGACAGGGATATCCCGCCGTGGCGGTTTGTGTTTACGCTGCTGGGAATGGATGAATATGTGGATATGTTGGGGCTTAAGACCTTTACGCAGGGGATCGGAGAGTGGTTCCTGGGATGCCTTGTGCTCATGTACCTGTGCTACCCGCTCCTTCGCCTGGCGGTCCGGAAGACGGCTGCGGGAACGCTTGCCCTGTCATCGCTGGCCTATCTTCTGCTGTGCCTTTACTATCCCTTTGATAGGCCGGAGATCCACATGAATTTCCTGGCAAAGCTCTACCTGTTCATCCTGGGAATGTGCCTGATGGCGCTCAAGGACAGCATGGCTTTATGGGTCAGGGCTGTCTGTCTTGCGCTGGCTCTCCTGCTCCTTTTCTGCCCGGTGACGCTTCCGGTGAGCTATGAGATACGCGCGACGCTCTTTTCGGGAGCCCTCTTCGTTCTCGCCCTGTGGGCCGAGCCCCTGATCGAGAGGCTATCGCTGGTCAACCGGGTATCTTCGTGGCTTTCATCGTATTCTTATGAGGTCTTTCTGGTACACCATATTATCATCTATAACGTCACCGACGCCCTGGCGCCCCGCCTGAGTAGCCCGGGCAGGATCCTGCTTCTGTATATCGGAGAGATCCTGCTCATGTTCCTTGCGGGGTATATGGTGAAAAGGGCGGAAATTATGTTGGATGCTGTAACCAAAATGGCGCAAAGGAGGCGATAACGTGAAGATAAGAAAGCTCTTTGAATTTGTGATCGTTTTAGCCGCGGCTATGCTGTCTGTACAGATTTTGATGGCCTGCGGGAGCGGTACGGGGCGGAGCGGGCCGGAGAGTGCGGAGTCTGCCAAAAACGTACAGGAAGAGAAGACGGAGGTAGCTGTGCGGGACGGGAAGACAGGAGAGCTTGAGGAAGCTGCACGGGACGGGAAGACAGAAGAGCTTGAGGAAGCTGCACGGGACGAGAAAATAGAAGAGCTTGAGGAAACGGTACAGGACGGAAAGACAGAAGAGCTTGAGGAAACGGTACAGGACGGAAAGACAGAAGAGCTTGAGGAAACGGTACAGGACGAGAAAATAGAAGAGCTTGAGAGAACTGTGCAGGAAGAAAAAATGACAGAACCGGAGAAAGAGGTACAGATGGAAGAAGCGGTAAGATCGGAGGAGGATACTGTGCGGGAGAAGGCCGACGCGGCTGCGGAGAGCACATTCCGGGCGCGGTATCTTGGTGTTGAAGGCTATGGCACGGCGGCAGCATCCCGGGAGCGCATGAACGAATTTTCCTACCGCTTCCTGGTGGACGATGAGAAGCGCGTGTTTTTCATAGATAATGGCGCGAAGGACGAAAAGGGAAATTATGGCTATCCGATCCAGAACCTTTTGAAGGAGGGTTATGACTATGACCTGACGGCGGAAGGCACAAAAATTACAGGAGCCGCAGAGATCCCGGCCGAAATGACCGCGTATGAGCCGCCGGTCACCGGAGAGCCCGGGAAGAAGACGCTGCGCAATTTCCTGGCCCTGGCTATGGAGCCTGTGGGCACCACTCTTTACATTTATGGAGGCGGATGGAACTGGCAGGACGATGCCGCATCCGTTCAGGCCAAAGGGATACATGTCTCCCAGGACTGGCTCCGCTTCTTTAGGGAGCAGGACGAGACGTTTACCTACCGGGATGCTTCCGGAGACGGGAAAAAGCCGGACCCGCCGCACAGCTATTATCCCTATGGCGGCTATAATGAATACTACTATGCGGGACTGGACTGCTCCGGATATGTCGGCTGGGTGATCTACAACCTGGAAAATACCGAAGACGGGAATGAAGGGTACGTGACCTTTGCCTGCGACATGGCCAAAATGCTGGAGCAGATGGGCTATGGCCGGATGACCATAGAAGCTCAGCCCTATATCACGCCTTCAACTGCCGCGGAGGCAGAAGGAACAGCGCTCAAGGCTGCTGCCCTTACTGCTTCTTCCGACACGGCAACCGGCGCGCTCTCCGGAGGCGCTGCCGTCTGGAAAGCGGATATCAGGCCGGAGGACATCCGCCTGAAGCCCGGCGATGTTGTCAGCATGGGCGGCCATGTCTGGATCTCCCTGGGCACCTGCAGCGACGGCAGCACGCTTCTCCTCCACTCAACCCCCTCCTACAGCCGAAAAGGCCAGCCGGGCGGAGGCGTGCAGATCAGCGCGATCGGCACATCCGCAAGCTGCGAGGCCTACCAGCTGGCAGACCGCTACATGTCCGCCTACTTCCCAGAATGGTACAGCCGCTATCCGGTTTCCCTGAAAAATGCCGCCGACTATTTTGAATTTGAGGATGAAAACACCGGCATCTTCTCCTGGACGCCAGGCGAAGGCGAAAACGCCATAACCGATCCGGAAGGCATACAGCGCATGACGCCGGCAGAGGTGCTGAAAGAGCTCTTTGAAAATTAAGATCATTCTTGCACAAGCTTTGCCGCTACATGCTTGCTAAAGAAAGCGATAAACGGCCCGAGGCCCAGCGCACAGACAAGAGTACCAAGCCCGATGAGGCCGCCGAAGAGAAAGGCTACGGCCGTGCAGATGGAATCGGTAAGGATCCGGCACCAGAAGTAGGGGATGGGCGTCTTTTTGGACAGCAGGATGGAGAGGACATCATAGGGCGCAATGCCAAGGTCGGCCGTCTGGTAGAGAGAGACCGAAAGGCTCAGGACCAGGACGCCCACCGCCAGAATAAAGAGCCGGGGCAAAAACGCTTCCGGCACGGTAAACAGCCGGTTGATGCCGCCGATCCAGAGGCTGGCCAGCGTCCCGACCCCAAACCAGTTGGCAAAGGTGCCGATGCCGATATAGCGCCGCCCCCAGACGATCTCCGCCACAAACCACAGGGCATTCGCGACCAGAAGGACGACAGAAAAAGGAACGCCGATTTTGTCGCCGATAGCCATGACCATAGCCGTGCTGGGATCGTTCCCCATAAGAGAAACCTTGAAAATAGCAATGCCAAGCCCCATAAGGACAAGGCCGAAAAACATGACGGCAATACGCCGCGGGAGATTGTTGGTGTTATTCATTTTAATTTTCCTCGTTTGCAGTAATTGTGTCGCTGTGACAATGCACAAGTTTATGTTATAGCAGAGGAAAGCCGGTAAAACAAGAGGAAAAATGCCGAAATGGAGAAGAAAAGGGGACGGTTCTTTTTTCCCGTCCCCTTTTCTTCCCTCTTTCCTTCCAAGGTTTCATTTTGTGAAATGTTTATGCGCCTCGAAGTTCAGAAACTGAAAAGTTCTCAATTTCTCCATTGAATTATTATCCCTCCCCCGGATTGACTTTGCAACCCCAGACTGTTATTCTTGATGTCAGAAGATACCGCTTATCTTTTCATTTTTTCAGAAAGGAGCTTTCACATGAAAAAGAGATTTCCTGTTGTCCTCGCGGGCCTTATGGCTGCTGCTCTGTGCGCAGGCACGGCGCTTGCTTCCGACTTTACCGAAGCTGGCGGCGAGCTCCAGACCTTCCCGGTCACGGTCTACAACGACGCGGAAGTGCAGTCCGTTTTCCACGACGCCCTCAAGAACGAGACAGGCGAGCTGGAATATTACTACAAAGTCGTCTACGAAGGCTACTTTGACATCAGCATGACTACCACGGCCGGCACCAGCGGCAGCGCCTTTGACATCAACGACTGGGACCTCCGCTGCTACATTCCCGCCGAATCCCGCTATTCCCAGTCCACCATCTTCCTCATGGTCCCCAGCGAGACCGATCCCTACCAGTTCATGGTCGACAGCGGCTGGAAGGATGTGGCCGACAATTCCAAGGCGACCATCTACCTGCTCATGCCTGACCGCGTGAAGGATGAGGAAGGCAATGCCATTTCCTGGGGCAAGTGGTCGGATGTTTCCGAAGATGAGGTTCTCAACTACATCGCCGCCGCCGTCAACGTCTGCGGCCAGAGGCCCGGCATCCAGACCGTCAGCTACTGCTTCTACGGCATCGGCTACGGCGACGCGGCCGACCTGATGGCGAAGTATATCATGAAAAACCCCAGCTCCATGGCCGGCGCCTTCGTTGTCGGCGACATCGCCGATGAGAGCGCCCTTATGGCGGAACTTCAGGAGAAGGATTCCCGTGAAGCCGGCGTCAAGGTCTCCGAGATCGCTGTTCCCTTCGGCGTTGTCTCTACCGAGGATGACGGGGAGGCTGTTCTCCTTATCGACTACTTCAAGGCCGCCAACAAGACTGTTGCCGACGCCTCTGAAAAGGGCATGTTCACCTACTTTGCCCCCGATGAGAACGCGGACGTGCGCACCCCGGATTCCGAGCCGGTAGCCGCTGTCTTCTGCCTGGCTTCCGATATGGAAAGCGTCCTGAACGCCGAGTTTGCCCAGGCTGTCTATGATGAACTCTATGTTGTCCGCCGCTATCCCGGCCATCCGAACACCGAGCTTCGCGCCTACACGGATGTGTACAAGGACAGCCACTATGAACATTACACCTCCCTCAGCGCCCTTGGCCGTTACACCTACGGCGGCGACATCAAAGAGGAAGGCGATGGCGAGTATTACAACCGCGAATGGTTCGTTTACATTCCCGACAGCGCCAGGGAGCGCATGGACAACGGCGAGAAGGTCGAAGTCATGTTCGCCTTCATGGGCTCCAACGGCTATGGCGACGAGATCGACCAGCGAAGCGGCTGGGACCAGGTCGCTTCCGACAATGGCTTCATCGTTGTCAGCCCCTCCGGCCATATCCGCCATCAGGGCAACTTCGGCAACGTAGACCGCCACGGCGTGCCGGTCTATCAGTATTGCACCAACTGGCTGTGGGTCGAGAACACCCTGCCCGAGATCATTCCGGACGACCTTCTGATGATCGACGATATCTATGAGTGGCTCTTCACGGTGTCCGAATATAAGGACAGCCTGGATGCCTCCAAGGTCTATGCCACCGGCCAGTCCGCCGGCGGCGCCTTCACCCACTATGTCGGCAAGCAGCGCCCGCAGTACTTCGCGGCCGTTATGCCCTCCTCCTGGTCTTCCACCGCTGACGAAGCCGATACCAGCAGCGATGTCGCTTTCGTCGTCTGCATGGGCCAGCTGGACACCACCGTTCCCGGCGCTTTCAGCCGCGACGGCAGCGCCGAGGCCTTTGCCTCCTTCATCGACCGCTACAACCTCTCCGACGCCGAAGGCCGGACCAGCTGGGACGAGTTCACCTTCATGGAAGAGGATGCTGTCTGCACCGAAAAGGACGGCAACCTGAACAAGTACATCTTCAAGACCGAAGGCGGCGTGCCCATGTTCACCGCCGTTGAAGTCACCGACATGACCCACGCCATCATGCCCTCCGAGATCGGCTTTGCCTGGGATATCATGCACCATTTCAGCAAAGACCCGGCTACCGGCGCCCTCTACTATGACGGCGAAGTCGTCGACACTCCCGTCAGCCAGAGCCTGGCAAAATAATACGTTTCCTGCGCCGAATTTTCGCCGCGCAAGCGGACAGATTTCCATTGAAAATTCGTGCGCATACTATAAGCCGGGGGAAGGCAGCAAAAGCCTTTCCCTGTGCCAGATAAAATCCTCTTTCTGAAAAATGCAGCCGCCATTTCGCCGCGGCTGCATTTTTTGTTGAAAAGACGGGGAAGAAACGTCCCCTTTTCTTCCCCGTCTTTTCCCTCCGAAACTTTAGGACGTTAAAAAAATGCTAATTTAGCACTTGACAGGACAAAAGTACAGCGCTACAATGGGTATTGTTCAAAATTACCCATCCGAGAGGTATAAACAGCATCTTTTCGCACCACTATTCTGCGCAGCCCCTGAACTGCCCGGAATTTTCTGCGCAAAATACCTATATATGCCCATCCCGGATAGATCCAAAGGAGGCAAAAGAATGAAAAAGCAGCTTAGAAACATGATATTAGCAGCTACAGCAGCCGTCATGGCCCTGTCCTCCGTTTCTACGGCCTTCGCCTGCACCGGTGTGTATGTCGGCAAACAGGCCAGCGAGGACGGCACCACCATCATCGCCCGCAGCGTTGATACCCATCCCCTGGCATCCCCCTGTCTGACAGTCGTTGTGGACCGTGTGGAAAACGAGCCCGGCCGCGTATTCCAGCTTGGCAATTTCACCTGGGATCTGCCGGATACCACCTATAAATATACCTCCACTCCCTTTGCCACAAACCTCGGCGGCGGCTACAGTTCCGCCTGCGCTAACGAAAAAGGTCTTGCCATCACCGGCACCGTAACCGCCTACATCAGCAGTGAGATTTCCGCCATGGATCCTCCTGTCCGCGGCGGCACGGCTCTTTCCGAATTTGTCATCCCCGAGCTGGTCGCCATGCAGTGCGCCACCGCCCGCGAAGGCGTTGAGCTCCTTGGCAAGGTCATTGCCGAAAAGGGCAACTCCGAGCAGAACATCATCATGCTGGCCGACAAGGACGAGGCCTGGTACATGGAAACCTACACCGGCCATCAGTGGTGCGCCGTTAAGATGCCGGAAGACTGCGTCGCCGTATTCGGCAACGAGTTCATGATCACCGCCATCGATCCCGACAGCCCCGATGTCATGTATTCCGAAGGCCTCTTCACCATGCCCGAGGAAGCCGGTCTTGCCCAGTATCTGGAAGACGGCTCCATGGACATTTTCAGCACCTATTCCGGAAAAGGCCGTCTTGCCAACTACGCCAACCGCCGCACCTGGTACGGCCATGTGCTCCTGGCTCCCGAAACCGCCGGCGAATACGGCACCTACACCAAGTATGACCTCTTCTACGAGCCGGCCAAAAAGGTCAGCCTGATCGACGTTTTCGAGGTTCTCCGCGCCCGCTTCGAGGGCACCCAGTGGAACCCGGAAGATACCGGCCGTCTTGACCAGCGCGTCATCGGCACCGAGACCCAGGCTGAGTCCCATGCCCTTCAGGTTTACAGCGACCTTCCCGAAGAGATGCGCGTTGTCACCTGGAACTGCGTCGCCAACTCCGAGCATTCCGTATATCTGCCCATCTCCAACCTGATCACCGACACGGCGGAAGCCTACAAGTATGATCCGGAAGAGTACGGTTACGATCCCGGCATGGCCGCCATCTGCTTCAAGAGGCTCTGCGCTCTGAGCGAGCAGGACCGCACCTACTACGGCGCCGGTGTCCGCGCCTACTGGCACGCCATGGAAGAAGAGCTTGTCGCTTCCTATCCGGAAGTCCTGGCTGAACTTCAGACCAAGTACGCCGCCGATCCGGAAGAAGCCAAGGCTTACATCACCGACTACACCGTCAACCTTCAGAACAAGGCCCTCGAGGATGCCAACACCATGTACGACGAGCTGACCTGGTACATGATCCAGAATACGGATACCCTACACTACAGCTTTAGCTACGGCCGTCTGACCATGAGCGACACCCTCACCCAGAAGCCCTTCGTTCCGTCGCTGGCTGCTGTGGAAGAATAATTTCGCAAAGACTCACACCCCAAATTTCACCTGTGCGCAGGTTTTTCGCATAGCAGCTGCATAGGCGAAAAAGAGCGGGCCGCGCCCGGATTTCTTGTCCGGGCACGGCCTGCTCTTTTTGTGTATTCTCGCAAGGATAGTGTAAGGAAATAATTTGACAGCCAATTCTATAATTTTTACTGAAGTTTCGAAAACGAAATTAGAATTTTCGTCAGAAATGTGAATGCCCAGATAAAAAATGCGTATTGAAAATTTTGGAGAAGCTACTATAATGTACCATGTATAAGAGTAACTAGCCGGTTGTTCGGGAAAGGCTTATTTCACTCTATAGTATGCGCACGGATTTTCAGCGGAAACGTGTCCGATGAAAAGGCGAAAATTCAGCGTGGGAAACGAAGGAAAACGACAGGCGCTTTATTCGTTTCCTAATAGCAGTAGGGTTTATAATATTCACAAAGGAGGAAAATGATGAAGAATGGTAAGACGTCACTAAAGCGCTGGCTCTCATTTGTTCTTGCCGTCGCTATGACCTTCCAGCAGGCATCTGTCGCATCACTGGCTTCCGAGGCAACGGAAGCTGAAGTGGTCTGGGAAGATGCGGCTGTGCAGGAGGCATACCCGGAGGTAGAGCAGTCTTATGAAGAGCCGGTGTATACCGAGCCCCCCTATGAGGAGCCTGCGTATACCGAGCCCTCTTACGAGGAACCGGCATATACCGAGCCCCCCTATGAGGAGCCTGCGTATACCGAGCCCTCTTACGAGGAACCGGCATATACCGAGCCCGCCTATGAGGAACCGGCCGTTGCCGAGCCTTCCTATGAAGAGCCTGCTCCTGCGGAGCCTTCCTACGAGGAGCCCATGAATACCGAGCCTTCCTATGAAGAGCCTGCTCCTGCGGAGCCTTCCTATGAAGAGCCGGTTATGGAAGAACCCTCTCTGGAAGAGCCTTCCGGGAATGAGGGCGAGCAGGGCAATTTTGGCGGGGAAACCGAAGTAGTATCCCCCTCTGAAGGCGAAGAGCCCGCTCCCGTGGAGCCCATGCCTGCGGAGCCTGTCCCCGCAGAACCCACGCCCACAGAGCCCGCTCCCGAGAATCCTGTTCCCGTGGAGCCTGCCCCCGCAGAACCCACGCCCACAGAACCCGCTCCTGAAAATCCTGTGTCCGAGGAGCCGGCTATTGAGAATCCTGAGCCCCAGAATCCGTCTGAAGAAGAACCCATCGGCGAGATTCCGGTAAGCGAGGAACCCGTCGCCGAGGAGCCTGTGGATCTTGTGCCCATCGCGGAAGAACCCTCCGAGGGCGAAATCATCATGGAAGAGCCGTCCGAGCCGGTTGAGGGGACCGAAGGCGGCGAGCCTGTGGAAGCCGAGGCAGGCCTGACCCCGACCCCGGTTCCGGAAGGCGAGGAGGCCGATCCCGCCCTCACCCCCACTCCTTCGGTAACACCCACCGTAACCCCGGAGCCTACCGTGACCCCAACCCCCACGGAAGCCCCCGAGGAAGACATCACCCGAACGATCATCTTTAAGGTTCCGGAAGGGGCCTTTGTCTTCGTGTCCGGCAGTGATGTCAAGGAGAAGGAATACAAGGCCGAGACTAAGGAGGATACCTTCAAATTTGTCGTGACACCCGGCAAGGACTATGCCATAGAGTCCGTAAAGCGCCTGAAAGCCGACGACACGCAGGAAGATATCAAAAAGACCGAGCTTCCCGACGAGTATATCCTCGAAAACCTCAAGGCGCTTGAGGAGACCGAGACGACCCTCACCATCGAGGTGAAGGTCAAGAAGCTCTACAAGACCAATTTCGAATACGAGGATGGCTTCGTCCGCGTGACCGCCATCGCCGACGAGTCCGCTGCCCTTCCCATGGACAGCACCCTTGTCGCCGACTACCTCCTCCCCGGCACCCCCGCCTTCAACGAAGTCGTCGACGCCATGAAAGCCGCCTACGGCTATGGCGATGACGTCGTATTCGAAGGCGCCATTGTCGACGTCTACTTCCTGGTCAACGGCCAGAAGGTCGACCCCGAGGAAGGCAAGGTCAAGGTCGACATCGTCGTCCTCGCCAGCATCGCGAACGCAGAACCGGCCGAAGGCGAAGTCCTCCGCTCCGGCGTTACCCACATCCAGGAGGATGGCTCCGTTGTTGAGGCGGAGAATGCCTATGTTAATACGACAGCTGATGGAGACGTAAGCTCCATGGGTTTTACTTCGAATAACTTCTCGCCGTTTGCGGGCGGGCAGTTTACCCTGCTGGCTGCGCCGGGGCCGGCGACAACGTCAAGTAATCTGGCGGATTTCCTGACAAATGTAAACATCAGTGCCCCTACAAATGAAAGTGGGCAAATTGTTGTCACTCCTGGGGAGACATATAGTATTACACTTTCCTTCAGAGAAACTGGCGGTCCTCATGGCATTCAGTTCCCTAACAGGAGTGTTATGACTTATACGCTTCCAGAAGGTATAGAAGTGCTGAATGGACTGAGCGGGCAGTTCCCGATCACAATTCGTGAGGGTTCCCAAAGTTACACACTTACGGGTAATACCTATTCTATTCAGGACGGCGTGGTTTATGTCAGCTTTAACCAGGGTAACGGGGATCCGGATAATGAAAGAGCCTTTGAAAGGCTGACCGCTTCTGCCAATGTAAATTTCAGCATTGCCTTTGACGGGACATTTATGGAAACCGCTGAAAAAATTGTATTTAGCGATTCCATAGTGAAGGAACTGGAAATTAATGATGATAACAGTGTGTCGGCATCCAAGTCTGCTGTCCTGGATAAAGAAAACAATAAAGTGAACTATACTGTTGCCATTGTATCGACTGGAAAAAGCCAGAATGTCCAGGTCACGGATACGATTACAGATGCCCAGAATGTGCTATCTCTGAATGCTGGAAGCATTCAGGCTGTATCCAGTACAGGCCGCCCGGTTTCCTTCAGCAGACAGAATGTTTCCGGAAATAGTTTTGATTATGTTATTCCTGAAATGGCAAATGGGGAAATCGTGACATTTACCTACTCAGCTGATATTGATGTTTCCAAAATCCCTAAGGAAGGCGGACAATATATCGAAAGTGGAAGCAATAAAGTTGAGGTTAAGAGCGATGGTCAGCCGGAACCCAGTACGGTAAATATTACTAATGTCATTGATTATACGCCTACTGTATCGAAGGATAATGGCGGCGTGGAGACTGATGGCAAAACGATAACCTGGACGATTACTGCCAACGAGGAAACCAAAGTCTCTATGGCAGGCGGAACCATTACGGATACTATTCGGGCAGACTCCCGGCAGTACATGACCTATTCTGGCAGCGGCATCACGGTCAGCGTTACTGATGCTAATGGCAGTCCTGTACGGACAGATACAATTCCGTGGAGCAACTTGCAGGCAAAAAGTGACTCTTCATTTACTTATAAGGTGCCTGATGCGGATGCCGGAAAAGCTTATAAATATGTCCTGACTTATACAACAGAAGTGGACACGACAGGACAGACTGCTCAGATCACTGTCAGCAATGACGTAGGGACTGATGGCAACAAAGGCAGTTCAAGTAGCACCAGTGTAACGCCCATCGGTGGAGAAGTAAAAGCCACCAAAAGCGTTGAAAAAGTTGATATCACCAATAAAGAGATTACCTGGAAAGTCACTTTTAATGTTCCCGCAGATGGACTTGAAAAGGCTGTTGTTACGGACACATATCCTTTCAGATGGCTGAATCAGGGCCAACACTTTGAAAAAGTTAAAGAAGGCACTGTCAGTGTAACTGGATTAAGACCAGGAGAAAATTGGGGCATTGACTATGGAACGCAAAGTGCTGTTATCACCTTTTATAAAAATCCGGAAAAAACAATAGAAGGTCTTAATGCAGGGCCAGAGAGGGTAATTACGGTTATCCTGAAGACAGAAATCGACAATGACTTGTTTGAGGCGGGCAAAACAAGTACATATCTGGCCCAGCATGAAAACAGTGTTGCTGTGGATACGGGAACGGCCACCATTCCGGCTTCTGCAACGGCTGTCGTTCTTTCGCCTTCTGTAGAAAAAAAAGCGGAGGTCGTGGCAACCCGGGAAGAAAATGGTGTTTCTCTTCCAATTTACAGGTATGAGATTGTTCTGAGCAATGTCACCTCAGACACACTGGTGATCGATGATGTTTATGATACGAATATTCTGAAGCCATGGGTTTATAACACATGGGATGCCTGGTATATTTTTGGAGGCGGTATTCACAGTCAGAACGACAAGGGGGGACAGTTCGGCCATGTAGACACAGCAACTGGTATGCGTTTTACCACATCTGCTGATGCTATGCCTCATGATGCCAGTAGTCCCACCGGCTATTATGATAAATATAAGCTGGTTTATTATCTGACGGTAAAAGATGAAGCTGCGCTTAAAGCCATTCAGGCCAAGGCGGTAGCTGCAGGCGGCAGTTACACAATTGGCAATGAAGCACATTGGAATGACGTATGGGATGCTGGCGATGTATCCTATACCTATAATGGCCTGGACAAAGAAATCCTGACTCCTGATAAAGATTTGATTAAGAGCGATGAGGATATCTGGGCGGAGTTTCGCATTACCCTGAATCCTGGCGCACAGGTGTTGAATGGCGGGGAACCGCTTACCATGACGGATACCGTTAGGAACCTGAGTATTGATATTACATCTGTCAAGGCAACCGTTGGCAGCCTGATCAATTATGACATGGAAGGAGATACCATGACATATCTGATCCCGGACGCCACAAAGGTTGTTATTCAATATAAGGCAAGGGTCATATATCAGTCTATAGGCAAGATTGGCGAAACGATTTCCGTAGATTTTAGCAATGAAGCCAGTATGGAAGGATGGAAGGACAGCGTTGAAAAAACAGCGCAAAGGCATAACTCCGGACAAGGAACCGGTTCTGTTACGTCTATTAACCTTCTCAAGTATGCTGCCGGTGATATAAATCATCCTCTTGAGGGGGCTGTTTTTGCCCTTCTGGATGAGAATAAGGAACCGGTTATTGGAAAAGACGGTGCGGTAACTTTCACTACCGGCAGTGATGGTAAGATTACTGTACAGGGACATGCGGAAAATGAAGGCTGGGCAATCGATGAAGAGAAAAGATATTATCTTAGAGAGATAATCGCTCCTGAAGGCTACAAGCTTGCAGACTTTGATTATTCTTTCTTGATATCTGCAGATGGAACGACGGATTATTCAAAGTACATTTATTATGCCGGCGATACCATGTCCGCCAAGAACTATCCGGGAACGGATATTACCGTGGAAAAGAAGTGGTCCAATGGAAACGCTCTTCATGAAAACGATACCATTACAGTCAAGTTGCAGCAAAAAATAGATGGTGGCGAGTGGTCAGATATTATTCGTGAGGATGTTAACCGCCAGTGGCAAGATACGGAAGGTAAGACACTTGACCTCACCAGTGAAACCAACTGGAAGGGTATATTTAATGCTTTACCACTTACCGTACCGGCATCTCTTCCTGCGGATGATAGCGTAGAGGATGTTCCAGTCGAATACCAGGTAGTGGAAACTCTGGTAAACGGTGTAGCACCGGAAGAAGGTACAGTAAGTGTTACCTCAGATGGTTCGGTCTTTACAATCGAGAATACGATTTCCCCGGTATCCGAAACTCTTAGCGGCGAAAAGACTCTTGTCGATTCCAGGGGAAATGAGCTCACTGTTACAGAGGGCCAGTTCTCCTTCAGCGTTTCACCGGATGCAGGGAATCCGGAGACCGGAGCAGATGAGACGGCACTCGTGACAACGTCCGTGAACAGCGCAGGAAATCCTGGATCCATCAACTTTGGGACAATTACCTTCTTGGCTCCTGGCACCTGGAAATATACGGTGAAGGAAACGAGTGAGGATGCCAATGGCATTGCGGTTGATGACACAGAGTATATTGTGACATTTAAGGTAACAGAGCGTGGAAACAAGCTTTCAGTAGAAAAGACGATCACGCCTGTTACAGATAACAACATCATCAGATTCACCAACACGTATGATGCGAAAGGTTCTGTTCCCGTTACAGGAACAAAAATTCTCACAGGTCGTGACTTTAAAGAAGGCGATACATGGTCATTTACCATCACTGGCGTGCCAGAAGTCATTTACGAAAGCGGAGATGAGCAGACAGAGTTGTATCCGCCCATGCCGGGAGATGCAGAAGGAAATGAAGTAACTGTTACAATCTCACCGAAGAGTGAGACAGAGTACGAGATTGACTTTGGAATTTTTGACTATACACTGGCCGATCTTCCGGGAACGGAAAGTGAACGAGAGTTTACCTATATTATTAAGGAAAACGAGAATGATGAGGAAAACGGGATCACTAATGATACCGAGCCTCGCACGCTTGTTATAAAGGTTTCGGATGCACTTACCGGTGATCTTGATGTGTCTATTGTAGAAGACAAGAGCGGAGATCGCACGTTTACCAATAGCTATGACGCAAGCGGCAAGGAAACGTTTGGCGGCAGGAAAGTCATTGAGAACCGTGCTTTCAAGGAAGGCGACACCTGGACTTTTAACATTGCACCTGAGGAAGGCGCCCCGCTGCCGGTGAACGCGGAAGGCGTGCAGGCCAGCAGTGTTGATATCCATCCCACCAGCGGGAACACGGTAGAGTTCAGCCTTGGAGAGTTCCGTTACGTCCTGAGTGACCTTGACGGTGAAACGGAAAAGGTCTTCAAGTATACCATCACTGAAAGCGGGACAGTAGGCGGCGTTAAGAATGACGAGACGTCCTATACCCTTGCCATCCGTGTATCGGATGAGGCCCATAACGGGACGCTCGCCGTTACGCTGGATGGGAGCAGCGATGAGATCGAGTTCACCAACGTCTATGATGCAAACGGCAAGGAAACGTTTGGTGGAAAGAAAGTCATCGAGAACCGTGATTTCCAGGAAGGCGACACCTGGAGCTTCAACATTGAGCCTGAGGAGGGCGCCCCGCTGCCGGTGAACGCGGAAGGCGTGCAGGCCAGCAGTGTTGATATCC
>CAMNNO010000024.1 GCA_946545475.1 uncultured Blautia sp.
TACGGAGACCTGTGGGTGTTCATGCCGAGGCCATACAGGCCGGAGCAGCCGGCCCAGAGGCCGTCCTCGCCGATGATCTTGCCGGCTTCCAGAGCCAGGTCTTTGTTAAAGGTAGCCGCCAGGATACCGTTGGCCGGGAAGCCGGTCATGCGGGTGGTGCCAAGCGGGTCGACATCTGCCGTGAAGGAGCCGTCGGCATTGATGTGGCCGGCAGCCAGTTCCTTCTTATAGGCAAGGCCCTGGGCGGTCAGATAGCCGTTGCGGAAAGCCCAGCCGCCGAAGCCGTTGGGGCCGTTCTCATCCTTGGTGGCCGGCTTGCCGATGCTGCCGGCAGCCTCGGTCAGATGGAAGCCGCTGCTCACGAGCCTTACGGTCTCGTCCCAGGTCAGCTGGTCGAGCAGGGTATCCCAGAGGGGATCGAAGTAGCTGATCTCATTGCCCGCGTCGTCAAGGCGGAGGTCGATAAGGGACAGGCCGTTCTGGGCGCCGTAGGTCGGATACTCGCCGTCATCCGTGGGGATGGGCTGGCGGTACTTGTCCGGAACGCCCGCGGAGTTGTTGTACTTGCCGGTGAGCTCGGGCACCTGGGCAAAGATGTCGCGCGCCATCTGCTCGGTCATGACAAGGTTGACATGGCCGTTGACCATATCGGTGGAGACAGCGGCCCAGTTTTCGCGGCTGTAGTAGTCCACGTGGTTGTCGCCGCGGCCTTCGTAAAGGTTGATATCGGCAAAATCAAACAGGTTGGTGACCGGGTTGCCCGTCGTGCCGTCGATCATGGAAACAGCCTCGGACAGGGCGTACTTTTCTTTATCAAAGGCAAGGGTGACTTTGCCGACTACGGAGGCGTCGCCGGTGCCGACCATCTTGCTCTCGTCAATGGCAATGCCGTCGGCCGCCTTGGCCTGGAGCACGTTGTTTACAGCCTCGTGGGCGCTTCCGCCGACAGCCACATAATAGTCGCCGTCCATCAGCACATAGCCGCGGGCGCCGTAGGCGTCATAGGAGGCAAAGAACTTCTCGTTGATGGCTATCTTAAGGGTTTCGCTCTCGCCGGGAGCAAGGATCTTAGTCTTGCCAAAGTCGACAAGCTCGACAGAAGGAACCTGGATGCCGTTGGTCTTGGCATAGTCGCCGTAGGGCTTGGAAACATAAACCGGGACGGAATACTTGCCCGCGTAGGTGTCGGAGGTATTGGTCACGGTCACGCTGGCCGTGATCTCGCGGTCGCCGGTCCTCTCTACGGTCACATCCGAGAGGGCGAAGTCCGCATAGGAGAGGCCGTAGCCGAAGGGATAGGCCACAACGGACTCATAGTCATAGTCGCCGACATTGGCGGTTCCCAGAACCAGGTCCTCATAGCGGGTCTCGGTGTAGCGGTAGCCCAGGTACATGCCTTCCTGATAAACGACATAGGAGGCCAGGGTAGCTTCGGGATACATGCCGGTGCCCAGCTCGTCGGGAACATTAAATTCCTTCGCGTTGGGATAGATCCAGGCGCCATAGTTGGCATTTACGGGGTTCACGGCGTTGTCCATCCACATGGTGTCCGGAAGGCGGCCGGAGGGAGAGGCATCGCCCGTCAGGAGACGGCCGACGGCAGCGCCGCCGACGCCAAGGGCGCCTACCCACAGGGCGGCATCGATGGCTTCATCCTTAAGGAAGCTGCCTTCGATCATGCCGGCATAGTTGATGAGGACGATGATCTTCTTGATATCGCCGGCCTCTTTGCGGGCCTTGAGGCCTTCGAGGACGGAGAGCTCGTTTTCGTTGAGGCCAAGGTAATCCTTGCCAAGGCCGTCGTTGTTATCGATGCCGTCGCTGTTTCCGCGGTTAAGGTCGTATCCTTCGCCGCCGACACGGCCGATGGTGAAGATGGCGGCATCGCCGTACTCGGCAAGCGTGCTGCCCGCGGCCGCATCGACCACGCTCCAGGCTGCGTCGCGGATCATCAGGTACGTGGTGCCGAACTGGCCTTCCGTCCCGCGCTTATACTGAGCCCAGTCTTCGCTGGTGTACAGGTCCTTGAGGGTGGGGTTGAGCTCGAGGCCGGCGTTTTCCATGGAAGTGACAAAGCTCACGGCGTCGGATACGCTTATGGTGCCGGAACCGGTGCCGCCATATACCGGGTCGTAGGAGGCGGTGCCGAGGAGGCTGATCTTGTCGCCTTTACTTAAGGGCAGGGCGCCGTTTTCGTTTTTCAGAAGGACAGAGCCCTCTTCCAGGACCTGGGCGGCAACCGCGTGGCCGTTCTCGCGAAGGTCGGCCAGGTTGTCGTAGTCGGACTTATAGTAATCCGTATCCTGGGAAGCTGCGCTCTCATCGGTGATGACCTCGAAGGTCTTGGCGCCGAGGACGCTGCTGATGTTGGTGGCGTTGGCATCGGCGATCAGGGTGCCGGTAAACAGGGAGCCCGACAGCAGAAGGCTCACGACAGACAGGATCTTTCGGGTGGTCTTAAGCTTCATGTGCTTTATCCTCCTTTTCCTCTACAGGCAGAAATACGCAGGCGATGCTCAGGATCAGCGTCAGGCCGAACAGAATGAAGACGACAAAGAAGGATGCCGGGAAGCCTGAAAACTGAATGCCGGTGACAACGGATGAAATAAAGAAGTAAATGTAGTAAACATGGAACAGAAGGGCGGCAAAGTTTGTCACCAGAAGAAGAGCCGGCGCAAAGCGCTGGAGCTTTGCCAGCATAAGGACAAAGGCCAGAACGGCGCCCGCGATCATAATGATGAAGCCTTTCCAGGAGATATACCTGGTGCTGGCATAGACGCCCGCGTAGACACAGGCGGTCACAAGGGACAGGCAGATACAGACAAGCAGGGCACGCATCCCGGCTGTTCTGTTTTTAAATACATCCTTCATGAATTGTTCTCCTCTTTAAATAGCTGTGTACGGTCAGGGAAACATTTCGGTGGCGGCTAACTCCTGCGCATGGATTTTGCCTTTATCAAGCACAGAGGATTATAACAGATTTTTGCGGTGAATAGACGTGACAGCGCAAATTGCATAAAAAAAGAGCGAATTGCACAGAGCGGTCTCTCGTCTTGACGCCCTGGGCATTTTGCTATATAGTATGGTATAAGTGGCAACTATTTTCAGCAATGTGACGCAAGAGGTGGTAATATGCTCCGATTAGCTGTCGTTGACGACGAAAATGCGGAACGGGAGGCTGTCAAGAAGTGTCTTAAGTTTGTGGAAAGCAAATGCCAGACCTCCTTTCATATAACCGAATATGTCTCCGCCGACTCCTTTCTCTTTAACTACGAGCAGCAGTTCGACATGATCCTTATGGATGTTGACTTCAAGGAGGGGATCGACGGCATGACCGCGGCCGGGAAGCTGCGCGCCATGGACCAGGCCGTTATCCTTATTTTTATCACAAACCTGGCCCAGATGGCGGTAAATGGGTATATGGTCGATGCCCTGGACTTTATCGTCAAGCCCCTGGACGATTACTCCTTTCTGCTAAAAATGTCCCGGGCCATAAAGCGGGTCTCGCAGAGCGGCCAGTCCTATCTCCTTCTTAAGAACCGCGGCGAGACCGTCCGCATCAACACCCAGATGATCCGCTACCTGGAGGTCGACGGCCACTATGTCATCTACCACTCGCGGGAGGGGGATTTTAAAGAATATACGACCCTCTCCCAGGCCGAGGCCAAGCTTAACGACCCGGCCTACTTCCGCTGTGACCGCGGCATCCTTGTCAATTTAAGATTTGTAAACTCGGTGTCCCGGGATACCTGCTATGTCGACGGCATTCCCCTGACCATTGCCAGAACTCAAAAGCGGGACTTTATGCAGGCTTTTGAACACTTTCTCTGCGGCGACCTGAGAAAGAGCGGCTGAAGATCCGTGCGCATGCGGTAAAAAATATCCTGTCACAATAAATGTACTTGCAATAAATGTATTCGCACTTGCAATAGAAAGGAGACCTGATGCCGTGGAAAATCTATCTTTTCTCAACTATTCCCTGGAACTTCTTCTGGCGGAAACCGTCTTCTGCTATTCGCTTCCCAGGCGAAAGTATTTTGTTCTCCGCCTTATCCCGGGAATGGCTTTCGCCCTGGGCGTCTCTTACTTCCTTATGAAAAATTACCGGGATTCCGCTCCCTGGATCGTTTTTATCGCCGTTCTCGGCACGATTCTGTCCACCTTTCTCTGCATGGCGCTCACCTATCGGGCAAATTATGCCGCTCTTCTGTCCTCCTGCGTGGCCGGGGTCGCTGTTCAGCACATCGCCTACCACCTGTACCTGCTGCTTGTCCTGTTTGCCGGGGAGATTTTCCCGGCTTCGTCTCTTAATGAGCTTTTCGTCAGCTGCCTGTGCTGCCTCGCAGCCTTCCTGACCCTTGGACGCCGTCTGGCCGTCTCCCGGCAGATGGATGACGAAGATCCCCGGATCGTCGGGATCGCTGTCGTCATCGTCCTCATCTGCACCGGCCTGATGCGCTTCTTTCGCATGAGCTACAGCTTAAACACCATTGTAAACATAACGGTTTCTCTCTATGCCATCACCTGCTGCTCTCTGGCCCTTTTCATTCTGTTTGCTCTTCAGCACATGGTCCGGATGAAGAATGAGTATGCCCAGCTGGAGCACATACAGAAGCAGGAAAAGGAACAGTATAAGATAAGCCAGGAAAATGAGGAGCAGCTAAAGCTTAAGACCCATGACCTTAAACACAAGCTCCTCTCCTTAAAAACCCGCCTGCCCCAGGATGAGATCGATTCCATGATGGCCCTGGTCAATGAATACGACGGCTTTTACAAGACCGGGCTTTCCGTGCTCGACACCGTCCTGAACGAAAAAAAGCGCCGCTGCACGGCCAGGGGGATCGCCATGACGGTCATGGGCGACGGCAAATGCCTGTCCTTCATGAAGACCATGGATGTCTATTCCCTCTTCGGAAATATCCTGGACAATGCGATCGAGGCCACCGAAAAGCTCTCCCTCCCCGAGAAGAAGACCATAAGCCTGGTCATCAGCCGCAAGGGGAACCTGATCCACATCAACACCAGCAACTTTATCGAGGAGCCCGTCATGCTCATGCCGGACGGCCTGCCGCCGACGACCAAGACGAGCGATCCGGGCTGGCATGGCTATGGCCTAAAAAATGTCCGCGCCATCGTCTCCCGCTACGGCGGCCACATAAACATCACCCTGGAAAACGAGGTTTTCGGCCTGAACCTTTTTCTGTCGCCGGAGGACGATGTCCCCGCGTGAACCGCAGCATGTCGTCCGCTCTGTCTTCTTCATATGGCCTGTCCTTTCGCCCCGCTGCCGGACGGCCCTGCCTCGAACGGATTGGAAAAAAACAGTGGCGATAACACCTCCTCAATTGGATACTATATGCGAATAGGGAATCGTTATTGTCACAACCGTGCCTTTGCCTTCCTTTGAATGGATGGTCATACTCCCCTCACACATCAGTTTCAGCCGATCACGGATATTGGTAAGTGTAATATGTTCCCTGTTCTCGTCAGAGGGATCAAAACCCGGGCCATTATCCTCCACGATGATCTCGGCGCCGAGGTCCGTAAGGCGTGTCCGTATGGAAATGCAAAGAGGCCCTGAGTAAGGCTCCAGGCCGTGTTTGACGGCGTTTTCCGCAATGGGCTGCAGTGTCAGCGGCGGCAGGCGGAAATGGGTGAACTGTACGTCATAATTCACGACAAGCATATCGTCGAGCTTCGCCTGTTCTACGGCCAGATAGGCGCGGGTATGCTCCAGCTCTGCTGAAAAGGGGATTGGGCTGGAGCTGGCGACAGCGTTGAAATTCTTTCGCAGGTAATTGGTGAAATTCATCGTAACCTCTTGAGCCTTCTGGGGGTCAAGCTCACAAAGGCTGTAGATGCTCATCAGGGTATTGTAGATGAAATGCGGCCGCATCTGCAGCACCATGACGCTGGCGCGCTCATGGGCGATTTCCCGTTCCTGCCGGGCAATTTCCCGCTGATGAAACAGGTCCTGTTCGATCTGATCGGACAACATAAGGCTGTACATGGCCAGCGCAGAGAGAACATAGCTGATATCAACGAACGCAAGGACATTGACGAACATCTGTATAGTCAGAGCGAGCATCATCGGCACCTGGGCGATGAGCAGGCTTAGGAAGGAGCTGCGGGACATCCTTTTCCGGCGCCGCACTGTGCCCGCGAAATTGATCAGCAGGATGATTATCATCGGCGCCAGAAAAATGGGATACAGGGAACCGCGGTAATACTGATTTTCCTCTGTGACATAGACGAAGGCATCGCTGAAGGGTAAGGTGATGGCCAGGACAAAAAAGACGGCCCACAGGCCAAACACAGTGCGAATGAGCTTGCTTGAGGACAGGTCTTCCAGGCAGCAGTGCAGCAGATAAAACGTTACCATGAGAGGCGGCATTGAGAGCATCAGGTCTTCGCAGAACAGCAAAAAATAAAACACCTCGCCCGGGACCCTGTAATATTTGAAGACTCCTTCAAGGATGCTGCACAAGCTGCATAGCATAAAAATGATAAAATATCCCTTAAAAAAGCGCCTGTTCCAATGGTCGCTCCAGGGAATGGTAACGGTGAACCATAACCCTATCATACTTAACAGCAAAGCGGCACCTAAAAAGAAGAGATAAAAGGATACTAAAGAGCTGTCAATCACTCGTCCACGCCTCCCCTTGAAAATGGATAATGCAGCTTCTTCAACTGCCTGCCAACGTTCTCTGGCGTCAGCGGCTTGACTATGAATCCGCATGCGTCGGTATTCCACGCATCGAGAGCATAGTCGGGATATGCGGTCAGATAAACCACCTTAGTACAAGGATTGATTTCCAGAAGCTTGCGGCAGAGATCAAGGCCGCTGGCTGTCCCCAGCTCAATATCCAGGATCGCCAGGTCGACCCGGTTCATTTTTGCGTATTCAATCGCCTCCTGCGGCCAGTTAAAGCCCATGATCGCAGCATCCGGCACGGCCTTTTCGAGAACCATGAGGCTGCTGGAGAGTATAGGCCTGTTGTCATCTACTATGATAATGTTGAATGATTCATCGCTTTCGGCAGCATCGGAAAGAAGAACACTGATGTCCACATTAAGGACCTTTGAAAGGCGGGTGAGCATGGCAGCATCCGGCATCCGGCTGCCGTTTTCCCATCTGGCGATCGTAGAATTGTCGACAAACATCTGCTTTCCTAATTGGATTTGCGAAAGTCCTCTTTCCTTCCTGAGTTTTTTCAATGTTTGCGAAAATGAAGTGTTCATGATCGTGCCTCCGCCTTTCTTCGCTTTTTTTCAAGTCTCGCCCCGCGAGACTTGCGCGCCGCGCGCTGCTGCCGCCAGGCAGCAATTACCTTATAGCGCGCGTGCGCATCCTCGCGGAGCGTTTATCTCAGTGGGAGACTCTGCCCCCACTGAGACAAGTTTGTTGTTACCCCCACCTACAGAGGTGGGGGTCTTCTCCCACTGAGATAAAACTGCTTCAGAAAAGGGGACTGTTCTTTTTTCTTGTGATTCGTAAGAAAAAAAGAACAGTCCCCTTTTCTTCCCCGCTAAACTTACTCTTCTGCGCCTTCCGGCTCGGCGATCTTTAAGGAGAGCTCGGCAAGCTGCTTGTCGTCGGCTCTGGTGGGGGCCTCTGTCATGAGGCAGGAGGCGTCCTTGACCTTCGGGAAGGCGATGACATCGCGGATGCTGTCGCAGCCGGCCATGAGCATCACCAGGCGGTCAAGGCCGTAGGCCAGTCCCGCGTGAGGCGGAACACCGTAGGTGAAGGCATCCAGGAGGAAGCCGAACTGCTTGTGGGCCTCCTCGGGCGTAAAGCCAAGCTCCTTGAACATGCGTTCCTGGATGTCATCCTGATGGATACGCACGCTTCCGCCGCCGATCTCGTTGCCGTTAAGCACGATATCGTAGGCCTTGGCCCGGACGGCGCCCGGGTCGGTGTCGAGGAGCGAAAGGTCCTCCTCCATCAGCATGGTGAAGGGATGGTGCATGGCCGTAAAGCGGCCTTCCTCCTCGCTCCACTCGAGGAGCGGGAACTCGGTGACCCAGACAAAGCAGAACTCATTCTTGTCAAGGATGCCCATGTCCTTGGCGATTTCCAGGCGGAGGGCGCCGAGAACATCCCAGACCAGCTTCTTTTTGTCGGCGGCAAACAGGAGAAGGTCGCCGGGCTCGCCCTTCATGGCCGCGATGAGGGCCTTCATCTCATCCTCGGTCATGAACTTTCCGAAGGAGGACTTGACCTCACCTTCCGCCGTGATGGCGATATAGGCCAGGCCCTTGGCGCCGTAGCCCTTGGCAAATTCCACCAGCTTGTCGATCTTCTTTCTCGGCATACCGCCCTGTCCCTTGGCATTGATGCCGCGGACCGTGCCGCCGCTGGCAAGGGCGCCGGTAAAGACAGAGAAGCCGCAGTCCTTCACCAGGCCGCTGACATCGCAGAGCTCCATGCCGAAGCGCATGTCCGGCTTGTCGGAACCGAAGCGGTCCATGGCCTCCTGCCAGGTGATGCGCGGGATGGGGAGGGAGACCGTGACGCCTAAGACCTCCTTAAACAGGTAGGCTAAAAAGCGCTCGTTGACATCGATGACATCGTCAACGTCCACAAAGGACAGCTCCATATCGATCTGGGTAAATTCCGGCTGCCTGTCCGCCCGAAGGTCCTCGTCGCGGAAGCACCTGGCGATCTGAATATAGCGGTCAAAGCCGGAGCACATGAGCAGCTGCTTGTAAAGCTGCGGAGACTGGGGCAGGCCGTAAAAGCATCCGGGATGGATGCGGGAGGGCACCAGGTAGTCGCGGGCGCCTTCGGGGGTCGTCTTGCCGAGCATGGGCGTTTCGATCTCCAGGAAGCCTTCTTTGGCAAAGAACTGGCGGGTCAGCATCATCACGCGGCTTTTCAGCATAAGGTTTCTTTGAAGGTCCGGACGGCGAAGGTCAAGATAGCGGTATTTCAGCCTGATCTCATCCTTGGTGCGGCTGTTTTCCTCGATCGGGAAGGGAGGAACCTCCGCCTCGGAAAGGATGCGCATGCTCTCGGCCCGCAGCTCGATATCGCCGGTAGCAAGGTTCGGGTTCGCCTCGCCGCGCCTCTTTTCCACAACGCCGGTAACGGCGATGACAAATTCCGCGCGGAGAGTGCCGGCTTTTTTAAAGTCCTCATCGGAAACGCTTCCGTTCTCGAAGATGACCTGCATAATGCCGGTGCGGTCGCGAAGGTCGACAAAGATGATGCTCCCCTTGTCCCTGGCCTTCTGAACCCAGCCCATAAGTGTCAGCTTTTGTCCCACGGCCTGCGCTGTGACTTCCGCACAGCGGCAGCTCCTGTGCAGGCCCTTCATACTTTCTGCCATTTTCTTGTCTCCTCTCAGGCAGGAGCCTCTTCCTGCCATACTATTTTTCATAGGAATCATAAAACGCTTGCGTTTTCATTCGTTTCCCGCGCCGAATCTTCGCCGCTTTAGCGGCCGTTTCCGCTGAAAATCCGTGCGCATACTATAATCTTATCGCATTATTCTGCAAATATCTCCTGGATCTCCGTATAGCCTTCGGCCGCAAGCTGGTCCTTCTGGAATTTCCGGTTCTTCTTCATGATGGAGATATTGACAAGATTGCCGTTTTTCCTCTCTTCCTGAGCCTTTTTGATGATCTCGGCCATGCGGGAAGCGGGGAGGTTCTTTTCGACGAGGTAAGCCTTTTTGCTTCCCGCCTCCGGGATGGCATAATCCCGCTCAAGGAGCAGCATGACGATCCGCTCAAAGCCGATGGAGAAGCCGACGGCCGGCGTCGGGTTTCCGGTGAAGCGGCCGATCATCTCGTCATATCTTCCGCCGCCGCCCACGGAGCCGCCAAATTCATCCATGGCGATCTCGAAAATGGGGCCGGTATAGTAGGACATGCCGCGCACCAGCGTGGGGTCGAAGGCCATCTTGAAGTTGGCTTCCTTTGTCTCCTCCACGGTCTCGATGATGGTCTTTAAGTCGTCGGCGATCTTCTCATCCAGGAAGTCCTTAAGCGTATCGCGGATGAAGGTAAGGCCGGCAACCGTGTTGTCCGTCTTCTCAAAGAGGTCGAGATACTTTTCTACCGACTCTGCAGCATAGCCTTCGGCCAGAAGCTCTTCTTTAACGCCGGAAAGGCCGATCTTGTCCATCTTGTCCAGAATGATGAAGACCGTGTCATAGTCCTTTTCCTCAAAGCCGCTGTAGGCGGCCATGGCTTTCAGGATGCGCCTGTCGTTGATCCGGATCGTGAAGTTTTCAAAATCCAGCTTGCCAAGCAGGGTCGTCGTCGCCAGCACCAGGTCGATCTCCGCCATAAATGAGGGCTCACCCAGAATGTCGATGTCGCACTGCATAAACTGGCGGAAGCGCCCCCTCTGCGGCCTGTCGGCCCGCCAGACGTTGCCCATCTGCAGGGCCTTGAAGGGCGAGGGCAGGTCGTTGGCGTTGTTGGAGTAGTAGCGGGAAAGGGGCAGCGTCAGGTCGTAGCGCAGGCCCGAATCCACCAGGTCGTTTTCCTGGGCCGCCTCCTCTATTTTCAGCTTTTCGCCCCGTTTCAGGATCTTGAAGATCAGCTTTTCGTTCTCTCCGCCCTGCTTGCTGCACAGGTTTTCAATGTGCTCCACGCACGGGGTTTCAATGGATACAAACCCGAAGGCTTTGTAGGTTTCGCGGATCTTTCCGATCACGTAGTTTCGGATCTCCATTTCCTTGGGGAGGATATCCTTCATGCCGGTTACCGGCTTTTTCTTTAATGCCATATGTCTTAACTCCCTGAATGTTCTTCCTGCTCGGCCATCTGCCTGTGGACCACGCGCTGGAAAGCCAGGAAGATGCGCATGTCGAAATTTTTGATCTCTTCGATCATGAGCTCCATGGCCGTCCTGGTGTCAAAGGCTTCCCGGTAGGGGCGGTCCTGGCGCAGGGCACAGAACACGTCGCATACCCTTATGACCCTGGCCCCCAGGGGGATCTCCTCGCCCCGCAGGTTTTCCGGATATCCCGAGCCGTCATAGTTTTCATGGTGATACAGGATGCTTTTCAGCACAAAGTCCGAATAGCCCTTGTCTTTTAATTCTTCATATCCCAGAGCCGAATGCATCCGCACATATTTGAGTTCCTCGATCACCAGAGGATCCTTTTCCTGGCCGGAAATGTAGCGGCGAAGCCGCAGCTTTCCGATGTCATGCAGAAAGCCCGCCAGGGCAAGCTCATAGCATATCTCTTCGGAATAGCCCAGCTCCTGCCCTACCTTGTAGGCCAGGTTGCTGACGGTTACGCCATGCCGCAGTTCCTCGGTCAGGTCAAACCGGATAATGTGCCTGCCGCTCTCCGGGGAGCTGTTCTGTAATTCCTCCACGATGCGTCTCCTCATCTTGGTTTCCTGCGCCGTATTTTTGCCGTGAAAGCGGCAAAGATCCGTGCGCATCTATAGGTACTTATCCAGCGCGCACCTTTTCCGGTCGATCATCTCGTCCACGCGCGAGATATAGGCGGCCACATCCTTCACATTTTCCACCCTCTCAATCTGCTGCCCTTCCCGCAGGACCAGCTTTGACGCCCCTCCGGCGCCGAGGGCCAGAATGCTCTGGCGCTCCTCCATGATAAGGATATTGTAGATGCCGGCCCTGCCCGCCCGGGCATAGCCCACGTTCTCAAAATTCCCCTTCATGTTCTTCTGCCGGTACAGGTAGTAGGGGGACATGCCCATGGCCGCGGCGCTTTGGCTCGCCCGGTCCAGGATCTCCTGGCTGTTTTCGAATGTCATCTCTTTATATTCGTCCCGGAAGATGTTCAGCCTGGCGGAGCGCTTGACCGCCAGGGAATGGACCGTCAGGTTTTCCGGGGACAGCTTTTCGATCTCGGAGAGGGTCCTTTCCACCTCCGGCAGGCCCTCGCCCGGAAGCCCCACGATGAGGTCCATATTGATATCGTCAAAGCCCGCTTCCCTGGCCTCATAAAAAGCCCGGAGGGTGTCCTCCGGTGTGTGGGCTCGTCCGATGATCTTTAACGTCTCGGCGTTCATGGTCTGGGGATTGACCGACAGGCGGGTCACGGGGAAGCGCCGGATGGCCTTAAGCTTCTCCGGCGTTATGCTGTCCGGACGGCCGGCCTCCACGGTAAACTCGCGGACCGTCCCCAGGTCGAAGGCATCCTCAACGGCAGACAGAAGGCGCGTTAGCTCCTCTCCCTCAAGGGTCGTCGGCGTCCCGCCGCCGATATAGATCGTGTGGAGAGGACGCCCTCTCTCCTTCATGAGGGCCGATACCGCGTACATCTCACGGATCAGGGCATCCAGGTATTCGTCCACCCTCTTCTTCCAGGCCGCCAGGGGATAGGAGCTGAAAGAGCAGTACAGGCATATGCTGGGACAGAACGGGATGCCTATGTAGAGGCTATAGCCGTTTTTATAATCAAAGGAGGACAGAACCTCCTTCTCCCTGTGGGCAATGGAAAGCGCCAGGGAGGCCTTTCCCTCGCTGGCAAAGTACCCGTCCGTAAACTGGCGGATGATATCACTGTCGCTCTTCCCCTCCTCCAGCATGAGGGAAGCCAGCTTTGCCGGCCTTATGCCGGTCAGGTTTCCCCAGGGGAGGGTGCGCCCGGTCAGCTCCGAGAGAAGGCCGTACAGGGAAGCCTTCAGGGCATCCTTGTTGACCTTTCTCACGTCATGCCTGGCGATGCGCTCCTCCAGCGTGAGGGAGCGGTGCAGGACCTCCGGCGATGAAAAATAGCGTTCCGGGCCATCCGTCCTCGGCGCTGAGGCGCTAAGGCACCTCTCTCCCGCCCGGCAGGTGATGGTAAAGGCATCCCTGGTGCTCCTGGCTTCAAAATAGTAGTCAAAGTCCTCCGGCAAGTCTCCGGAAGGCGCTGTCCCCCGCCCGGAGCCCTCGTCCCCGGGAAAAAGGGAAACAAACTCCTCTCCCGGGAAAAACGCCCGGATCAGCTCATAAATATCGTGTTCAAATGCCCTGTCGTAGAAGGCGATTCCAATTTTATACAAAGGGATTGTACCTCTTCTCGTCGCTAATGGTGGTCGCTTCATCGTGGCCGGGATAAACGTCGGTATCCCCGGGGAGCTCATCGAGCAGCCGGTGAAGGCTTACCATCATCTCCCGCGTGCTTCCCCCCGGAAAATCCGTCCGGCCCACCGACCGGCAGAAAAGCGTATCCCCGGAAAAGAGCGTTTTTTCCTCTTTGAGGTAATAGCAGCAGCTCCCCTTGGTGTGCCCGGGCGTGTGCAGGGTTTTGACCGCAAAGCCGGCCAGGGTAAACTCTTCCCCGTCCGAAAGGACGACGTCCGGATTAATGGCACAGGCTTTTCCGTATGCGCCCGTCATGTTGACGTTGGGGTCGCTGAGCATGGGGATCTCCGCCCCGTCGGCATAGACCGGCACCTGGTAGCGTTCTTTCAGCTCCGGGACGGCCTGGATGTGGTCAAAATGGCCATGGGTCAGAAGGATCCCCTTAAGGGTGCCCTGCATCTCGTTGATCCGCTCTATGATCCTGGAGGGATCGGCGGCCGGGTCCACGAGGAACATCTCTTTCGTGGCCCTGTTCTGAACAAAGTAGACATTGGTTTCGACCGGCCCCAGGACCATGGAGCGCAGGTTCATGTTCTCCATAATATTCCCCCCTCTATCGTATGCGTCAGACCGTATGCGTCAGACCATATGCGTCAGACCATATGCGTCAGACCGTATGCGTCAGACCGTATGCGTCAGCTCGTATGCGTCAGACCATATGCGTCAGCCCGTCGTCCGGACGATATCCAGGACGCTTTCCACCTGGCGGATCTTTTCGATCAGGGTCTGCAGCTCCTCCTTGCTCTCCACATAGAAGGAAAGCGATATGGTCGCCTTTTCCTGCTTGTTCGCCCGGCTGTTCATGGAGCGAAGGTCGATCTTGCGCTCCGTAAAGATGCGGGACAGGTCCACCAGAAGGCCGGTCCGGTTGTTGGCGTAGACGTAGATCTCGGCCAGGTATTTTTCTTCCTTTCGGCTCCCCGCGTCCTGCCATTCCGCGTCGATAAGCCGTGCGCGGTCGCTCTCGTCCATGTTCAGGATGTTGATGCAGTCCGTGCGGTGGATCGTCACGCCCCGGCCCCGCGTCACATAGCCCACGATCTCGTCGCCGGGAATGGGGCTGCAGCACTTGGAAAAGCGGACCGCCACATCGTCAAGGCCTTCCACGATGATGCCGCCCTTGTTCCTGATCAGGCGCTCGCTCCCCGTGCGGTTCTCCCTGGCGGCTTCCAGCACCTGATCGTCCGTCAGGTTCTGCTTATAGTCCTTGTCGTAGGCTTCCAGGAGCTTGTTGAAGACCTGCCCTTCCTTAAGGCCGCCATGGCCGATGGCCGCCAGGATGGAGTCCCAGTCCTTGAAGCCGTACTTTCTGAGCACGGCCTCCTGATATTTGGGCTTGGCATACAGGGTGATCTTGTAGCCCTTGGACTTGGCATAGGCAGACAAGAGCTCCTTGCCTCTCAGGATATTGTCTTCTTTCAGCTCCTTTTTGAACCACTGGAGGATCTTGTTTTTGGCCTGGGTGCTGCGCACGATCTTTAGCCAGTCCCGGCTGGGGCCCGGGGAATTTTGTGAGGTGATGATATCCACCCGGTCCCCGTTCTGGATCTCGTACCAGATGGGGACAAGCTTTCCGTTGACCCGGGCGCCGACCATCTTGTTGCCCACGGCGCTGTGCACGCTGTAGGCAAAGTCCACGGTCGTGGAGCCGCTGGGCAGGGTCTTGACATCGCCCTGGGGGGTAAAGCAGTAAACGCTCTCCGCAAAAAGATCCAGATCGTTCTTTAAAAGATCCATAAATTCTTTATTGTCGGACATGTCCTGCTGCCACTCCAGGATCTGGCGCAGCCAGTTCAGCTTCTCCTCCTCCTGGTTGCCCACGGGAACTTTTCCGTTTGAGGCTTCCTTGTATTTCCAGTGGGCCGCGATACCATACTCCGCAATACGGTGCATCTCGAACGTCCGGATCTGGATCTCGAAGGGCGTCCCGTTGGGGCCGATCAGGGTGGTGTGAAGGGACTGGTACTTGTTGGGCTTCGGCATGGCGATGTAATCCTTAAAGCGCCCCGGGATGGGCGTGTACATCTCGTGAATGACGCCGAGAGCCGCGTAGCAGTCCTTTACGGAATCCACAATGATGCGGACCGCAAAGAGGTCGTAGATCTGATCGATGGTCTTGTTCTGGTTGACCATCTTCTTATAAATACTGAAAAAATGCTTGACGCGGCCGTCCACCTGCCCGGCGATGCCGGCCGTCTTAAGATGGGCCTTCACCTCTTCCACAATGCCATGGACAAAGGCCTCCCGCACGCTTTTGCGGACGGCGACCTTATCCACCAGGTCGTAATAGACCTCCGGTTTCAGGTACTTAAGGGAAAGGTCGTCCAGCTCCACCTTGACCTTGGATATGCCCAGGCGCTGGGCCAGGGGCGCATAGATCTCCATGGTCTCCCTGGCCTTCTCCTTCTGCTTTTCGGGCTTCATGTATTTCAGCGTCCGCATGTTGTGCAGGCGGTCCGCCAGCTTGATCAGGATCACGCGGATATCCTTGGCCATCGCCAGGAACATCTTCCGGAGGTTGTCCGCCTGGACTTCCACCTTGTCCGCGTCATACGACACCTGGCCGAGCTTGGTGACACCGTCCACCAAAAGGGCCACCTCCGAGCCGAACTCCTTGTCTATCTCATCCAGCGTCATCCAGGTGTCTTCCACCGCGTCGTGCAGAAGAGCGGCCACAATGGACTCTTTGTCTAATTCCAGATCAGCCAGGATGATGGCGACACACAGAGGATGGATGATATAGGGTTCCCCGGATTTCCGCTTCTGATCCTTATGGGCGATGCTGGCGGCCTGGTAGGCCTTTTCGATCATGGTGATATCATCGGAAGGATGATACTTGCGGACACTGGAGATCAGTTCCTGGTACAGTTTTTCGGGGCTCGTGAAATCCTCCATGGACTTCACGGCCGCGTCGGCCTTTTTCAGGGATTCCAGTTTCTCTGATTCCAGTTTCTCTGATTCCAGTTTCTCTGATTCAATTTTTACTGTGTTTTCTGCCATACTTTTTTCCTGTCTGCGTAATAAAAAAATATTTTAATGAGAAAAAATATTTTATGGTAAGCGCAAGAATTTACTGTCAAAACCTGCCGCCAACGCGGTCAAGATACAGCGATTACTTGCCTTCGTAGCAGATGACGGAGGAAACGTCATACTTTTTAAGGCGTTCCCTTCCCTTGAGGCCCGCCAGCTCCATGAGGAAGACGATCTTGACGACCTCGCCGCCCAGCTCCTCGATAAGCTCGGCAGCCGCCTCCACGGTGCCGCCGGTGGCAATAAGGTCATCGATGATGGCGACCTTCTGGCCGGGCTTGATGGAATCCTTGTGCATCTCGATCTCGGCCGTGCCGTACTCAAGGTTATACTTTTTGGAAACCGTCTCGCAGGGAAGCTTTCCTTTTTTGCGGACCAGGATGAAGGGCTTGTGGAGATTATAGGCGACCGGCATGCCAAAGATGAAGCCGCGGGACTCCGTGCCGACGATAGCGTCGATATCTACGCCTTCAAGATACTTCTGAATGGAATCGATGGCAAGGCGAAGGCCATCCGGGTCCTGAAGGACGCTGGTGACATCTCTGAATATGATCCCCTTTTCGGGGAAATCCGGAATACTTCTGACATAATCTTCAAGCTTTTTCATATTTAACCTCCATGTTCTGTCGCACACAGGGACGTATGAAAGAAGCACGCATGGCTCCGCTTCGCTCCCGCCATGCTAAAACATTCGCAATCCGGCCTACCGGCCTACTTGCTCATGTTTTGGCGCTCGCCAAGGTCATAGACCCGCTCAAGCAAGCTTGGCAGGTCTATGACTTTGGCTCGCTGCTTCTTTCATATTTTTTCCCTCTTTTCATGATCTTTTCATGATCATTGATCTTCATGACCATTTGTTTTCATGATCGTTTGTTTTTATGATCGTTTGCGCGAAAAGGAAACGCAAAGACCGTTTTCAGACTTTTCGAGTATAGCACTTTTTATTTTGTGAAGCAACGGCAAAGCTTGGCGTTTACAGACTTTTCGTTTTCGTTTCACTTCTGAAAATCACGATTTCAGCAGACATTTGTTATCACGAATTGTATGTTTTCCACATGATTCCAGGTATTGATCTCCGGGTAATAGGTGATATTTACGGTGTCTCTGCCCTCAAGGAAGGCCAGCATTTCCATAGGATCACCAAAATAAACCGCTTCAAAGGAACGCCCGTTTTCATCCCGGAGTTTCATTTTTAATGTCCTGCGCGCGCTTCCCACGACCCGCTCGTCAAAGAGATGGACGTTGCGGCAGGCAAAGACAGGCTTAGGGTTCCCCTTCCCGAAAGGCTCCAGGAGAGCGAGCTGACGGATAAGCTCCTTTGTCACATAAGAGAGGGGCATGGGAACATCGATGAGGATCTTTTCGGTCAGGTCTTCTTCTGTCAGGCGGCAGTTGTCATTCAGCTCCTTCCGGAAGGCGTCGATATCCTCCTCCCGGATGGAAAGGCCGGCCGCCATGGGATGTCCGCCGAACTGGATGAGGAGGTGCGAACATCTGTTCATCTCCTCATACATGGAATAGCTCTCGATGGAGCGGCCGCTCCCCTTGGCCGACTTTTCTCCCCGGGTCAGCACGAAGACCGGCTTGTTATATTTTTCCCGGATGCGCCCCGCCACAATGCCGGCAATGCTCTCATGGCAGGAGGGAAGGAACACGACCAGCACCCGGTCCTCCTTAAGGGGAGTTTCATCGATCAGCCGGTAGGCCTCCTCCCGCGCTTCGTCGGTCAGACGCTTGCGCTCTTCATTGAGCTCTCTGAGCTCCTCCGCCAGGATGGCCGCCTTCTCGGCGTCCTCGCATTCCAGCAGGGCGAGAGCCTTCTCGGCCGTCTTGAGGCGCCCGCTGGCGTTGATGCAGGGGCCGATGACAAAGCCGATGTGATAGGAGGTCATGGGCTTTTCGCCAAGGCCGCAGGCAGCGATCAGGGCGCGAAGGCCGGTGTTTTTTGTCTCGTTAAGGCGGCGGAGGCCCTCTTTTACCAGGATGCGGTTTTCGCCCGCAAGATCCATGACATCCCCGACGGTGGCTATGGCCGCGATCTCAACAAATTCCTCGAGAAGCCCCGTGTCCTCTCCCATCCTCCCGTACAGGACCTGCATCAGCTTAAAGGCCACGACGGCCCCGCATATGCCCTCAAAAGGATAGGGGCAGTCCGGCTGCTTGGGGTCGACGATGGCATCCGCCGGAGGCAGGATATACGTCTTCGTCCCGTTTTCTTCCGTGAAGGGTATCTCATGATGGTCGGTAACGATGACCGTCATGCCGTTATCTTTTGCCAGGCCGATCTCTCCCCTGGCGGCAATGCCGTTGTCGCATGTCAAAAGAGTATCAATGCCGTCGCTCACGGCCTTTCGCACCAGCGGCTCGTGAATCCCGTAGCCATCCAGGATGCGGTCGGGGATGTAGGCGTCCACGCGGGCGCCGAGACGTTTCAGGGCTTTTTTCAGGATGAAGGTCGCCGTCACGCCGTCGATGTCATAGTCGCCGAGAATGCGTATCCTGGCCCCGGCCCTTATCTTGTCTTGCAGGATGAGCGCGGCTTTGTCGATGTCTTTTAACAGGTGCGGTGACGGGATATCGGACAGCGTGCCGTGAAGATAGGCTTCTATCGCCTCCTCCCCCACGATATCCCGGTTCCTGATGAGCCTTGCAATGACCGGGTCAATGCCAAAAGTCTTCGCGATGGCATTAAAGTCCGCCTTTTTCGCGGACACCATCCATTTTTCCATATTTATTACCTGCTCGCCCGTGGGGCGGCGTTCGCCGCCAGGCGGTAATTTCCTTACGCCGCCCCTGCGATAATAAGCCCAAGAATCCCGGGAAGTGATTCCCGGGATTCCGTTTTTACGTTATGGCAAGGCGGCCTGCCGCATCATTTTCGAACTGTGCGGTCACTAAAGTGACCGCTGCCAACGGCATTCGCAAAATTCGCGCTGCGCGCTCTTGCGTCTGCTGCGCATCCGCATTTTGCTCATTCCGTTGGTGGGTGCCTCGTAAGCATGCGATGTTATGTCTGGATAAATCCAGTCATAACATCGCATGCTTACGGTCACCGCACAGTTCGATCATTTTACTGATTGTCAGCTTCGCTGGCCGATTTGCGCTCGGCGGCACGCTTGCGGTTTTTCTTTTTGGGCTCTTCGGAGGGAGCGCTGCCCTGGGCTGCTGCCTTGGCGGCAGGTGCCTTGGCGGACGAAACTTTGAGGCCGACTTTCTTTCGCATGACATACCACAGGGCGCCTGTGATGCACACGGATGAATAGCCGCCGACCAGGATGCCGACCATCAGAGGAGCGGCGAACTCGCGGACAGAGGCAACGCCCAGGATGAACAGCAGAAGGACCATGACGAAGGTGGTCAGGGAAGTATAGACTGTCCTGGTCAGGGTCTCGGTGATGCTCCGGTTGACGAAGTTTTCAAGGGTATCCTTCTCGCCGCTCTTTAAGTGCTCGCGGATGCGGTCGAAGATAACGATGGTGGCGTTGATGGAATAACCCACGATCGTCAGCATGCAGGCGATGAAGGAGTTGCCTACGGAAATTCTCGCCAGGGCATAGAACGCCAGGACGACCAGCACGTCATGAAGCAGGGCAATAACGGCGCTGCCGGCAAAGCGGATATCGCTGAACCGGAACCAGATGTAGAGCAGCATGAGGATCGTCGCCACGATAACAGCGACAACAGCGTCGCGGCGCATCTCGTTTGAGATGGTGGCGGAAATGCTCTCCGCGGAGATGCGGGAGGCGTCGATATCGAACTTCTCTTCCAGGGCGTCGTTAAGAGCGATACGCTCCTCTACGCTTAAGGTACGAGTCTTGATGATGACTTCGTTGGAGCCAAGGACCTTGGTCGGCTGCACGTTGGCATCGCCGGTGATCCCCTGTACGACCGGAACGACCTCGGCGTCGATGCGTGCCATATCCATGTCTTCGTTGAAGGTGACATTGGTGGAGGTGCCGCCCGAGAACTCAAGGCTGTAGTTTAAAGCTCCACGGCCGGTCGCGCCGTTGATCAGCATGAACAGCGGGCCCACCAGGATGAGGACGATGGATACGAGGAAGAAGGTCTTGCGCTTTCCAAGGAAGTCGATGGTCTTCCTCTCCGTGGTCCTGCCATAGAATTTTTCATCCTTAAAGCCGATGCCGTAGAAGGCATAGATGAGAAGGCGGGAAACCACAAGGGCGGTGAACATGGAAACCACGATGCCGAGGGCCAGCGTATAGGCGAAGCCCTTGATGGAACCGCTGCCCAGCCACATCAGGACGAAGGCCGCGATCAGGGTCGTAATGTTGCCGTCAAAGATGGCGGAGAAGGCTTTGGAGAAGCCGCTCTTGATGGCGCTGCGCACCGAGATGCCGGCGCCGATCTCTTCCTTGACACGGGCGTAGATGATAACGTTGGCATCCACGGCCATACCGATGCCCAGTATGATACCGGCGATGCCCGGGAGGGTCAGGGTGATCTCAAAGGCATTGAGAAGGAGCAGGATGAGAGACGTATAGATAACCAGCGCCCAGCTGGCGACCACGCCCGGAACACGGTAGACGATGATCATGATGAGCATGACCAGGATAAGGCCGATAAGGCCTGCCCTGAGGCTGGTGGCGATGGCATCGATGCCCAGCTGCGCCGCGACGACGTTGGAGCGGAGTTCTCTAAGCTCAAGGCTAAGGGAGCCGATGCGGATGAAGGCGGCCAGGTTCTGGGCCTCCTCAAGGCTCTGCATGCCGTTGATGACGGCACGGCCGCCGCCGATGGCTTCCTGGACCGTGGGGGCGCTGATGATCTCATTGTCATAGACAATGGCGATCTGCTTGCCGACATTGGCGGCTGTGGCGGTGGCAAACTTTGTGCTGCCGTCAGCTGTGAGGGTGAGCTCCACCACATAGGAGATGGCCTGGGTCAGCTGGTCCTGCATGGCCGCGCCCTGGGCCTCGGCCACGTCGTAGCCTTCCAGCACCACGGAGCCGGCGGAGCGGATCTCATCCAGAGACCGGGTCATGACATAGCCGTTGCCGCTGAGGCTGAAATTGCTGACGCCGTCGCTGCCGGTCTGGTCGATAAAGCAGAGCGTACCGGGCTTGCCAAGCTCCTGCAAGATGGCATCCGCGTCGGAGACGCCGGGGATCTCAACGTTGATGCGGTTGCCGCCCTCAACATAAACCTGAGCCTCGGTGCTGTACTGCTCCACGCGCTGCTGCAGCTTGTAAACGGTATCGCTAAGATCTGCGCTGCTGGGATTGGGGTCAACAGTCTCATACGTGATACTGACACCGCCGGACAGGTCAAGGCCTGTCTTGATCTTTGACGCGGCGCCAACTTTGTTTTCTCCCAGGCCAAAGCCCGCCGTATAGCAGAAAAATACGGTCAGGATAAGGACCACGACCAGTGTGATAATTCCTCTACTTCTCTTCATTACTTTTCCCTTCTAGATGACAGGGCTCATAAGCTTAGGCTCTGCCCTGTCCTGTTTCTTCAGATGTTCCGGACCTTTGGCCTTTTCAGCCTTCCGATCCTTCCGCCAGAGCTGCTTTGATCATGATCGCGCACTCGACCCGCTTTCTCTGAAGCTCGCATCCGATACCATAGTTTCCGTTGATGTCCCCGGAGAAATGCCAGGCATTGGCGGCGCAGCCGCCGCTGCAGTAGAACCGGGCAAAGCAGTCCCTGCAGGCTTCCTTCGTATAGACATTGCAGTGGCCGAAGGACTCTTTAATGTCCGTCCTTAAGATCCCCTCATCGACATTGCCCATGCAGAAGCTCTCCTCCCCCACAAACTGGTGGCAGGGGTAGAAGTCGCCCCAGGGCGTCACCGCCAGGTATTCCGTGCCGGAACCGCAGCCGGAGAGGCGCTTGTAGACGCAGGGGCCGCCGGTCAGGTCGATCATAAAGTGGAAAAAGTTGAAGCCGCGGCCTTCTTTTTCGCGCTTTATCATCTCCTTTGCCAGGAGGTCGTACTCCTCCAGGATCTTCGGGATGTCCTCCCTGCGGATGGCATAGTCCTCAGACTCCGCGGCCACCACGGGCTCCACGGATATCTGCTTAAAGCCCAGGTCTGCCAGGTGCAGCACATCCTTCGAAAAATCCAGGTTGTGGTGGGTAAATGTCCCCCTCACATAATACCTTTCCTGGTTCCTCTGCCGGGCGAACTCGATGTATTTCGGGACCACAAGGTCGTAGCTGCCGGCTCCTTTCCGGAAGGGGCGCATGCGGTCGTGGACCTCCTTTCGCCCATCGATGCTCAGGACGACATTGCCCATCTCGCGGTTGCAGAATTCCATCACCTCGTCGTTTAAGAGAACGCCGTTGGTGGTGAGGGTGAAGCGGAACTTCTTATTATAAGGCTCCTCCAGGCTCCTTCCATAGGCGACCAGGTCTTTCACGACCTGCCAGTTGAGGAGCGGCTCGCCGCCGAAAAAGTCGACCTCCAGGTTTTTCCGGGCTCCGGAGTTTTTGACCAGGAAATCCAGGGCCTTCTTGCCCACCTCAAAGGACATGAGGGCGCGCCGGCCGTGGTACTCGCCTTCCTCGGCAAAGCAGTAACGGCAGGCCAGGTTGCAGTCGTGGGCGATGTGCAGGCACAGGGCCTTGACGACGGTCTGGCGGGCGCCTTCATAGGCTTCGATGGCGTCCTGGTAGATGTCCTCGGTGAAAAGCATGCCCTGCTCGATCAGGGTGCGGCACTCTTCCAGCGATGAGGCGACCTCTTCGCGGCTGTAGCGGCCGGAGAGGGCCTCATAGATGGGCTCATCGTTGTGGACCGGGGCATCGCCTTGCCTTGGCGCCTTCGCCTGCTGCTTTTCCTCCTCGATCTGCGCCTCCAGGAGGGGCAGCACGTCGTATGTCACCTCATCCACAACATGGACAGATCCACTGTTGATATCCAGTACGATGTGATATCCATTGCTCTCATAGCGGTGAATTAGGCTCATATGTCTTTTACTCCTCCTGAATCTGCAAAAATGGCTGCCGAAAAAACCGTTTCATGAAAAAGACGTTTTTCGGATTGGATCTTTTTAATGGTATCACGAACATTTGCGGGTGTCTTGCGCACATGAATAAGGAACCACCGGGGACAAGATGCTTTCCCAAGCAGTTCCTGCGTGTCAATAAGCTTATGTCTTATTTGTGCTCACAGCTCTGGTTGCCAACGGTGCATGATGTCTTGCAGGCAGACTGGCAAGATGTCTGGCACTCGCCGCATCCGCCTTTTTTAACTGTTGTCTGCAGGTTTTTGGTGTTTAAGGTTACAATATGCTTCATAAGGACCCTCCTTAAAATATACTAGAAGTACTTGAAAAATGCCGCCGGCATTTTTCTTAGTACTTCTGCATATACCGCGGCATGACCATTCCGTGGTAAAAGATTATGCCCGCGAGTATAAATATGCTTGACTATTGTATCATACGTGTTAATTTTTTTAAAGATATATTTTTTGCTTTTCCGCATAATTCTTTCGCAAAGCCGCAGGATGTCCCCCTGCAAGCCCGCAAGCGCCTGTCCTCAAAGGCTCCCGGATGCGCTAAGGCCAAGCAGCCTCAGCGTTTTCTTATCCTTTTGCCCGCCATAATACTTATCCAGCACTTTCCGGAAAACCTCGATCTCCGGAGCCGCCTCGCCGAACAGCGTCATGCAGGACTGGAGCTTAAGGTCATCCGGAGGCCCCATGACCTTAAAAGGGTCGGATTCCGGAAGAGACAGCAGCGCCTCCGATATCTCGATCAGATGAGCCCGGAGAAGCGGGTGGGCGATGTAAGCCTTAGCTTCCGCCATTCCATCAATGCCGTACCTCTGGCTCACGGAAGAATGTCCCAGGCCCTTAAGCTGCGGGAAGATGTACCAGATCCAGTGGGACTGTTTTCTTCCTCTCCGGATTTCCAGAAGCGCCGTCTCATAGCCGCCATACCGGGATTCCTGCGCCTGTACGAACCTTTCGAGATCGTATTCTTTTGATGTGTTCTTTTCGCTCATAAGCATCAACCTCCTTTTCTACATGATACTTTAAATCAGTCGTTTTTTCAATAGAGGGGGGGCATGTGGAGACCCCATCGCCCCCTATTGCTCATTTTGGTTTATGTTTACCTGGCGGTGGGTTTTGGGTGTGGCATGTTTCCTGTTATCTTTTCTATTTTACTCTTACCTGCCGGTAGGCGCAGGGGAGGGGGGGCCGCTCAGAGT
>CAMNNO010000025.1 GCA_946545475.1 uncultured Blautia sp.
CCCCCTCCCCTGCACCCCTCCCCCCAGGGGCACGCCAATTGTTTGTGAGGGAATGTCTCTTCAAACCTGAAATTTACGTTTAGCTTGCTCTTATTTTTGCAGATTGCTGCAGAACGGCTTTACGATCTTATTTTTTTCATCCACTTGCCGCTCCTCAGGCGGAAGGTGCAGATGATGCTTTTTAGCAGGTGGTCGATGCGGAGGCAGAACAATATCCAGAACGGCGGCCAGTGGAAGACCTGGCTTGCCAGGTAGCCCAGCGGCACGCTGACGCACCACAGGAAGACAATGTCGGCTACCATAAGGAAGCGGGTATCGCCGCCTCCGCGAAGGACGCCTTTGGTCAGGATGGAGCCTGTCATCATAAAGATGGTGATGATGCCGACGGCGTCCATAAGCTCAATAGCCGTGGCGTAGGTTTCCGGCGTGATCTTGTAGTAGCCGACCACGGGAGGCGCGATGGCCACAATAAGGGCGCCGGCGGCGATGCCGATGCCGATAGCCACGATAAGAAGCGTGTATCCCTGCTTCTGGGCTTCCTCGCGTTTGCCTTCTCCCAGGGTATTGCCGGTAATGATAAGGGCCGCCTGCCCAAGGCCGGCGGTGAAGACGGTGCCGATCTGCTGGGTGACCGTGGTGATGGTATAGGCCGACATAAAGGTTTTATTGACATGCCCGACAATGGACGTGGTCACCGAATTTCCGATGCCAAGGAGCGTGTCGGATATCATGACCGGCACGGAGATGCGCACGTATTCGCTTAAAAGGTCGCCGCAGCGGGTCCTTATGATATCGGCCGGGCGGAAGCGGAGCTTATCCTCTTTCAGGAAGAAGTAGCCGCAGATCATGGAAAACTCAAAAATACGGCTGATCAGGGTTCCCAGCGCCGCCCCGGCAATGCCCATGGCAGGAGCCCCGAATTTTCCGAAGATAAAGATATAGTTGGCGCCGATATTGATGAAGAAGGCGCCGATGGAGGTATAAAGCGGAATATGCATCTTTCCGAGATTGCGCAGCACATGGGTGGTGCAGGTCGTAAGGCCGTATAAGATAAAGCAGGCCAGGGCCCAGTTAAGGTAGCGGACCCCCTCCGCCACCACATCCGGCTCGCCTGTCAAAAGCTGCATGATCTGCCCGGGGAACAATCCCACGCCCAGGGTAAAGAGCGTAGCCAGTATGAAGCAGAAGCGGTACATAAGAGCCAGGGTCTTTTTGAGGCTTTTTTCCTCTTTCGCGCCAAAATAACGGGCAATGAGGACGCTGGCACCCATGCTCATGCCCATGCTCATAAAATGGAACAGGTTGTGGACCTGCACAGCCATGGAGCTGGCCGAAAGTGCCACCTCATCCAGCTGGCCGAGCATGATGGTATCCATCATGTTGACGCCTACCGTAATGACCTGCTGGAGCGAGATGGGAAGGCCGAGCTTCAGGATCTTCAGATAAAACTCTTTGTCTTTTACAAGAAATGACATATCGGTTCCTCTTTCTTTTCCGGAAAAATTTTGGGAATATAGCGTATTATAGCCTCAGATTGCCGGCCCTGTCAAATTCTGTCCGAAAAAAAATGGGAAGAAATGGGGACGGCTCTCTTTTCTTACGAGTCACAAGAAAAGAGAACCGTCCCCATTTCTTCCTTATCTATGCCTGTCAGATGACCTTCTTCTCCTTAAGCTCAGCAAGCTTTTCCGGAGACAGGCCGAGGAGACCGCCGTAAACCTCTTCATTGGAGCCGCCGAGTTCGGGCGAGCACTTGTACTCGATCTCCACCTCGGAGAACTTGGGCGCGAAGCCGGGAACGCGGACCTTTCCTCTCTGGGGATGCTCGATGTCCACCATCATGCCGCGCTCGATGTACTGCGGGTCGTTGGTGATGTCGTTGACATCCAGAAGGGCGCCGGCGGGAACGTCGGCCTTGCACAGGATGTCCATAGCCTCGAACTTATCGTGGTCCTTAAGCCATTCCTTGATCGCGTTGTCGCAGATATCCCTGTGTTTGAACCTCTCCCTGGGCGTGGACATCTCGGGGCAGTTCTCCTGCTTGAGGTCCGGACGGCCGATGGCTTCGCACAGGTTATCCCACTGCTTGCTTCCCGGAGCGCGGGAGCAGTAGATGTGTACGTAGTCGTTAACGCCGTAGGGCTTGCAGGGATAGGTGTCGGACGGAGCGACATCCTCAAGCGGCATGCCGTTGGCTACGCGGCGGTTCGGAACGCGGCCGTTGGCATAATAGGGCTCCCACTGGGAACGGGAAAGGCCGATCATGAAATCCTGCATGGCGATATCGACCCTCTGGCCAACGCCGAAGCGCTCCCTGTGAAGAAGGGCAGTGATGATGCTCATAGCCAGCATGGTGCCGGTGCCGGAGTCGGCAACGGAGATACCGCACTTGATGGGCTGCTCCGGAAGACCGGTAGCGGAGACCATAACGCCGGTGTGGGTGGCAATCGGGTCAAAGGCGGGATAGTTGGCATAGGGGCCCACCTGGGAGAAGCCCTTAAGGGAAGCATAGATGATCCCGGGGTTCAACTCCTTGCAGTGCTCATAGGTCAGGCCAAGCTTATCCATGGAGCCGGGGCCCATGTTCTCGACAACAACGTCGCATTCCTTCACCAGGGCTTCCAGAAGCTTTAAGCCCTCCGGGTCCTTGGCGTTGCAGGTGATGGACTTCTTGTTCATGTTCATGATCAGGAAACCGTAGGTGTCCTTGTCGGGCTCGGCTACGCCGCGGCGGCCAAGCTCACCCCTGCCGGGACGCTCCACCTTGTAAACCTCGGCGCCCAGCCAGGCCAGGGCCTCGGTGCAGACCGTGCCGGATTCAAACTGGGTCATATCAAGAACCTTATAGCCGGAAAGCGGTTTATTAGCCATAGATATTACCTTCCTTTCTTATATATCAAACAAATAGAACGCTTGTTTCATTCATTTCCCGCGCCGGATTTTCGCCGCGCACGCGGCCGTTTCCGCTGAAAATCCGTGCGCATATTATTTTTTCTTTTTCTCATTAGCCGGAATGACCCTTGTCTCGATAAACTCATCGACAAGCGCCGTCATGGTTTCCGCGTTCCACTTCCTGGGATTGACCGGGTCGCCGTGGAAAGCCAGGACCGGGATGCCGGCGTCCTCAAGGGCCTTCTTGATGAAGTAGCTGCCCTCGACGGCCTGAATGTCATTATCCGGGATCATGTAGACCACGCCGTCGATATCGTTCTGGCGTGCCTGCTGGATGAACCAGCTGCTGTTCCACGGCGGCATGTGAAGGAAGTCCTCCATGCCGATAAAGCGGGCGGCCAGAGCCCGGAGCGGGTCCTCCTCCACATGGTTGCGGATATAGGCATCCGCGCCCATGGCCAGGTACATGGACCACATGAACACAGCGCCGTATTTCTCCTCAAACCTCTGATAGAAGGCGAAATCCTGCCACATGCCGCGGCCAATCCACATCAGGCGGAGCTTTTCGTTGGGAACGGCTGCCACGCCGGCATCCGCCAGGGCCTTAACCTCTTCATAAAGGCTCTTCGCATGGCCGACGGCCCATTCCGTGCCGCGCTGCCACTGGGCCTGCATAACGGCATTGATCGTATCGACGACCGTTACCGGCACCGGATGGCAGGAAGCAATAAGGTCGCGGGTCTTCTTGTAGTAGCTCTCCTGCTCGTTAATGAGGTTCATGACATATTCCAGGCGGTTGATGTCCATCATCTTGCCGGTCTTCATCTCCAGCCAGCGGATAAGCTCTTTCAGCTCCTCAACGGCCAGGTCTATGCGGTCCTTATCGTACAGCTCCTCCCAGCGGTCCGCGGCCAGCTCGTACCAGTTGAGCGGCGCTGTGCGGGCGATGGTGTTTTCCATAACATAAAGGTCCGCGCCGTAATTCTCGGCCAGAAGCCCGAAGATCTTGCTCTGGACATCGCCGGTCAGGCGGGTGATGGAGATGGTGGGCCTGGGAAGGCCGCCCCAGGGACCCATGGGATTGCCCTCGGCGTCGATCTTCTTGTCGTCGGGGTCGAAGCTCTCGGCCAGGGCCTGGGCATCGTAGCTGTTAAGGTCCGGGCGGTAGCCGTTCTCCTGCATCAGGCCGAAATACTTGCGGGTCATCCTCTTGGCGCCGCAGATGGCCGCCCACCACTGGTTGACGACAAACGGGATATCCATGGCGCGGAAAACCTCCATGGGGACATCCGCGTTAAGGACCGCAAAGTCGCAGCCCTCGCGCTCCACGCGCTCCTTCATGCCAAAGAACCATTCCTTCTGGTAGACGCTGGCTGCCTTGGTCGCTTTCAGCTTCTTGACCACGCTCGATTTGGAAGCTCCTTCTTTTCTCTCTTCAGCCATTACTCTGCGCCCCCTTTCACGGCCTGGGCAAACTCCGCGAGCTTTGCGTCCAGGTCCTCGTTTTTGGAAACCGGCCACTGCATGCGGCCGAAGGTGATGTGCTTAATGCCGCGGGCCTCAAGGCTCTTTCGCTGCTTCGGCATATCCCAGGTAGCCACCTCGTCATACTGATTCGTATAGAAGATGACGGCCTCGGCTCCCGCAGCGTTCACCTCACGGTCAAGGGCCTCCACCCTCTGGCTGACAAACGCCTTCTTGGCGCTGAACTCGCGGAGCATGTAGCGGTCCACAATGGCGCGGATGGGATCGTAGTCCATGTTGTAGTCGCGGTCGTAGGACCTGTCGCCCCAGTCGGTATCCTCGCCGACGATGACAAAGCCGGCGGCCTCGATCTTATCATACAGGCTGTTGTCTTCCTGGGCGGCGCCGGTGTAGAAGACCCTCGGGCCGGTCAGCACGGGCCAGGAGGCGGCGTCAAGCGTCACCTGGCGGACAAGGGCCGTGTGCTCTTCCTTATCCATGAAGAAGCCGGCCCCTATAATGACCATGGCTTCGGTGCCGGAGATGCGGACCTCGGTGCCATGGCGGAGAGCGGCCATGTCGCGAAGGGCCTGGCGGTTTTCGTTGAGGATGGCACCGGCCTTCCTTATCTCCTCATCCGTGATCTCTCTTCCGGCCCACTCCTCCATCTGCTTTTTAAACAGGCCAATGACGAACTCATCGCGCACCTGGTGCAGGCGGTGGCGCGTAAACAGCCAGTCGATGAACGTGATGGGAGGAACGTTCTTTTCGGGCTCGACCCTTTTCAGTTCGCGAAGATATAAGAAAATGCGGATGATAACGTCTGTAGAATTGGAAATAGCGAGATAGTCGATCTGATCGCCATAGGTTCCATCGATGATCTTTTCAAACTGGGCGCGGACAACCGGCTCGAAGGAATATTCCAGGTATTTGTCCGTTTCCTCCAGGGATTTTTCGGGATCGGCATAGATCCGGACGGGGAACATGCCTGCTGCCAGAACCAGCTCATCCGGTACGTCAAAGCCAAGCTCGCCGACGACCTTCATGCCTTTCTTCCTTGCAGCAGCCGCTCCCTTCTCCCGATGCTCGTAGGCATCCTTAAGGGCCAGGAAAGCCTGGCTCTCCAGGGCGCAGGAACGAATACTCATAGGGCAGCTACTCCTTTCGTTATACAAAAGGCGGCATCGGCCTGGCGATAAACCATCCTGCCGACGCCGCCCTTACTTTGACTGCTTAAAAAATATAAAATTAGAACGGGAACGCACCGGTAAGGGCAGCGACAGCCGCCAGAACGATGCTCAGGATCCATGTCGGAAGGAAGCAGAACTTTAAGTTGTCCTTCATCTCAACGCCGGCAAGGCCGAGGGCCAGGTACGGGGTCGGGGCGACCAGGCAGAGGTTGGCAGCCAGGCAGGCGCCGATAACGCTGGCGCAGACAGCTGCGATAGCCGTTCCGCCAAAGGCAACGCTCATGTTGGCGAAGATAGGCGTCATGATCATATACAGAGAGTCGGAGCCGATGACCATGGACAGCGGAACCGCGATGCAGGCGATGATGAACATCAGGTGGGAGCTCAAAGCTTCCGGTACCAGGCCGACCAGAGTATTGGTCATGGCCTGCATCATGCCGGAATCCTTCATCGTGCCGACCAGCATGCCGATGGAGAAGAGGATCATGACCATGTTCAGGGCATTGGCGCCGTGCTTCTTGATCTGGGCGGTCATCTCCTTGGAGCCATGGCAGTTAAGCGGAAGGGCAATGGCAACGCCCCACATGAAGGCGAGGCTTGTGTTGAGGCCGGTCTGCTTGCCGAGCAGCAGGGCCAGAATGAGAGCGACAGTAAGGGCAATATCAATGCCAAGGACAGTCTTGCTGACCTTAAGGACGGGCTCTGAGGGATGAAGCATGCCTTCCTTCATCACGGCGAACTCTTCATCGGACATGCCGAAGCCCTTCTTCTGGAGCATGGGGCCGACAATAAAGCAGGAAACATAGAGGATGATAAGGCCGACAACCTGGCAGATGACCAGCTTCAGCCATACATCGTAGGGCTCAACGCCATCGACGCCGGCGGAAGCACGGGCCAGGGCGGATGTCCAGGGCAGCATGTTGACCGTACCGGAAACAAGTCCTACATAGAGGACCAGGAGCGTGGGCGGCAGCTTCATCTTCTTGAACAGCGGCAGCATGGTGGGAACCGTGATCAGCCATGTGGTGGCGCCGGAGCCGTCCAGATGGGAGATGGTCGCCAGGAGGCAGGTCATAAACAGGATAACGCCGATGGAGTTGCCAATGTACTTAAAGGCTCTCGCTACGATGGCATCAAACATGCCCGCGTCGCTCAGAACGTTAAAGTAGATGATGGCGAACGTAAACAGAAGTACCGTGTTCAGGACCTGGTTGGCACCAGTGGAGATATAGCCCTGAAGCGTGGTGATGATGGCCTTTAAGCCCATGGGGGCAGCGGCTTCCGCGCCCTTGGGGACCAGGTATCCGGCGAATCCCAGGAAAAGGGTGGCAATGGTGGGCAGGATGATCAGGATGGGGGGAAGAGCTACCTTGCCCCGGATGATCAAAACTACCATGGCTATAACAAGTATAAAGCCGACAATTGACAGCATATCCATGTCTGTTTCCTCTCTTTCCGAATTGAATTAAATTTAAAATGTGTGATAACATCAGCCCGCCTCTTTATGGGCGGCCTTGGCATTAAAGAACAGATAATCGTCCCGGCCCTCCCAAACCAGGCGCTAAGAATGCCTTTAGTTATTTTAACATATTTTTCCAAAAAGTACAGAGGGTAAATTGTCGAAAGCACAGATAAATCTCCGGCAAAATTTGCGCAAAATATACAGTTTCGACAGACAATATATTTTCAGCACAAGAAATCTCTCTCTTTTTGTATTCATAAAGACAAGCCTCATTTTTTTCTGCTATTCTTTCCTATAAAATGTGAAACGACTATTTTTATCAATATGCTGAATTGTTTCCGTTATAAGCAAAATTTCATTGGTCATTCTGTTGACTTCCCATTGGGGCGGTGCTAAAATTCAAACATGTACGGAAGAGCGTATCTTCTGCGCGTTTTCATACAGTCTTTTTCATGCTTATGTTACCCGTCGTCCCGGCAGAAGGCATCTTCTGCTCCTAGCCCGGAAAGTCCCCAAAACAAGTAGCGCTCAAGATCAGAAGGCGCCGGCATTCCTTTTCCAGACGCTTTCCGATCTTATACTAGTTACACTTAATAATTGCCGTAGGCAATTATTTTAGTGTAACTGCATATACCGCGGCATAAAACTGCAATCAGCAGTTAAATTCGTTCGCGAGTATAAGTACTTTCCGGGCGCGTCACGTCAATATCTTTCATACACCGGAGGTTCCCGGAGCCTGCCAAAGGCGGTCCCGGTACCTCTGCATATACTGCGGCCTGTACCTTATCTCTGCCCGCTATGATCGTCTGGCATTTTTCTTAAAAGCTACAGGCCCGTGAGTGTACATTTGGGAGGTTAAAAAATGAAAAAGCGTCATCTCGGCCTGCTGGCCATCCTGTCCCTCTCTCTTGCCCTTGCCCCCATCTCCGCCATGGCCCGCGAGGCTGCCCCGGAGCTCTCCGCGGAAGACATCCTTGCCTCCGCTGACGAAGCCCTCGTGGCCGAAGCCCCCAGCGGCACCTATGTCGGTTTCTATGAGGACAACGGCATGGTCACCTTCCGCGGTGTCCAGTTCGCCGATTTTGAGCCCTTCAAGGCTCCCACCGTTGCCACCGATAACGGCCTTGTCATCGCCGACGAAGTCGGCCCCGCCTCCAACATGGGCGAGGAAGGCTGCCTGAATGTTTCCATCTTCTTAAACCCCAACTATGAAGGCCTCCGCCACGTATACATGTATCAGTACGGCAGCGCCCAGGCCGGCGGCACCAACGCCAGGTGCCAGTACAAGAACTTTGTCGAGAAAAACCCCGACATCATCGTCGTCACCCCCAACCACAGGGGCGGCTTCTTCGGCAGCATCGACCTCTCCCAGCTGGAAGGGTACGACGCGGTCGCCGAGGACTATAAGTATTCCAACAACCTGGCCCGCCTTGACCTTCTGGCCTGCCTTAAGTGGATCCATGAGAACATCGAAGCCTTCGGCGGCGACCCCAACGATGTCACCATCGGCGGCCACTCCTCCGGCTCCAACAACATGACCTGCCTTCTTATGATGGAAGAAGCCCAGCCCTACTTCCAGAAGGCTCTCTGCCAGGCCTCCTTCTCCGTGGACATCAGCCTCCAGGCTCTGGAGACCGCCCAGTTCGTTTCCGCGGACCTTTTTGACAAGCTTGGCGTTAAGACCATCGGCGAGTTCCTGGCCCTTTCCAACGAGGAGATCTACGAAGGCCAGAGGGCCATCCAGGCCAACTCCATGAGCGGCTCCCCCGCCTATGCCAATATTGAAAACAAGCTCCTCTCCCCGGTCATCGACGGCGTTGTCATCCCGGAGGATTACTATGAGAAGCTGCTCGGCGGCATCTGCGCCGGCAAGACGGTCATCTTCGGCTCCAACGCCGGCGAATATGACCAGCAGTATGTCGACAAGGAAGGCAATCCCCTCTCCGACGAGGAGGCCCTGCAGTTCACCATCAACCAGAACTGGGGCAAGCTTTCCGATCGCGGCTGGAACGCTGAGAATGCCCAGGCTGTCATCGATGAATTCTTCTCCCATAACGAAGAATACGGGCGCGATGCCTGGACCGCCGCCAAGGACCTCAAGAACGACCTGTACCTGCGCACCGGCGCCATCATGTTTGCCGAAGCGCTGTCCATGTACACCGACACCTATTTCTATCACCTTGACTGGGATGTTACGCCGGAGAACAACCTGCGCGCTTCCCACGGCTCCGAGAACGAAGTCGTTGCCCGCAACTGGGACGGCTATGTGCCGGATGACATGCTTGAGGGCGCCGAGATGATCAGCAACCTGTGGGCCGCCTTCATCCGCACCGGCGATCCCAACACCTGCGAGGAGCTTCCCTGCAAGTGGACCAAGTATAACGGCATTACCCACGACACCCTCTACATCGCTCCCGATGCCAAGGATTCCCATATGGTGGAAGGCCAGAGGCAGAAGGATGTCGACCTCCTTCTCCCGCTGCTGCGCGAGTATCCGGCCCTGGCTGCTGCCAAGGAAGCCGCCGGCATTGCCGCTCCCGCTGCCGAAGAAGCCTCTTTCGAAGAAGCCGCATCTGACGCGGAGGACGATTTTGAAGAAGAAGCTGCCGAAGAGGTCGCCTATGACGGCTACAACCGCTACAGCCTTTATGTTCCCGTAAGCGACGGCACCAAGATCGCTGTCGACTACTATCTGCCCACCGCCGGCGACGTGGAAGCCTCCGAGGCTCTTCCGTGCGTCTTCACCTGGACGCCCTACAACCGCGCCCGCTACGACCAGGACGGCAACATTGCCGAGAACGCCGACGCCGTGTGGTTCACCAGCAACGGCTATGCCTTCGCCATCGGCGACTGCCGCGGCATGGGCGCTTCCTACGGCTACCGCGACAGCGCCAACTCTCCCACAGAATGCCAGGACGGCGCGGATATTGTCGAGTGGATCTACAACCAGCCCTGGTGCAACGGCAAGATTGGCACCATCGGCAGCTCCTATGTGGGCCAGACCCAGCTTGAGATCCTCAGCAAGAGCCAGCTGGTCACGGCTTCCGTTATCTGCTGCACCGACTATAACAAGTACGATGGCTGGATCCGCGGCGGCGTTCCCCGCGCGTTCGGCTCCCAGCCCGATACCCTCTGGGAGGGCGTCCATGAAGGCGGCACCGCTACCGTTGAGAGCGTAGCCGAGAGGACCGTTCCCGTTGACGAGGATCCCGATGGCGTTATGCTCCGCGAGGCTATTGAAGAGCACAAACAAAACGGCCTCCAGATCCCCATGTTCCAGCGTCTTCTGTGGCGTGACAGCTACGCTGAGGAAACAAACGGCGAATACTGGAACCAGGTCAGCGGCAGCACCAACGCCGAGGCCCTCAATAACTCCGGCTCCGCCATCTATCTGATGGGCGGCCTGTATGACGTATTCCGCAGGGATACCTTTATTGAGTTTGCCAACATGGCCGGTGCCAAGAAGATGACCATTGGCCCGTGGTACCACACCAAGCCGAAGACCGAGGTGGAATGGCCGGTTGAGCAGCTGCGCTGGTTCGATTACTGGCTGAAAGGCATCGACAACGGCATCATGGACGAGCCGCCTATCCTTCTTAAGACCGCTCATCTGGAGAATGACGCCAACGGTTACCGCACCTTCGAGAGCTGGCCGGGCTATGATCCTGAGAAGGCCGATGTTGTCTACCTGACAGGCGATATGGGCATTGCCGCCGAGGCTCCTGCCGATGAGGCCGCTGTTGCGTACCAGGCCGTTTACGGCATCGCTACCGGCGTTGAGAACGAGGATGCCGCCGATGTCAACGAGAAGGGCCTCTGCTTTATGACTGAGCCCCTGGAGGCTGACAAGGAGATCACCGGACATCCCATGGCTCATGTGTTTGTTGAGATGACCGATCCCGGATACCTGGAAGACAACTATGATTTCGACGTGTTCGTGACCATGTCCGACTATGATCCCGAGACCGGCGCGGCCTTCATCTTCTCCGACGGCCACATCCGCACCTCCCTCCGCAGCACCGCCGACTGCCCGTATGACTTCCTGGGCCTGCCCTGGCATCCGGCTAACGAAGCGGACGCTTCCTATGTGGATCTCGGCGAGGTCTATCAGCTGGATATCGACCTGATGCCCACCTCCTATATTGTTAAGGAAGGCCACTCCATCATCGTGACATTATCCAATGCCATGGACCGCTTCTACTATCTCGGCCGCGCCCAGTACGAGGCCGACCCCGAAGTCGCCGGACCGAGCTTCAATTTCTACACTGGCGGCGAGCACGCTACCAGTATTGAGCTGCCGCATATCTATGACTGAGGCGCTCATCTGAACGGTATATGAAAAGCCCATAAAGGCTGCAAAAGCATGATATAAGCTGCATGAAACGCGAAATTCCATAGAAGGCCCGGGGAGAGGCTATCCCCTCCCTGGGCCTTCGGTAATCGGGCAGGAGGGGAAGCTTCCCCTCCTGCTCGATTGCGGGGCGGCGCAAGGCGATGATTTCCTTGCGCCGCCCCTGCAATGATAAGAAAAGAGGCTGGCCTCCGGTTTGGGAGGCTGGCCTCTTTCCATCTTACTTTTTGGCAAGTGCAGGAAGCAGCTAATATCAACTTTGTGTTTCTCCTGGCAGCCGGCATCGAGTATGGCATATCAGGGGGACAAATTTATACTACCGTAACTTACTCAGTGCATAATTTATAACATCGTTACCGATATGTCTGTCCGCATTCTTCAGAGCTTCTAGCGCATTCTCCACATCCAAACCTGTAAGCAGTTTCTCTTCGTATGCGAACAATAACACCCCAACTGTACCCATGATATATAAGCCCATGTTTTTTGCCACCTGTCTACCACGAACTTCATCCATGAGAAGGACATCTGCCTTGCTATCGTCTGCTAATATAATCGCCTCACTTTCTCCGAGATCGAGTCCTGATAATCTGCGTAACACATCCACAGCTTTTTGTTCTTTGACCGTAACCACTTTTATAAAGTTGCTGCTTTTTACTTGATTCGCTTCATCTTGAAAATCTAAATTACTTGTCAATTCTTCATAAACCGCAAGCGGTATCAAAACTTCCTTGAACAACGGCTTCAAAATATCAAGCCTTGCAGCTTTCATTAAAGAAATTAATGGTGTTGTATCCGCTACTACAATCATAAGGCTCTTTTCTCCCTTAGTGTTGCAAATCCGGCGATTTCAGCATCCAACTCTTCCCGAGACTGATTCAGATAAGGCATGCCCATTTTATCGTAAAATTCAATGAGTTTCCATTTCCTCACACCAAGAATCTCAGCGGCTCGTCCGTGCGAAATCACACAGCTCTGGATCAAAGGATAAAGCAGCATAGCAGATTGCTCAAAGGAGAGCCCTTTTTCTTCGATATCCAGGTAAGGAATCATATCTTTTGGCATAGATACAGGAATAGTAATCATCTCCATAATAGCACCTCCTCCCCATAGGGATCGAATAATCAAGCACAATATACTCCAAGAAGCCACGGATATCAAGGTTTCGTAAAATCTTCCCTTCGCTAAAAGTGCCTCCCCCCTGACCACGCCATACCCGATGCCGGAGGGCTTGCGGCATGTCACTGAATACCTAACAGGTATTTGACCTTGGTCTGGAGCTTGTTGTTCAGCTTGCCGAGGAATATCTTTAGTCCGTTTTTCTTGAGATAATAGCCTCCCGTTTCCAGGTCGAGGTCGAAATCTTCTTTGTGGATCTCGTGTCCGTTGATCAGGCTCATGACTGTCGAATCGACCAGAACGGCCCGCCACTCTTCCAGAAGGTCGCTGGCTAAGGTCGGATGGTTTTCGTGGTCCTGGTGCATGAAGCCGAAAAAAGGGTTCAGGCCCTTGGCTTCTATGGCTGCGCAGATCTGGTTCATTAAGATGGTGTACCCCAGGCTGATCAGGGAGTTGAACTCGTCCCGGGGCGGCCGGCGGCTGCGGCCCGTAAAGGTGAACTCGGGGTCGATAACGTGGGAGAGCCCTTTGAAATACGCCTTTGCGCTCTGGCCCTCGTAGCCCAGGAGCGACTTGAGATCACGGCAGGATTCCAGCTTCTTGCGGCAGTTTGCCATTTGAAGGTAGCAGTCGTTTGTTACCGCGTCTTCTGTCCGGATATAGCGCTTGAAAACGATCTGCTGATTTTTGATCTTTGCGTATATGATGCTTCTGGCAAAGTTGATGGCGAAGGGCTCTCCGTACAATTCGCTCTGCTTCCGCTGCCTTCCGGCATTGATATGCCCGGTGGAGTGAAGCTGTCCAAAATACTTGCCGCCTTTTGAAAAAAACGCCACCGGAATGCCTTTGGTCAGGCAGGTTTCCATACACTGCGTGGTAAGCTGGACAGCTCCCATGATGGTGATGCTTTCTATCGTTTCGATAGGAAACGAATGCTTGAGACCGTCCGGGTATGAGACTATGATTCGGTTTTCTTCTTTGTTGATCACGGCACCATTTTCATCAACATACAGTAGGCTCATCGTTGTTCTCCTAAATATAGAATGTAAGGTTGCCCTCGTACTATCCGTCCCCTTCCGGGGTTTCTCATTTCTCTATGGGATATTGATGATCAAGATTGGGTGCAATACCCTAGTTTCCGTCCCCTTTCGGGGTCTTTTATCTCTCTATCCATCGAAGATACAGTTATGACATTCAAAAAGGAGTTTCTGTCCCCTTCCGGGGTCTCTTATTTCTCTATAAGATATTGGTTCATGGTCATACTGGTTGTGGTAAGTGTTTCCGTCCCCTTCCGGAGGCTCTTTTTTCTCCATATGGCATTCAGCATGGACAACAACGTTTCTCTTACGGGGTTTCCGTCCCCTTCCGGGGTCTCTTATTTCTCTATTTGTCGAAAAGCCCGAGGTAAAGCGGTTCTATGATCGTTTTCCGTCCCCTTCCGGGGTCTCTTATTTCTCTATTATTCGCGAAATCACGGAAAAATTCGATGGAAAAATCGTTTCCGTCCCCTTCCGGGGTCTCTTATTTCTCTATACCAGAAAAGAAAATTTGGCAGAAAGTTTCAAGGTTTCCGTCCCCTTCCGGGGTCTCTTATTTCTCTATAAACAAAAACGCTTACAGAGCACGGAAGGAGAAAAAAGTTTCCGTCCCCTTCCGGGGTCTCTTATTTCTCTATTAGTACAACCGCCTCTATGACCTCTTCTATCAGGTGTTTCCGTCCCCTTCCGGGGTCTCTTATTTCTCTATAACCCGAACCAGCGCCAACGGAAGAGGATCAAAATGAACCCAGTTTCCGTCCCCTTCCGGGGTCTCTTATTTCTCTATCAAGATTATTAAAATCGGCCTCTATACGGCTGAACGTTTCCGTCCCCTTCCGGGGTCTCTTATTTCTCTATAAAAATTTTGAATTTGTGGCTATCAAAAGAGACGAGTTTCCGTCCCCTTCCGGGGTCTCTTATTTCTCTATACATATTGTAAAAGGCAACCTGAAGAAAAACGCCCAGGTTTCCGTCCCCTTCCGGGGTCTCTTATTTCTCTATATCTCAACGCTTCCACCATCGCTACCGTTCAGGCGTTGTTTCCGTCCCCTTCCGGGGTCTCTTATTTCTCTATAGATGGACGTAAGGCATACACCAGCCCCGACATGCTGTTTCCGTCCCCTTCCGGGGTCTCTTATTTCTCTATAGACTTTCCCGCTGAAATGGTTCGTCACTTCTGTGCCGTTTCCGTCCCCTTCCGGGGTCTCTTATTTCTCTATCGAAAACAGAATCCCGTCCACATGCGGTTAACGTGGTTTCCGTCCCCTTCCGGGGTCTCTTATTTCTCTATAAGTAATCCGTAACCGTCCCTCAAGCGTGACATCTGTTTCCGTCCCCTTCCGGGGTCTCTTATTTCTCTATTCTGGAATTGCCGCTACGAAAAAGCCTTACAAGCAGCGTTTCCGTCCCCTTCCGGGGTCTCTTATTTTTCTATAAGCGCGCTATGGTCGAGTCATTCAGGGAGTATAATATGTTTCCGTCCCCTTCCGGGGTCTCTTATTTCTCTATGAGCCGGAAAAGTACGACGATAAAGACCTTGCTTTGTTTCCGTCCCCTTCCGGGGTCTCTTATTTCTCTATGGGTATCTCACCATCGTAAAGAAAGAAGCCGCTGATAGTTTCCGTCCCCTTCCGGGGTCTCTTATTTCTCTATAGCAGATCACGTGTCTTGCAAGGATATCATGACTTGCCCGTTTCCGTCCCCTTCCGGGGTCTCTTATTTCTCTATGTGCCTCTGGCATTGATGGGTGTTCCGAACAACATGAGTTTCCGTCCCCTTCCGGGGTCTCTTATTTCTCTATTCCGCTTCCATTTCCTATGTTAACGACATGAACGAGGCCGTTTCCGTCCCCTTCCGGGGTCTCTTATTTCTCTATGAAGACCAGCCCGAGGAACAGGTTAGATGGAGGGATCCCGTTTCCGTCCCCTTCCGGGGTCTCTTATTTCTCTATGGCAGAAGGGATTAAGAAATGATGACAGTATATGGTTTCCGTCCCCTTCCGGGGTCTCTTATTTCTCTATCCTGTCCCTTGGCGCCCTTGAAAATACTGGCCTGTGAGTGCGTTTTGCGGCTGAAAAAGTTTTTTGGTGTCTCAGCGGCTTTTCCGGAGGGAGAAAATGCCTCTCCGGCCAGTATTTTCAAGGTGCGGGGCAAAATGTTCTTAGTTGAAGACAAAATACTTGTTGAGAAGGTCCTTTATATATTCGTTCATATCATCGTAGGAGTTCCATACCTGCGGATTGGGGGCGAGTTTGACCAGCTCGGCGGTTTTCTTCAACTTCTCCATGATATCCCCAACGGTGAATTTTGTCCAGCGCTGAATAAGGGCGTCTGTGAAGGGGAGCATGGTGTGGGCGGCCTGGTTTCGGACGGTCTCTTCGACCATGCGAAGGTCATCGGCCAGTTTTTTCAGTTTGTCGTTTGTGCAGAAAGCCAGGATCAGCTCTTTCAGCTGGCGAGAGTAGACAAAGCCGTAGGAAAAGCCATGACGGCTGTTATCCGCGTTCTGCAGGGTCGCAAGGTATGGGGTCTGGTCCAGCTTCGTCATGCTCCATTTAATGTTCCCGTCCTTGTCCTGGTCGCAGTAGTCGGTGTACTTAAAGCCGCCGAAGGTTCTTAATATCCGGTCAAACAGATCGACGATGATGGGAGAGAGGCCTCGCAGAAAATCGTCGTAGTTGCCTCTTTTGACTTTCAGCTGCAGGGCAAGCAAATATTCCATGGAAGCGCATTCCTCGGTTTTAGTTACCGGCATGGGCTGGTAGCCGGTCTTTTTGGCTATCTGGCTTACCGTGACCTGGTTCCGGTTCATGCGCTCATAGGCCTGCTCGATGGCCAGGCGGCACGGCTCCGGCATCTGGCTTCCCATCTGGCGGGACACCTCGTAGGCGGCAGAGTAATCGTAGGCATCCAGGTGCTTTTTGATGATGGCAACCTTGACCAGGCTTGTGAGGTTCCGGGGATGGATCTCCTCACTCCGGTTCTGGGTGTCCGCCGTGTTGTCGTAATTGTTCTCCCACTGCTCCTCGGCATTATAGTCGTCCACGTTCTCATCGGTATAGTTGCTTCTGTGGATAGGGGTTACGACCTGTATGGGATGTATGGGCAGATCTCCCAGCACCGACAGGATGAGCAGGGCGTTCTTCATGGCCGGCGTTCCGGAGGAGATATTGACATAAACCTCATCGCCTTCGGCCGTGCGGGCAAAGATGTTCTCAAGAATCCGCTTAAAATCCTCGTAGAAGATCTCGTAGTCCTGAACGTCGATCAGGTCGTCCCGCACAATGGGATGGACAGCGATCGTTTTTCCCAGATGCTTTGACAGCATGTCCAGGCAGTAGGTATAGCGCCTGTCTTTTTTCTCCCGGGCGTGCATCTCGTGGGAAAAGTAAAGATAAACCTCATCCGGCCGAAGATGCCGGGTGATGTGGAGCATGGAGCCATCGTGCATGTTCCGGATCGGGTCGGTGCTGCCGATGGGTGAAAACAAAATTTTCATAAACAAAGTCCTTTCAGTTGCCCATATCCCCCCTACTGCCCTTGAGCGGCAGGAAGAGCCTTGTTAACTTATTATACTAATTACACTTAATAATTGCCGCAGGCAATTATTTTAGTGTAACTGCATATACCGCGGCGTAAAATTACAATCGGCGGTTAAATTTGTTCGCAAGTATAAAGCGAAACCTCTTTTTTTACGCGCATCGTGCATTCGCCAAAGTGATAAATGCGGCCCTCGTATTCCGTGCATTTCAGGGTATGGGGCGAGACGCCGCGCGGCACGTCCTTGTCGTGGTTGTGCTGGTTCCATACCTTTGGATGGATTGTCCGCCGGAAGACTTCCACGGTGCTGCGAACCCTGTCTTTTTCGCTCAGCGCCGGGTAAAGCACGGTCTTTGAGAAAAAGCCGCTTCCGCCTCCCAGCCACACCGTATCCGGAGCGGGGCGGTCCGTGCCGGCAAAGTGCGAGGAGAACATGGTATAGTAGGCATCCCCGAAAGCGGCTACCGCCTTCATGATATCCTGTATGGTATAGGGGCAGAGGCCGCTGTCAATGGTCAGGGTGAACCGGACCACCGTCCCGGGCTTCAAGGATTCCCGGAGCAGGTTCAGCTGGCTGTTATAGTCTCCGTTAAGGCCCCTGTCCAGCTTCTGGCACAGCGTCAGGTCTGTCAGCTTTAAGGGCTGGCTGTCACTGATAATGAGCCCGGAGAGGCAGTCATTGACGGCGTTGCGTTTGGGAACGGGCTTTCCTTTGGCATCGGTGCGCTCAAGGGTGTGGAAAACATCTTCCTCGATCTGCTTCTGCTCGGGCAGAAGGAAGTTATTCCGGTTCGCCTTTGCGCAGGCCTGGGGAAGCGTCCGCTTAAGGCTCTCGAACCGGCCGTCATTTTTTAACAATTCTCCGGCCAGAAGAATTGTCCGAAGCATCCCCTTGATCGAGGAGCCGGGGATGAGCGGAAGGCCGAAGGCGTCTTTTTGGAAGCATACGATCTCGGTCGGCTTTTTCCCGCTTTTCAGGCGGTCGCCGCCGTCCAGCCTGTAACGTATCCAACGATTGTACTCATCCGGCATGATCCGGCTGCCGAACAGCCATTGGCCCAGCGGCCTCTGGTCTGCGCTGTCCATCATATATTTCAGGAACATGTCATCCAGGCGCTTTTTCCTTAGCCCTTCGATCATCCTGGTGATGTCCGGCACGAGTACGGTTCCTTTTTGCGGCAGATAGATATACTCTTTTTTCTTAATGCGCTCGCCGCTGCCCACGTGCAAAGGGCCGCGGGCGATCAGCTCCATGTCGTATGATTTCAGATAACCAGCCACTTTGCCGCCTCCTTACAGTGCCCAGAATAAAGGTTTTCCATAGCGGTACACGGGATGGGCCCCTCCCTGGGAAACATCGTACACATCCCCTTCAAACCGGTTTTTAAAGCACGAGCCGGCGCTCAGCATAAACAGATCTCTTTTTTTGTTCGGCACATCCGCGTAGGTGGCCGACTGGACAAAGCCGCTGCGCTTCCGTATCTGATAGGAGGCATCCGCAAGGGCCCGCTCCATCTCGTCATTCCTGGGAAGGGAAATGCTAAGGGACATCAGCATCCCGCCGTTTTTCTCAAACGGCCCGGCATCGATGGTCTTCTCGGCTTTAATGTCAAAACGGCCATAGCCCGCTGTCCGCTTGCCGCCTATCCCGGAAAAGCTGAGGGCTTCTATAAGGTCATAAAGTGCGCTGCTGTCGCCGCCATCGCTCAAAGCCGCCACAAAAAACAGCCCATTATCTTGGTGAAACCGGTACTCGCCCACATGATAGGGCAGGGTATCTTCTTTTCCGGAAACGGCGGCGGAGGTTTTGGTCTCCGCTTTTCCCAGTTCCTTTAGCCTCTCATTAATTTCGGTCGGGTCCAGGTCTCCCCTCATGTAGATATCCAGCTTATCCATGGGGATATGCGTGAGCTTTTTGTATTCCTTTTTTTTGACAGAATCTCCGTCCGCGCCCTCTTTTCTTACGGAATAGATAGGCTTGGGCAAAAAGTAGGTGTCCCCGATGACCGGAAACGCATCGCTAAACAGCAGGCTGCCCTCTTTTACTTTTTGCAGAAACCAGTCAGCGGTCTTCTGGCCGGCTTTTAAGGCTTCCAGATAGAGGGATGAGAACAGTGTGTCGGCAGAAAAGGAATATACGCTTCTGTCAAGATTTCCGTCCCCGAAATGGACCCCGTTCGGGAAGGACAGACGATAAATCTGATACTGCATGCCATTTCCTCCGTCAGCCGACTACGGCCAGGGCTTTTTTGCATTTTTCCACCACTTCCGGTTCGATGTCGCCGACCACGGCGCTGACATCCATGTCCTCAAAGCGAACCTTGCCATATCCTCTGGAGCCATGGCCGCCGAGGTAGTCATATTCCAGCATCCTCAATCCTTCCGCAAACAGGGCAAAGTCTTCTTCTGCCTGAGATTCGTCAACCAGCTCGTAGATAATGTCCACATCAAACCTGGCCCCGCGGATGACGCGCTCAATCTGGCGGGGGTTGGCAACTGCCGTATAGCGGTTGATGCTGTTTTCAAACTTGATCTCCGTCCGGCTCATGGCTCCCCTGCGGCTCAACTCGTCCCAGTTCGACATGACCATGTCCGAAAACAGGAAACGCCCCTGGGGAATGCGCCCGTTAACCTTTTGGGAACCGCCAAATATGCGGATGATCTCTGCCGGGTCGTCGTCCGGAGTTTTGGCTATCCCATTGGCGTACTGCCGGGAGAGCAGCGTCCGGATCTTTCCTTTGAGGGAGCTGCCGGGGATCATGGGCTCGCCGCTTATGGCGTCCCGGATGACCGGCGAATCCACTGCGCCGATGGCGGAAAACTGAGCGCTTCCTCCAATATGAAGGCCTGTGACAATTTCAATAATACCTGTAACCTGAAGCTTACCGTACATATTTTTTCCTCCTGATAGGCATGCCTGTCAAAGAAAAGGGCAGCCCACCTTCATGCCTGTTGTCAGTCTCAGTCTTTTCCGCCATAATAGCGATGGTAGGCCACCAGTGCCTCCATATAGCGGCTGAACAGAAGATATTGCGACCGCTTGCCTTTTATTTCATTGATGCAGGCAAGCAGCTCGGCTTTTTCGACAAATCGCTTTACTTTGTCTTCCCGTCCGCTTTCGTACACAATGCGGACCTTAAGGTAGCTGATGCGGTTCTGGATGTCCGCGCCAAGAGTCTCTTCCTTGCAGGTCAGCACGTCGTTATAGATATCCGATGTCATGGAAAGGATGTTCCGGATCTTTGATGTCGTCAGAAGGGGATCTCTTACATTTCCGGCATCACGGATCAGATCCTGAATCACTTTTTCTGCTTTCTCGACATATGTCGCGCTCTCCAGCTTCATGTCTTTATTCCTCCTTCTTGCGGTCTCTATGCAGATAGACATAGAGCAAAATAGCCGTTACCAGCTCTTTGCGGTCTTTTTTGTTCTGTACCCAGGCATACATGGTCCGGCTGAACTGACTGTATCTTTCCGCTTTTTCCTTGTCCTCATCCTCCGGCGGGGCAAGACGGGCCAGCGTGTAGGCAAAGCGGGCCAGGTTGATGCGCTCTTCCATCCCTCGGATGAGCTCCAGCATGCGATACAGGAAGGAATTGCCTCTTTCGTCAAAGTTCGCGAGGAAAGAGCTGAGCAGGGCGTATTTTTCTCCGATGACCTTTTCCTTCAATTCTTTCCAGTGATAGGTGTGGTTCTCTTCCCCTTTCTTTTCCCCGGAGGCCGTCGGATACCTGCTGCCTTCGGTAAACAAAGTTATGGCATTCTTTTCCGGATATTTTTTGGAGGCTTCTTCCAGGTCGGCGGTTTCCTCGGCGCTTACGCTTAAGGGGAATTTTTCATCATAAATGCCTATGCCGGCAGAAATCGTCAGCGTCCCCTGGGAGTATTCTTCCAGCTTGTCGCTGACATCCACGGCCAATTCCAGGATGTCGTCCCAGGCTCCTATGATAAACAGGTCATCGCCGCCGGAGTAGACAATTGTTGCCGCCCTTTCGTGGGAGGGCTGTCCGGCTATGCTGTAGCTGCTGTTTGCCAGAATCTCATTGATGTGGTGCTTAAAGAATAAGGATATCTGGCGGGAGAAGGAGGCTGTCCGGGAGAGGGATGTGTACGTGCTGTCAAAGCCCGCCACAAAGGCATGGCCCAGGTTGTCAACATCCGCCCGGAGCACACCGATGCGCTTGATGCCTGTGGAGGCCTTGGCATACTCGTCGGTTGTTGTCCCTTTTCGGGTATAGTCGCCGACCCAGAGCCTGGTCGTCACGGCCTTGCCTGTGTAAAACCTGTTCTTTCCATAGGTGCGGACAAAATAGTCGTCCCCTTCCATGGTTTTTCTTAACTCCCCCTCGTTCTGGGCTGCCAGGCATCTGCCGCCGGGAAGCGGGATAGCGCCTGGCCGGTTGCCCTCAAAGACCGTGAAGAAGTCTTTATAGAGAACGCCGGAGGAAAAGCTCTTCATCAGGCTGCAAAATCCGCAGATATCGTCCTCGGTGAGCCTGGCGCTTGTCTTGCAGACGCGGCATTCTCTCAGAGAATCCCCGGCTTTCCTCTGGTTAAGCTGTATGAGCATGTCCGGGGTGTAGCGCCTCAGCTTCTGGTCGGAAAGCTTCCGGCTGAGGGATGTGAACATGGCCGCATAGCTGCCCCGGGGGTCGTTTTCCAGTTCCCTGGCGCTGCAGGGGACAGAGGCGAAGGCCACATAGAGAGCAACGTCAAACTGTTCCATAAAAAAGCGGTTAAAGATATCTCTCTGTTCTTCAAGGATCGTCTTTACCTGTTCCGTATTGGGAGAGAGGATATAGCAATGCCCGCCGCCGCTGTAGATCAGGTTCGCCCGGGAAAGGCCGATGGCTTCCAGGACCTGGTCGATCATGTGCTCCATCAGAATCTCAAGATAGAAGGAACGAGAACGGAGCGTCTTAAGAGCGTCCTCGCTGTGGATGGTATAAATGAATTTCTGGATTCCGGAAATGTCCATGGAGACAAGGCGGAAGGCTTTTTGTTCATAGAAGTCTTTTCCCCTTTTCCACAGGGCGGTTTTATAATCCCGGATGCCCTGTTCCTCCAAATACAGATAGATACAGCCGGCATAGGCTGCCGTCAGCTTAACGTGGTCGTACAGGGAAATGTCGGCCCGCTCGTGGGTGGCCGTGGATGAAGGCAGATAAGTGAAGTAGGCCTCCAGCAGGCAGAGCAGGGAATTGACATAATCGTTATTCATGGCGTTTATGCCCTTTAGGGCATCCAGGATATCGGCGCGCATTTTGTTGTAAAAGGATTCATCATAAATGACGGCTTTATCGGTTGGCATGTTGATGCCGGAACGGTCGTCAAGGGGTTCCGGATGATAGTGCAGGTGCTGATGGTTGCCGTTCAGGATATTGAAAATGCTGTCCAGCGGTATCCTGGGGTCAAAGCCCTTTTCCTCGCCTTCCAGCGACCGGCGGTCTGTGGCGGCGGCAATGTTGTCGGCCAGATAGACGATATAGGCCGGCGAATCTTCTCTAAGATCAGCTTCCCGGAGGGCGTCGGCGTGATGGCAGCGCACCATGTCGATAATGTCCTTATCCTGTATGCCGGCCTCTTCTTTTAAAAAGTCCGCGCCCGAAACGCTGTGCTTTCGCCTGTCGCCGCTGCGGTACAGGACCTTCCCGATGTCGTGAAGGAGACCTCCCACCGCGATCCGAAGTTCTGTGTCAGTCACTTTTCTTCCTCCTCTCGTCAATTCTTATCCCGCCCATGCCCATGGCTGTCTTGATCCCGATGCCGGAAAATCCGCCATAGCGGAAAAGAAGGTTTGCCAGGTTTACCAGGGGCTGGGGGCCTTTTACCTTTAACAGGACATTTCCCATAAAGGAAGGAATACGGACGCCTTCCAGCGGATAGGACAGGCTGTGAAGGTTATAGCGGTTCACCTCCGTATAGTCAGCCAGCTGTTCCAGGGTTTCTTCCAGGTAGATGCTTTCATTTTCCGCAAAGGCGTCAAAGCGCAGCATAAGGCTCTGGTAAATGAGCCTTAGATCCGGGAAAAAGACGTAATTGCCGTTTTGCTTAAAGGCTGTGGGCGTGCAGAAGGATATGGGGATATACCTTTGACAAAGTCCCAGGTAATAGGTATCGATAAGGGCCTGATATGTGGTTTTTATCATCTGACGGCCTTTGATGGAAAGGGTCAGGTGGTTGTGGTTCAGGCTGATCTGGCGCATCTCTTCATCAAAAAACGGCAGCAGGATCTTCTGGTAGGCTTCCTCGTTAAGAGCGTGGAGCACCCAACGGTATGTTTGTCCATCGTAGGATAGATGCTGGCTATAGGGCTTTAGTCCGTTTTGATGAAGGGCCTCTGCGTACTCAGAATTGATGTGGTCCATCAGGACGCCGTGAAAAAGAGATGCCTTTTGTAAAAAATCACGTGGATTTATGTCTCCATCCAGTTCCAAAGACAGGGATGCTAACATTTTTTCTCCATTCTGCGGATTGGCGCTGCTGTTTTTGTTGGTTTTCACGAAAATATAATAACATGCCTTATCTATATTGTCCAGAGTAAAAACATTATCAGTCATGCTAATGGTAAGTTTAGCACAGATAACCGGCCGGTCAGGCTTTGCGTTTCTCCGGACGGCTTGCGGCAGGGCGCTGAGTACCTCCTGTTTTCATCCCCGCAAATCTGAATCCATAGACTATTGTAACATTCATGATCGTAAAGGTAAAGTAACTACAAGTTTATGTAGAGACCTCATCGCCCCCCTTGTAGACCATTCTGGTTTATGTTTACCTGCCGGTAGATTCTGGGTGCGCCATATTTCATGTTACCTTTCGCACTGGCGAACACCCGTCACAACCTTGATCAGTCCATTCTTCTCGCGCCGGATCAGCCGATCCAGATAGATATCCCGTTTGATCTCCATATTGCCCTCCT
>CAMNNO010000026.1 GCA_946545475.1 uncultured Blautia sp.
ACCCAGAATGCTCTACAGGGGGCGATGGGGTCTCCCCGAAAAACGTGCGTTTACCCTGTGAGCAGAAGCAGGAGAAAAAACGGGGACGGTTCTCTTTTCTTGTGATTCGTAAGAAAAGAAAACGGTCCCCGTTTCTTCCTTTATTTTACGGGAGTTGTCAATGCCCCATCCTGATCAAAGGAGAGCTCCGCCGGCACGCTGTCTGCGGTGACGCCTTCATACCGCCCGGCCACGACATCCTCATAATAGGCCTCCGACAGCATGATCTGGCCCACATGCAGGCTGTTGGGAATGCGGATCACGCGGGCATGCGCCGGTTCTACGCGGTTGCAGGTCCGCAGGCAAAACTGGATAGCCTCCTTATCGTTCCACAAAATGCACGGGATCATGGCCGACTTGATGACCGTCGATGTCATGCAGTTCATATACATCGCATTCGTATCGATCTGGTCATATATCCGCTTCGTGATCGCGCTGGCCAGGCCTATTCCCAGGCTGTTGCCGTGGGATTCCGGCGTCAGGTTAAGGAAGCATGTCCTCTGCACCTTAACGCCGCCGCTGGCGTAGGGCGTGGAAAAGGTTCCGGTAATGTTGGGGTCAACACCGGTGCCGCTGAAATTCTTGCCGATCATATCCACGATCAGCACATCCCCCTCCTTAACCAGGATAGAGGGCATGTTGGCAAACGCGATCTTAAGAAGCTCCGGCTCGCGCTTAAGGATATTCTCCGCCGGGATCGCCTCAAACATCAGGGTCTGGTCATAGGCATTCTCAAGGCAGGGCACCGCAAACAATATCTTTCCGGTCCCCAGCACCACCTTCGCCATGGTCGGGATATTCTTCGCGATATTGTCCATGCCGTCGGAATGGACCTGCTCCGCCCCTTTTTGCTTTCCGAGGCCAACCGTCATCATCTTGCAGGGTCCGCTCTCCACAGGCCCCCGGAAGGCATTGTGGGGTTTCAGGCGGCAGGACAGGATAATGCCGTCCGCCTCGTAGGCATTCTTATCCATATAGACCGGTTTTCCCAGCTCCGACAGCCCCAGGAAAACCGTCTCCATGGAAGAGAGGATAGGGCATCCCATGGCCTCCTCCGTGATGCCATAGCCAGCAAGCATCTCCCTCTGGCCCTCCGCCGTCGCGCCGCCGTGGCTCCCCATGGCCGGCACGATAAAGGGAAGGCCCCCCTTCTCCTTAACATAGGCCACGACCGACCGGGTGATCTCATCCACATTCCGGATGCCGCGGCTGCCCGCGGTTATCGCCACGCGCATGCCGGGATGTATCCGGCCGCCGACATTCCCGGCATCAATGGCATCAAAAACCGCCTTGCAGATATCCTCCCTCTCAATATGCGCATCCGGAAACTTCTGGCTTGCGCGGAACATGCGCGGGATAGGCACATCTTTCAAAAGGGCGGATACGGTTCCATCATTTCTGAGAATCATACTTATCTCCTTTTCGACATTTTCTCTTTTCAAATAAAATTCCTACACATACGCATAGCCGCCCATAAAAAACTGCCTGTCAACAGTCTCTATGGGCGGCTTTGTTCACGACAGGCGCATACAGCACCGTCTATCAAAAAGTATCTTATTTTGCCGGATTGGCAGCCTTTGCCATCTTTTCCGCCTTCTTCTTCGCACGCAGAGGCTTGGTCGCCGCCAGGATGATAACAAATGCGGCAACGCCCAGGAACACGGCCGAGATCGGGGCGGTCAGGAAGGGAACAAAGTTTCCGTTGGTGCGCATAAGGCCGCGGCGGTAGTTCTGCTCGCAGAGCGGTCCCAGGATAAAGCCGAGGATAAACGGCGTGGAGGGGATCGCAAACTTCTTGAACGCAAACCCGATGACACCAAACATAATGCAGGCGATAACCTGGGACATGTTATTCTTCAGGTTGTAAGCGCCGATGGTGCAAAGGACCAGGATGCAGGGAAGCAGGATATACTTCGGGATGGACAGAAGGCGCACAAAAACGCGAAGGCCGAAGTATTCCATGAAAAGCATGATGACCGAGCTGATCAGCATGGCCGCGAAAATGCCGTAAACCACGTCCGCCTGGTTTTCAAAAAGGAGCGGGCCGGGGGTCAGGTTGTGGAGCGTGAGGGCGCCCAGCAGCATGGCCGTGGTGGTATCGCCGGGGATACCAAGCGTCAGGAGCGGGACCATGGCGCCGCCGATGGTGGCGTTGTTGGCCGTCTCGGAAGCGACGATACCGTCAATGCGCCCGGTGCCGAACTCCTCCGGATGCTTGTCGGAGTTCTTGGCCACCGTGTAGGCCAGCATGTTGGAGGTGCCGCCGCCAATACCCGGCAGGATACCGATGCCCATACCGATAACGGCAGAACGGATCGCGTTCCATCCCTGGCCGAAAAATTCCCTCAAAGAGAAGCCAAAGCCCTTAACGCCCTTCATGCTGGGCTGGGTGATCTCCTCTTTATCCTGATGGTGGCTGGTCTCGGCGGCGGCAATGATCTCGCCGACCGCGAACAGGCCGACCATAACCGCCAGCATGTCAAAGCCGCTCTTCAGCGTCGTCTGGCCGAAGGTGAAGCGCTGGGTGGCCTCGATGGCGTCCGTGCCGACGGTGGAGAACATAAAGCCCAGCACGCCGGCGATAATGCCCTTGACCATATTGCCGCTGGAGAGCGTGGCGATCATGGTCAGGGAGAAGATGGCGATCGAGAAGAACTCAAAATTGCCGAAGTTGATGGCTACCTTGGCGATCTGCGGTGCCAGGAACATAAGCAGGATCGTCGAGAAGATCGTGCCCAGGAAGCTGAACACAACGCCAACGCCCAGAGCCTTGGCGGCCTGCCCCTTGGCGACAAGCGGATGCCCGTCAAAGCAGGTGGCCACAGATGAGGGCGTGCCGGGAATGCGCAGCAAAATGGCGGAGATAAGACCGCCGGAGATGGCGCCGATAAACAGGGCCATAAGAAGAGTCATGGCGTCCGTGGAAGCCATGGCATAGGTAACCGGCAAAAAGAGGGCGATAGCCATTGTTGCCGATAAGCCGGGCAGAGCGCCGAAAACAATACCGACAGCTACGCCGACCAGCATCAGGAATATGCCGGTAGGTGTCAGAACAGCACCAAATCCGCCGGCGATCAGAGAACCAACAGACATAATCGTACCCCCTTCTGTTTAGAAACCAAGCAGTGCTTCAATAGGACCACGCGGCAGCATCTGGCTTAGGCCGATGCGGAAAGCCACAAAGGTGATGGCCGTAAAGACGACCGCAATAATGGCGAACTGCAGAAGGTTTCTTTTTTCCGACGGAGCCAGGATCGTGATCTGCGCGAACAGATAAATGACGGTCGACAGAATAAAGCCGATCCTCGGCAGCAGGATAATGTAAACGATCATCGCGGCAAAGGTCAGGGCAATGGAGAGAAGGTCAACGCGGCTGAGCTTCTTTGTCTCTTCCTCTTCGTTGCTCTTAAAGGCACGGATGCCCTGGATGATCAGGCATACGGACAGGATGATAAGCAGAATGCCAAGAAGCGTCGGGAAGATCCTGGCGCTGGAATAGCTGGGTGTCAGTTTGGGGCGGGTCTTGATCTGCTGCGCGTAGATCGTGTAAAAAATGCCCAGAGCCAACAGGACGACGCCGAGAATAAGATCGCGGCACCGCTTAAAGGTCAGTTTCTTCGACATGTAAGCCCTCCTTGTTATCCCGGCAGCTGTCACGGACTTCCTGTATGAGTGCCTGAGCTCACCGGCAGCAGAATCCACGTACCAGCAACAGAACTCACGTACCATAAGAAACAAAAAATCCCCGCACAGCCATAACCGGACATAGAAACGCGGGCAGGAAATCCTGCGTCTTCCGGTTCCTGCCCGCCACTGCCGGTTGCCTTTTCTGGTCAGGCCGCCGGCATAAAGATCAGATGTTTTTCAGATCACATGTTTTTCAGATCACATAGGATCAGTCGATATAATCAGCCAGATACTCGGCATAGATGTCATACTGTCCCTGATAATATTCTTCCGTCTCTTCGGGGCTCATAACGGTCGCGTTAAGCAGAGCGCTGTCGCAGTAAGCCTTGAAGGTTTCGTTCTCAACGGCTTTCGCCAGGCCTTCGTTCATGGCCGCGATGACAGCGTCATCGGCAGCGTTCGGGGCAGCCAGATAGAAGAATTTGGAGAAGACAACATCATAGCCCTGCTCTTTGAAGGTCGGAAGGTTGACCTCGCCGATAGCCATGGGATCGTCAGCCAGAATGCCAAGGCAGGTAAACTGGCCGGTGGTCAGATAGTCGCGGACCAGGCCGGCCTGGGTGCCGATAACATCCAGACGCTTGCCAAGGAGTTCGGTGATCTTCTGAGCGGCAGTACCGGCATCAACAATGTTGAACTTCACGCCAGCGGCAGCTTCCAGAGCCAGAACATGCAGATGAGTGAAGGAACCGGTCTCGGTAGCGAAGGTCACTTCGCCGGGATGTTCCTTCATGTAGGCGATCATGCCTTCCAGGTCGGAGAACTTCTCATTCTCGGAATTGATGAAGAAAGCGTTGGAATAATCCAGAATCGGCATGCCGGCCAGCTTGAAGTCCTCGAGGACATCAAAATCCTCATACATGCCCATCATCTGGGAAATGCAGGCGCCCGAATGATAGAACACAAAGCGATAGCCGTCATCCGGATTCTCGATGGCGTCTTCAAAAGCAACAGCGCCGGCGCCGCCGGACATGTTGGTCACGATCACGTTCCAGCCCATCTCCTCATTGAGGGCGGCAGCCAGAGCACGCGCGTTGGCATCGGTATCTCCGCCGGGGTTAGCCGGGACGATCAGTTCGATGCTGCGCTCCGGCCATGCAGCCTGAGCACTGACGGGGGCCAAACATAAAGCAGCGAGCAGAGCGGGGATAAACAGTTTTTTCATAAAAACCTCCTTATAAAATTAAAAAAATTAAATAAAAAAATAGCAACAAAATTTCCGAGCAAAAAATAAACGATGTCATGGCCAAAGGGCCTCTTTACCTTGTCATAATATACCAATTCAAGTTTAAAATCAACTATTTCTTTTGGCAAATACACAATATGCCAATGACACCTTATGATTAAAATTTTAATGCAGCCGGGCATTTCTGTCAACAAAAAAAAGAAAAATATCTTGGCCTGTCTGCGCAGGCATCATTTCATGATATGAAACTTCTGCCGTTAAATTTCATATAATTTCAGCATTTGAAACATCAAAAATGAAAGCTTTGCCCATTCTTTTTACAGCTTTCTGTAAATCATATATTGATTTCTCCTCCCATCAAGGTTATAATCATAGGACAGAGGGAGCGTTGTCTCCCTGTACCGGTTTCTTCCGCTGCTGGCTTTCCAGTCCAGAAGAAACTCGTATCCCCATTCATCTGCTGGCAGATATCATTATCATCAAGATTTTGTTATTGCCTGATTTTTTATGGAGGAAAAAAAATGAAAAAAGCTCTTGCTCTCATCCCCGCATTCTGTATGGCATTCGCGCTTTGCGCCGTGCCCGTCTCCGCCGCTGGGTCCGTTGCCATGATCACCGACTATGGCGATATCACGGACCAGTCCTTCAACCAGACCACCTACGAAGCTTCCAAAGCTTTCAGCGAGGAGCACGGCCTCTCCTTCCAGTATTACAAGCCCGCTTCCGATTCCGATGCCGACCGCATCACCTCCATCGAGAAAGCCATCGATGACGGCTATGAAACCATCATCCTTCCCGGCTACGCTTTCGGTCCCGCCATCCAGGAAGTCGTTCCCGAATATGACGACATCACCTTCATCGCCCTGGATGTCAGCGAAGGCGACATCGGCGACCTGGCCGCCGACGTTCCGGAAAACCTTTTCTGCGCGGTTTACCAGGAAGAGCTGTCCGGCTACATGGCCGGCTACGCGGCTGTAAAGCTCGGCTACACCAAGCTCGGCTTCCTCGGCGGCATGGCGGTTCCCTCCGTTGTCCGCTACGGCTACGGCTTTGTCCAGGGCGCCGATGAAGCGGCCTCCGAGCTCGGCCTTACCGATGTCGAGATCAAATATGTCTACGGCAACCAGTTCTACGGCGATTCCGATATCACCGCCTACATGGATACCTGGTATGCCAACGGCACCCAGGTCGTCTTCGCCTGCGGCGGCGGCATCTTTACCTCTGCCTGCGAAGCGGCTGCCAAGGTTGGCGGCAAGGTCATCGGCGTTGACGTTGACCAGGCGGCCAGCATCGACTCCCTCTACGGCGAAGGCATGACCGTGACATCCGCCATGAAGGGCCTTGCCGGCACCATCGCGACCCAGCTTCAGGCTATCCTGGACGGAACATTCGAAGGCGGCGTTGTGGCTACCCTCGGCCTGGTTTCCGATGATCCCGCGGAGAACTTCGTACAGCTTCCCGCCTCCACCCAGTTCAACGACACCTTCACCACGGACGACTATGCCGCTCTCGTAGCCAAGATGAACTCCGGCGAGATCACCGTATCCGCCGACATCGCCGCTGCTCCGGAAGTCTCCATCGCCGTTGACTATCAGGGCAACATTAAATAATAGACAAACACCACACCGATAACATCCGCCCGCCGGGAGCTGTCTCCATATACAACAGTTCTTTGGCGGGCGGTTTTTTGTTACTATTCACGGCCGTAAGGAAATGGATTTTGGAACACCACGCTTGCATGAGCGATCTAAAATCCATTTCCTTACAGGGTCTGCTCCCTCCATGAGGAATCCAGCCGCGCAGCGGCGATAAAGCCCGTCAGGGCGTTCCTTCCGAATGAAGGAAACAGACTCAGCCGCTTGCGGCTGAGCCGTGAATAGTAACGTTTTTTTTGCAATTTCTATAACATTTTTCTTTTACATTGCAATTTTTTTGTCCATAGTGTATGATAGTGCTATCCAATTCCAACAGGAAGGAGGCTGATCTAACGTTGGAAGAATATGCAATTGAAATGCTCCATATCACCAAACGGTTCCCCGGTATCATCGCCAACGATGATATCACCCTTCAGCTGAGAAAGGGCGAGATCCATGCGCTTCTGGGGGAGAACGGCGCCGGCAAGAGCACGCTCATGAGCGTCCTCTTCGGCCTTTATCAGCCTGAAGAAGGAATCATCAAGAAGGACGGCAAGGCCGTTAAGGTCAACAACCCCAACGACGCCAACGCCCTTGGCATCGGCATGGTCCATCAGCACTTCAAGCTGGTGGAATGCTTCACCGTCCTCGACAACATCATCATGGGCGTCGAGCCCACGCACCTCGGCTTCCTCCAGAAGGGCGAAGCCCGGCAGAAGGTGAAAATGCTGTCGGAAAAATACGGCCTGTATGTTGACCCGGATGCCAGGATCGAGGATATCACCGTCGGCATGCAGCAGAGGACCGAGATCCTCAAGATGCTCTACCGCGACAACGAGATCCTCATCTTCGATGAGCCCACCGCCGTTCTCACCCCCCAGGAGATCAGCGAGCTCATGCAGATCATGAAAAATCTCGCCGCCGAGGGAAAGTCCATCCTGTTCATCTCCCACAAGCTGAACGAGATCATGGAGGTCGCCGACCGCTGTTCCGTGCTCCGCAAGGGCAAATACATCGGCACCGTCAACACCGCCGACACCACCATCGAAGAGCTCTCGGCCATGATGGTCGGCCGCAATGTCAATTTCCATGTGGAAAAGAAGCCCTCTGTTCCCGGCGATGTCATCCTGGATATCGAGCACATGACCGTCGCCTCCAAGGTCCACAAGAACAACGCCGTCAAGGATGTCTCCTTAAAGGTCCGCGCCGGCGAGATCGTCTGCATCGCCGGCATCGACGGCAACGGCCAGTCGGAATTTGTCTACGGCCTGTCCGGCCTTGAGCCCCTGGTCAGCGGAAAGATCACCCTGGACGGCAAGGATATCACTAAGACCTCCATCCGCCAGAAGAGCCTCCTCGGCATGAGCCACATCCCCGAGGACCGCCACAAACACGGTCTGGTGCTGGATTACACCCTTGAGGACAACATGATCCTCCAGACCTACTTCAAGCCGGAATTTACCAACAAGGCCGGCTTCCTCCGCCGCAAGAACATCCGCGAATACGCGAATCGCCTCATCGAGCAGTATGATGTCCGCTCCGGCCAGGGCCCCATCACCATCACCCGCTCCATGTCCGGCGGCAACCAGCAGAAGGCCATCATCGCCCGTGAGATCGACAAGCAGCCGGATCTTCTTATCGCCGTCCAGCCCACCCGCGGCCTTGATGTCGGCGCCATCGAGTACATCCACAAGCAGCTGGTCGCCCAGCGCGATGCCGGCAAGGCCGTCCTCCTCGTCTCCTTAGAGCTTGACGAGGTCATGGATGTCCCGGACCGCATCCTTGTCATGTACGAGGGCGAGATCGTGGGCGAGCTCGATCCCAAGACAACCACCCAGGAAGAGCTGGGTCTTTACATGGCCGGCGCTAAGCGAATGGAGGTGACAGCATGAAAAAGCTGTTGAAAAATTCCGGTGTACAGGCCTTTATCGCGTCCATCATCTGCATCATCCTGGGCCTGCTCATCGGCTACATCGTCCTTCTGTTTATCAACCCGGAGGGCGCAACGGAATCTATCCTTAATGTTATCAAAAACTTCTTCACCTTTAACCGGCCCAAGACGCAGCTCAAGAACTTCGGCAACACCCTGGCCAAGACCATGCCGCTGCTTATGTGCTCCCTTAGCATCCTCTTTGCCTATAAGGTCGGCCTGTTCAATATCGGCACCGCGGGCCAGTACGTGGCCGGCGCCTGCGCCAGCCTCTATGCCGCCCTCGCCTGGGGATGGGGATGGCTTCCCTGCATGCTCTTCGCCATCGTCGCGGGAGCCCTGCTCGGCGCCATCGTGGGCTTCCTCAAGGCCTACTGCAATGTCAACGAGGTCATCTCCGGCATCATGCTGAACTGGATCGCCTTGTACCTGACCAACACCCTGCTCTCCTCCGTCAAGGAGGTCGCAAGCCCCTACACCCTGACCCTCAAGAACGAGAATCCTTCCGCCCTGCTGCCCAAGGCGGGCCTTAACGAGCTGTTCAACAACGATTACATCACCATAGCCGTGCCCATGGCCCTCATCATCGCCATCGCGGTACACATTCTCTTAACCTGCACCAAGCTCGGGTACGAGCTCAAGGCCACCGGCAGCAATAAGAATGCCGCCAAGTACGCGGGCATGGCCGAAAACCGCAACATCATCCTCACCCTGGCCATAGCCGGAGGCCTGGCCGGCCTTGGCGCCGCCATGATCTTCCAGAGCGGATACTTCCGCTGGGAATGCACCCAGTCCTCCGTTCCGGGCATGGGCTTCAACGGCATCGCCGCCGCCTTCCTGGGAGGCCTGAACCCCATCGGTTCCATTTTTGCCTCCTTCTTCATCCAGCACATTACGGATGGCGGCCAGTACGTGAATACCAATTTCTACAGCTCCCAGATTTCTGACCTGATCTCCTCGGTCATCATCTATCTGTGCGGCTTTGTTCTCTTTATCAAGCTGACCATGACAAAGATGGTCTCCCGCCGGGAAGAAAAAGCAGCCCAGAAACAGAAAACTCAGGGACAAAAAACTCAGGAACAAAAAACTCAGGAAGGAGGCGATAAATAATGCTGCTGCTCCTTCAGTATACCCTCATATTTACATCCGTCCTCGTGCTCGTCGCCCTCGGCGGCTGTATCTCCGAGCATTCCGGCGTTATCAACCTGGGACTTGAAGGCATCATGGTCATGGGCGCCCTCGGCGGAGCCCTTATGATGCGCGCCTTCGGCACGGAATCCGCCCTCCTCATGGTCCTGGCCGTCATCCTCTCCGCGGTCGTGTTCGGCATGGCCTACTCCGCCCTTCTGGGTGTGGCCTGCATCAACTTCAAGGCCGACCAGACCCTGGTCGGCACGGCCCTTAACCTGCTCGGCACGGCGGCGGCCACGGTCCTTGTCAAGGCCATCAACACCGCCTCCAACCCCGATAACCACTCCTCGGAGATCGAGTACGTCCGGGCCAGGAAGATGTTCATCGTCAACATCAACGGGTTTGAATTTAACTGGTTCATGCTCATCGCCGTCCTGGCAGTCATCGGCGTGGCCATCATGCTTTACAAGACCCGCTTCGGCCTGCGCCTCATGGCCTGCGGCGAGCATCCCCAGGCTGCGGACTCCGTGGGTATCAATGTCTACAAGATGCGCTGGGCCGGCGTCCTCCTTTCCGGCGCCCTCGGCGGCCTTGGCGGCATCTGCTACATCCTGGCCGGCGTTTCCCTGTGGAAATTCGAAAACGGCGTCGCCGGCTTCGGCTTCCTGGCCCTGGCCGTTATGATCTTCGGCCAGTGGAACCCGGTGCGCATCTCCCTGGCGGCCCTCCTGTTCGGCCTTTTCAGGGCCCTGTCCAACACCTATGTGGGCATCCCGTTCCTGGTTTCCTTAAACCTTCCCAGCAACGTCTATAACATGATGCCCTACATCGTATCCCTCGTGGTCCTGGCCTTCACCTCCAAGACCTCCCGCGCCCCCAAGGCCGAGGGCATTCCCTACGACAAGAGCACCAGGTAACAGTCCGATAACATCCCTGCCATAAACAAAAGCCGACAGAGGACATCATCTCCTGAAAGGAAACGATGATGTCCTCTGTCTCTTCCCTGTACGCACCGCAGGTACTATGGATGCATCTGACTTCCTCTTTCCTTAAACATACCCGGGTTCCAATAATGTGGCAATTCTTTCTTTACCAAAGAATCTGTAAATGCCTGTTTATTCGGTATTCCTTTCCCGGATGCGTTAATGGAAAGAATCAACCGTGATTCGGGGAGAAATGAAATCGCACATAGTCGCAGAATAAAACATGATCTGTAATCCAGACCTCATACCATTGCAATCGGCAGCTAAATTCGTTCGCAAGTATAGATTTGACCGTTTTCATGAAAGGAGGCTTGCCAATGGATTTCAAGGTTGGCGTAGGAAAGTCTGATTTTGCGGCACTCAGGAAATCCGGTGATTACTATGTTGATAAGACAGAATTGCTTTACGAGCTTGTTAACGATACTGATAACGAGGTTACACTCTTTACCAGGCCGCGCAGGTTTGGAAAAACCCTTATGGTCAGTATGATGGAGAATTTTTTCAGCATGCAGAAAAATAGCGCGGGCATTTTTGAGGGACTTGCCATAACGAAACATAGAAACTTCTGCAAGGAATGGATGAATCAGTATCCGGTGCTGTTTATTTCGTTCAAAGATGCTGAATCAGAATCCTATGATGTGGCATATGCCAAACTGAAGACGATCATAGCGGATGTATGTAAAGCAAATCCTGAGATAAGCAATAATAATGCGGCAGACAAAGATGATCTGGAAGTATACGCAAGGCTGAAATCGCAAAGGGGAACGGAGAGTGATGTCCAGAACTCGTTAAAAACACTTATGCGAATGATGAATGCCGTTTACGGGAAAAAGATTATTCTCCTGATAGACGAGTATGATGTCCCCCTCGCAAAGGCAAGCGAAAAAGATACTGCAGAAAATCATTACTATTCCAGGATGCTTGATGTCATCAAGGGGATTATGAGTACCGCCCTTAAAGATAACCGTTTCCTTCAGTTCGCTGTAATTACCGGATGCCTGCATATCGCAAAAGACACCGAAGGCGTGCCTTGGCAAAGCATTTTTACAGGTACGAATAATTTTGCTTCATACTCAGTGCTGGACGAAGATTTTTCGGATTATTTTGGTTTTTCCGATAGCGAAGTTAAAGCCATCCTTGCAGCAGCAGGCCGGGAAGACAGGGCAGATCTTATCAAAGAGTGGTATAACGGGTATATTTTTGGCAATAACTATGTCTATTGTCCCTGGGACGTGGTCAACTATCTGTCTGCCCTTAAGAAGCGCCCAAACGCCAGGCCTAAGAATTACTGGAAAAACACCAGCCATAACGGTATCCTGCTTACATTCGTAAAGCGGACGGATTTTAAAGTAAAAGGCAAATTTGAAATACTTATGAATAGCGGGACGATTATGCAAACAATCACTGATGAACTGACCTATGATACCCTGCATTCATCAGAGGATAATCTGTGGAGTGTTTTGCTGATGACAGGTTATATCACAAAAGCGGATGCCGACGACGAGGGAGAAACGGTAAGCCTTAAAATCCCGAACAAGGAAATCGCGTCCATCTTTGAAGATACGGTTGTCAGGCTTTTCAGGGAAACGATAGACACCAATATGCAGAAAAGCATGATGGAGGCATTTTGGAATCAGGACGACAAAGAAGCCGGAAGAATTGTATCGGAGCTGCTCTGGAGGACGATCAGCTACAACGATTACCATGAGGACTATTATCACGCATTTCTTGCCGGAGCATTTGTCGGAATGGGATATGAGGTGGAATCCAATAAAGAAAAGGGGCTTGGCAGACCGGACATCCTGCTAAAAGACGAGGATAACCGGAGAGCCATCATCATAGAGGCAAAAAAGTCGGACAAGGAATCTGACATGGATAAGGATTGCATCAAAGCCATTGAACAGATTATCTCGGAGAAGTATGCGGAAGGGATATACGGTTACAGGCAGATACTTTGCTATGGCATGGCTTTCTTCCAGAAGCAGGCAAAGGTGAGAGGCATGGGAAGCATACCTGCAAAAATGCAACGCTAATTTTTTCGAATCATTTCCGTTGCATTTACCAAGCTTGCTTGTGACACCAGCGATTACAAAAAAAGCAACCGCCCTGCGATAACAGTCGGGCCGGAGAGGAATTTCTTCTCCGGCCCGATTTTTCAATAATCGTTTTCGAAATTTCATCATCCATTCTTGCACTGCCTCTCTCCCGGGTGGTAAAATGCTAGCTGAAAAGTAAAAGCATGATTTGGTGCCCGGCGGCCTTCCGGGCAGAAGGAGGCAAGACCATGGATAACAGATATGTCGATTTCCACTCCCACACCACGCGCTCTGACGGCAAATACACCCCGGATGAGCTGGTCAAGCTGGCCGATGAGGCCGGGATAGGCGTTCTGGCCCTCACGGACCACAACTGCCTCTCTCCTGACAATTTAGCCGAACTTGAAGAGAGCACCGGAAAAAGGGTTCATCTCATCCCCGGATGCGAGGTCAGCTGCTCCTATACCTTTCAGGACGGGACTTCCAAGGAGATCCACATCGTCACCTTAATGTACGACCTCCCCTCCGTCCACCTGGCCCGGATCGTGGAAAAAAACAACCAGGACAGGGAAGGCTACGTATCCGCCATCCTGAAACGCCTCCGCGAGGAATGCGGCATTGAGCTTGGCACCTACCAGGAGCTGCAAAAGGAAAACAAGGGCTCGACCTACATCGGCCGGATGCATGTGGCCCAGAAGCTGAAAAACCTGGGATATGTCTCCTCCGTAGACGAAGCCTTCGACATCTATATCGGCGAGTTCGGCGAAAAACGCGCCTACGTTAAAAGCCCCATCCAGTATGTTCCGCTTCGCGAAGCTGTGGAAGCCGCCATCGCCGACCACGCCGTGCCGGTCCTGGCCCATCTTTACTTTTATAATCTGGATAAGGCCGGCGAGGAGGAGCTCCTCTCCGCCTTCACGCGCTATGTCGGAAAATATGGCTGCATGGAGACCGCATATGCCCGCTATAGCCAGGAGCAGCGCGACAACCTTGCAAAGTACGCCGCCCGCTACGGCCTCGGCATCTCCGCCGCCAGCGATTTCCATGGACAGGAAGAGACGATCTCTCTGGATAACCGGTTTCCTGATTCCTTCTATAAAAGTATTCTTTCGCGCAAGGCACTTTACACTCAGGCGGAGTGAAGATTCGCCTTTAATAACTTTTGCTCTTGTTTTACCTGCCGGTAGGTTATGAGTGCGATATGTTTCTTTTTACCTCTTCTATCCTACTCTTACCTGCCGGTAGGCGCAGGGGAGGGGGCCGCTCAGAATTGCGAAGCCCGCGTCCCCCTCCCCTGCCCCTCTCCCACCAAGGGCACGCCGATTGATTGTAAGGGTAAGATACTTTTAAGTTGAAAATTTATGTTCAGTGATTCTACAATATTACAACCCTTCCTTCTCTTTTCCCTTAAACATACCCGGGTTCCAATAATGCGGCAATTCTTTCTTTATCAAAGAAGTTGTCAATGCCTGCTTATTCGGTATTCCTTTCCCAGATGCATTAATGGAAAGAATCAGCCGCGATTCCGGGAGAAATGAAATTTTTAAACTGCTCTTTACACTCAGTCTAAGGCTATCTTTTAATTCTCTCTCTTGCGCATACAACAGGTAGCAATTTTTTTCATCTTTCATTACGAACCTACGTACACCTGTTCCCCTCACAACATCAATCCTATAATCAATTTCAATAGTTTTTGGCGCTATAATAGCAATGGCATATCTTCTTTTTGAAAAATCTTTTATCAGGAGATAATACAACTTAAATCGGCGAATATCGATCAACTGTACAACACCCATCCAAACAATAAGCCACACTACTCCAGATATACCTTTTTTCCAGAAAGAGAATACAAAGAAACCCGCTATCCAATAAAAAAATAAATGAAGAAATAATCGATATCTCAGATAATTCAAGGACAAAAGCAACGCTTTTTTTGTTTCATTTTTATTCATAATAAGATTATCTTCTTTTTTCATTTTTTCCCATTTTTCGCCTCCACATTTACAGGGTGAGGGTCAGCCCTCCACTTCGGCACCTCCCTTCAAGTATTATTATGGCATCAGTATAAGCAGTACTTCTCAATACCTGTCAGCAAATGCATCATAGTATTTTCTCAACATATCATCTGTTGTATGGTAAATGTCATCTTTCCTGAATTTCTCACCTGCTTCACACGAATACGATTTTGCCACAGGTACGGAAAGAAACATCCATAGCTCCTTCCACTTTTTCCGGATAGATCCATTATCCCTGATAATTTTAGCATACTTCTCATGGACTCCACAATAGCCGCCAGACATCATCAGAAAATAAGCATACGTTTAAAGAGAAAAGTCCATCTTCCCGTCCGGACTTTCTTTAATAATAATACCACGCCGGATCGATATTAAAATACGAGATAAGCCCCTTAACGATCCCGTCCGCGATCTTCTCCTGAGACGCCTTCGACCAGTCGGAGGCGGTGTCTCCGCACTCCACGTCGACCGAGGGGATGGTCGCGTAGGAGGTCTGGGTCAGGTCAAGCTCAAAATTTCCGCTGCCATATATCCGGTTCCCCATCCCCCGGACTCCGGCCAGGATGCTCTCCGCCAGGGCGTTGTGCTCCTGCCAGTGCGAGGCTACCGGCTCCATATGGCGGTAGGAGTAGACATCCGGGACGCTGATCACGAAAAAGCCTTTGTCATAGGCGGTTGAATCGTAGTGGAGCGACAGATGGCAGTCCGCGTTCTGGTTGGCTATTACTGTTCGAGCGATATTGTCCAGCTGGACATCATCACTCTCCCGGATCATCAGGACATGAAATCCCGCGTGCAAAAGCTTCTCTTTTAAGATCATCGCCAGCTGGAGATTGACAACGCCTTCCGTTGTCCCATCCTGCATGGTGGTCCCGTAGGAAATGGCTGTCGCGTAGATGGCGCCGGCCCCTGTGGAGCCGCCGGTGACTTTGGCGGAGCCGTCCGGGTGGCACAGCGTCCGGACGCTCGCGCCGCCCGCCGTGCCGTGTCCGGCATTCACGCAGACCGTGTAGCCGTTGCCGACGATCTTCCGGTACAGGGTGGCATGGCCGGTATGGATCTGGGAGTAGGAGGCATACGGCCAGCTCTCGTCCCAGTAGACAGGCGCTCCTTTATCGGAAAAGACTTCCTCCGGCGATATGACCATAACACCCGCCTCTCCATTTGTGGCATAGGGAAGAAGCGTCCCCGTCACTTCCCTGTCAGGTCCCTCAAAATAAATGAACGGAACGTCGGCCTCATCCGCTGCGCTCTCCTGCCCGTCCCCGATATCCGCCCCCTCATCGTCCGCCTCAGAAGCCACAAAGGACACCGCCTCATCCTCCGGCCCTGCCTGCCCATAAGCCACGCTCCAGGCCAGTCCCGCCAGAACCAAACCACATACCAGCAGTTTCTGCATCTTCATTTTATCACGCCCCTTCTCACTGTTACGTTATTTTCGTGTACTTCTATACTCGCGAACACAATAAAATAACACTTTTTATACTAGTTACACTTAATAATTGCCGTAGGCAATTATTCTAGTGTAACTGCATATACCGCGGCGTAAAACTGCAATCGGCAATTAAATTCGTTCGCGAGTATAATTCTATGCCGCGGTATATGCAGAAGTACTAAGAAAATTACCGGTGGTAATTTTTAAGTACTTCTAGTATAGTATAGCAAAATATCCGCCATCCTGCCATAATAATCGAGTAGGAGGATCCTCTCCTGCTCGCCTGCGGGGCGGCGTTCGCCGCAAGGCGATAATTTCCTTACGCCGCCCCTACGAATAGGGTAGAGGGAGACATATCTCCCTCTACCCCCGGCGGGGCGCCAGTCACCGTCAGGTGACAGATTCCACTTGGCGCCCCTGTCATAGTAACAAAAAAGCATGCCCCCTATAAGAGGAGACATGCTTTTTTATCTCTAGTGATGCACGACTAAAATTTTCTCTTATACCCCCGAATATGCCGCAAAGCCCCCATCAATGGGAAGGACGACGCCTGTGATGGCGCTGGCGGAGCGGTCGTCGCAGAGGAAGAATACGCCGCCCAGCAGCTCTTCCGATTCCACAAAGCGGTTCATGGGCGTACCCTTAAGGATCTTCTCGCTCCTGGCGGTAGGCGTTCCGTCCGGGTTGAACAGGAGGGCCTGGTTCTGCTTGGATACCAGGAATCCGGGGGCAATGGCGTTGCAGCGGATGCCCGTGCCGGCAAAATGGGTCGCCAGCCACTGGGTAAAGTTGGAAATAGCCGCCTTGGCGCCGGAATAAGCCGGGATCTTGGTCAGAGGCGTATAGGCATTCATAGAAGAAATATTCAGGATGCAGCCGCTCTTCTTCTCTACCATATCCTTGGCAAAGACCTGGGTGGGGATAAGCGTTCCCTGGAAGTTCAGCTTAAACACAAAATCGACGCCGGAGGATTCCAGGTCAAAGAAGGTCTTCTGGCCTTCCTTGGCTTCATGCTGATATTCGTTGTCCGTGGTCGCTCTCGGGTTGTTCCCGCCGGCGCCGTTCACCAGGATATCGCAGGGTCCAAGATCTTTAAGGACCTGCTGGTGCACGCTCTCCAGCGCCTCGGCCTCAAGAACGTTCGCCTTATAGCCTTCGCAGATAAAGCCCTCGGCCCTGCACTCCTCGGCCAGCTTCTTTACGCTCTCCTCATTAAGGTCCAAAGCCGCCACCTTAGCGCCCGCCTGGGCAAAAGCCCTGGCCATGGTCCCGCACAGCACGCCGCCGGCGCCCGTCACAACAACAACCTTACCGGAAAAATCAATATTAAGCGGAAGATTCATCATATTCTTATACCTCTCCTCCCAAATATCTGTTTTGATTTCCCGCGCCGAATTTTCGCCTCGCACGCAAAAACATTTCCCCAGAAAATTCGTGCGCATATCCTATCGTTTACGTGAGCACGTTTTGCTTATAACCGGATTATAGCATATCAAAAACAGAAAAAAAGGCATCTGTCACGAATCTTACCATCCCTGTCGCTAATTCAAAAAAAGCCCCTGTTCACGCCAAAACCCTGTCGTGAACAGAGGCAAAACGCCCATGCGGCAAACGGACCCAAACACAGGCGTTTTGTTCGTTTACGCATTCATTTACTTATCGGTAATGCTGGCGTGCAGCTCCTGCAAAGAGCGGACCTCGCTCGAGCCCCTCTTCCTGATCGCCCGGATGCCGCTGGCGGTAGCTTTAGCCGCGGCCATGGTGGTCATGTAGGGGATCTTCCTGCGGATGGCGTTCTTGCGGAGGTAGCTGTCATCCCACCCGGACTCCTTGCCGCCGGGCGTATTGATGATCATATCGACCTGCCCGTTTGTCATAAGGTCCAGGATATTCGGGCGGCCTTCCTGCAGCTTATTGACCCGCTCGACCGGAATGCCGGATTCCAGAAGCAGCTGCGCCGTCTTGCCGGTAGCCAGGATCTTAAATCCGAAGGAGGCAAAATCCCTGGCCACGTCCACGACCTCCGGCTTATCCTTGTCATTCACGCTGATAAGCACCGTGCCGGACAGCGGAAGACGGGTCTGCGTCGCTTCCTGCGCCTTGAAGAAAGCCTCGCCCCATACCTCGGAAAGGCCCAGCACCTCACCGGTGGAACGCATCTCCGGCCCGAGAAGGGGGTCGACCTCCGGGAACATATTGAAGGGGAATACCGCTTCCTTAACGCCATAATACGGAATGTGCTGCTCCTTGAGCGCCGGAACGGGCGAAGGCCTTCCGGTCAGGGGAGCCGTCACGATCTCGATCGCCAGCGGCACCATGCGGATGTTGCAGACCTTGGAGACCAGCGGCACCGTCCGGGAAGCCCTGGGATTGGCTTCCAGCACGTAGACCTTGCCGTTCTCAATGGCGTACTGCATGTTCATAAGGCCGCTGACATGCATCTCCTCCGCAATGCGGCGGGTGTATTCCTTAATGGTGGCCACCGCCTCATCCGACAGATGGCGGGAAGGAATGATGCAGGCCGAGTCGCCGGAATGGACGCCGGCCAGCTCAATGTGCTCCATGACCGCCGGCACAAAGGCATGCGTGCCGTCGCAGATGGCATCCGCCTCGCACTCGGTCGCGTGGCGCAGGAACCGGTCAATGAGGATGGGACGGTCTGGCGTTACGCCGACAGCCGCCTGCATATAGCCGGCCATGCTCTCCTTATCCTCCACGACCTCCATGCCGCGCCCGCCAAGAACGTAGGAGGGGCGCACCATAACCGGATAGCCGATCTTCTCGGCGATAGCAAGGGCATCCTCCACAGTAACCGCCATCCCGGATTCCGGCATGGGGATCTCCAGCTTGTCCATCATCTTGCGGAACTGGTCCCTGTCCTCGGCCAGGTCGATGACCGAAGGCGAGGTTCCCAGAATGCGAACGCCGTTCTTCTCCAGGTCGGAAGCCAGGTTAAGGGGCGTCTGGCCGCCAAACTGGGCGATCACGCCCACCGGCTTCTCCTTCTCGTAGATGCTGAGGACATCCTCAAGGGTAAGCGGCTCAAAGTACAGCTTATCGGAGGTATCGTAGTCCGTGGAAACCGTCTCGGGGTTGCAGTTGACAATGATCGTCTCAAAGCCCAGCTTCTTGAGGGCCAGCGCCGCGTGGACGCAGCAATAGTCGAACTCGATGCCCTGGCCGATGCGGTTGGGGCCGCCGCCCAGGATCATGATCTTCTGCTTGCCCGTGCTGATGGGATTCTTGTCCGCGCCATTATAGGTCGAATAATAGTAGGCGCTGTCCTGTGTCCCGCTGACATGTATGCCCTCCCACTGCTCGCAGACGCCAAGGGAAAGGCGCTTATTCCGGATGTCCGCCTCCGGAACCGCGAGGATCTGGCTTAAGTATTTATCTGAGAAACCATCCTTCTTCGCCTTGACAAGCACCTCGTCAGCCGGAAGATTTCCCTTAAAGGTAACGATATTTTCCTCTTCCTTAACCAGCTCCTGCATCTGCTCCAGGAAATAGGCCTTGATGTGGGTCAGGTTATGAATCTCCTCCACCGTCGCTCCCTTTCTCAGGGCCTCATAGATGATAAAATAGCGGTCGCTGGACGGGGCATAGAGCTTTTTCATCAGCTCATCCTTGGAAAGCTCCCCGTAATTTTTCGCATGGCCCAGGCCGTACCGGCCGGTCTCAAGGCTCCGGATGGCCTTCTGGAAGGCCTCCTTAAAGGTCTTGCCGATGCTCATGACCTCGCCGACGGCACGCATCTGGGTGCCCAGCTTGTCCTCCACGCCCTTGAACTTTTCAAAGGCCCAGCGGGCAAACTTGATGACGATATAGTCGCCGTCCGGCACGTACTTATCCAGCGTCCCGTACTTGCCGCAGGGGATATCCTTGAGCGTGAGGCCCGTCGCCAGCATGGCGGAGACCAGGGCGATGGGGAAGCCCGTAGCCTTGCTGGCCAGGGCGGAGGAACGGGAAGTCCTGGGGTTGATCTCGATGATGATATCCCTGTCCGTCACGGGGTTGTGCGCCCACTGGACATTGGTTCCGCCGATGACCTTGATCGCCTCGACGATCTTGTAGGACTTTTCCTGAAGGCGCTTCTGAACCTCCGGAGAGATGGTCAGCATGGGAGCCGAGCAGAAGGAATCGCCGGTGTGAACGCCCATCGGATCAATATTCTCGATAAAGCAGACCGTGATCATGTTGTTGTCCTGATCCCGGACAACCTCAAGCTCCAGCTCTTCCCAGCCAAGGACCGACTCCTCAACCAGAACCTGTCCCACAAGGCTGGCCTGAAGTCCCCTGGCGCAGACGGTTTTCAGTTCTTCTACATTGTACACCAGGCCGCCGCCGGTGCCGCCCATGGTATAGGCCGGGCGAAGGACCACGGGATAGCCAAGCTCCTCGGCAATGGCAAGGGCCTCATCGACCGAGTAGGCCACCTGGCTGCGGGCCATCTCGATGCCAAGGCTTTCCATGGTCTTCTTGAACTCGATGCGGTCCTCACCGCGCTCGATAGCGTCAACCTGGACGCCAATAACCTTGACGTTATATTTATCGAGGATTCCTGCCTTGGCCAATTCGGAACAAAGATTAAGACCAGACTGTCCGCCAAGGTTTGGCAGCAACGCGTCAGGTCTTTCCTTCTCGATAATGCGCTCAATGCGCTCAGCATTCAGCGGTTCAATATAGGTAGCGTCAGCAATCTCCGGATCAGTCATAATGGTAGCCGGGTTAGAATTGACAAGGACAATCTCATACCCCAGTTTGCGCAGAGCCTTGCACGCCTGGGTTCCGGAATAGTCAAATTCGCACGCCTGACCGATGATGATAGGGCCTGAGCCGATAATAAGTACCTTATGAATATCGTTTCGAACACCGTTCTGAATGTCACTGGCCATCCTTATATCCTCCTCTTCCTTATAATGCCTCAATTTTTTTCCTGTCTATTATATAGATAAAGCCTCAGAAGTGCAATAAAAAAATTTGCGGGAATTTTTAAAAAAATTAAAAAAAAGGCTTGCATTTTATAAAAGAGTGTAATATAATAACATTCGTCGCAAAGATAAAGCGATATAGGGCTATCGCCAAACGGTAAGGCAACGGACTCTGACTCCGTCAGTTGGAGGTTCGAATCCTCCTAGCCCTGCTAAAGACCTCATGAAAATGAGGTCTTTTTTCTTATTATGGCAGGGGCGGCAATCGGAAATAGTCACCTGACGGTGACGGGCGCCCCTTTTTCGATCAGCTTTACTTTTTCTGCCCTCGTCAATCTTTTTATCCGGTATTCTCTCTCCATAGCTTCATTCTTTGTCTCGAAGGCTTCATAATAGACAAGCCGGACCGGCCGCCGCCCCCTCGTATATTTTGCCCCGCCCTTTTCCGAATTGTGAGCCTTTACCCTTTTATCGAGATCCGTCGTCCATCCCGTATAATAGCTCCCATCCGCGCATTCCAGAATATAGGTATAATTCATAAGTTTAAAAAATCCTATGTCAGAAGCAGCACTATAATCGAGTAGGAGGGGAAACTTCCCCTCCTACTCGCCCGCGGGGCGGCGCTCGGCGTAAGCCGAGATACTTTAAGCCGAGATACTTTAAGCCGAGATACTTCCTTACGCCGCCCCTGCGATAACAAAAAAACTGCATCATAAGAGATGCAGTAAACAACATGAAGCATCGGGGATTCGAACCCCGGACAACTTGATTAAAAGTCAAGTGCTCTACCACCTGAGCTAATGCTCCAAAACTTTACTATATGATAACATTATTTAACCGGGAATGTCAAGGGTAAAATTCCGGATCGAGTAGGAGTGGAAGCTTCCCCTCCTACTCGCCCGCGGGGCGGCGTTCGCCGCTAGGCGATGATTTCCTTGCGCCGCCCATGCGATAATAAAGAAAGAAAGCCCCCTCAGCCGCTTGCCGTTGAGGCGCAAATAGTACCCGGGCGGACCCTCCGCACCGCTGTCCCGCGGTCGGGATAGAGATTGGAGGGCATCCGGGCTTCACAGATTCAATTTTTTTACAAGCGCTTTTTTCTGGAAGAAGGAAATGCCATAGCAAACCACTGTCTCAAAGCCGCCGAAGCCTTTCAGGTATTCCTTATCAATGATCTGCTGCCTTCCTTCCAGGGCATCCTTCTCCATATCTTCTTCCTTTTCAGACTTTTTTGCTTCCAGGATCATGCCCCGTCTTCTCCGCTTTTCCCGCACATCAATGTCAGACCGCCCCAGCCCATTCTCCTGATTGGATTTCACAGCATATCCCAGTCCGGAAATGATCCCTGTTATGAAGGCGTAGTAGTAGTTCTCGTGATAGTCGTGGTAGCTGATGGTTTCGAAAAGGATATCGGTCATCCTCTCCGAAGCCTTTTTTTCATCGCCATCCCACAGCGCTTTCATCAGTTCCATTTGCTTCGACCGGTCCAGAGCCAGCGTATCCATAAACCGTTTTACGACCGTTTCTTCAAAAATATTCGAAATCTCGGCATTAGGGATTTTGAGCTCCACAATATCTTCATCGACATTCGGGTTCGCTTTCGTCAGATATCCGGTCATCAGCAGGACGCTCCACAGATTGTCCTCAGATTCATGCAGCGTGTCGTAGGTGAGCTCATCAGAGATGGCCTGCCGGATCGTTCCGCCATTCAGCAATGTTTCAAACTTATCGCTGACATCAAACTCGGTTCTGCTGGCAAAGGTTAAAAGGATTCCGTTGTGGCTGGTGTTTTTCCAGTAGTTCTTCATCTTCGCATTTGGGTTTCTGATGAGGGCCGCCACATAGCTTGCCACATCCCAGGGACAATAGACCGATGTGCTTCCAAAAACATATCCATCATAC
>CAMNNO010000027.1 GCA_946545475.1 uncultured Blautia sp.
GCCCCGCAACTCTGAGCGGCCCCCCCTCCCCTGCACCTACCGGCAGGTAAGAGTAGGATAGGAAAGGTAAGAGGAAGCATGGCGCCCCCCTGCACCTACCGGCAGGTAAGAGCAGAATAGGAAAGGTAAGAGGAAGCATGGCGCCCCCCTGCACCTACCGGCAGGTAAGAACAGAATAGGAAAGGTAAGAGGAAACATGGCGCCCCCCTACACCTACCGCCAGGTAAGAGCAGAATATAATCATAACATGGAAGGAGCCAGAAGGAGGGCATCCTTCTGGCCCATTTTACCCTGCCGGCGCGGGATAAGCGCATAAGAAGTTCATTTTAGCAAATTATGCTACCTCGCAGGTCGCAGAGGGGGCGGACGGGGGATCAGAACCCCGTCTCAGTATAGGAGATCTTTGCGGTTTCGGGATCGCGGGAGTAGTGTTTGAAGAAGTTCCACACGACTTCGCCGTATTCCGGATACAGGGCATGGATGAGGTCTTCGGTGACGTTGAGGCCGACCATGGGGATGCCGTCCGCGTTTCTCATCAGCCAGGTATGGTTGTAATATTCCCCGTTCAGGAGCTCGCAGGTGTAGATATCGCCGGCGAATCCGGAGTGGAGGTAGGTATCGAAATCAAACTCGATCTCATCGATGCCATTGTAGCTGAGGAAGAGGTTTAAGTAGGTGGGATAATTGAAGGTCACGCCCACGCCGTCCGCATAGAAGGCATCGTAGGTGGAGGTGGTCATCATGTACGGCATCTCGTAGTTCTTCATGTTCTCCAGCTCTTCATCCGTGGCGTAGTAATACGGGATAGCCATCGGGCAGGCGGCCGCGAAGAGCTCGGGAGCGCCGTAGATGGAAGCGTGGGTAGCCATGCCGCCCATGGAGTAGCCGCACACATAGACGCGGCTGGGGTCAAGGGCCGGATATTCGTCAAGCAGGTAGCGGACGAAGGCCGGGAGAGCCTTGTTGTTGATGGCGGTGATGTTGCCGTGGTAAGCCGCGCCGATGGCTACGCGCTCGCGCTCGGCGACGGGAAGGAGGCCGATTTCATCCACAAACTGCAGCTCATCGTCGCCGCCGCCGTGGTTGGCCAGGATAAGCGGGATGGAAGCGGGGGCTGCGGTCCCGTCGAGGACTTCCTCGGGAAGGATCTCGGTCCAGCTCTGGAGATACTCGCCATTTTCGGTGCAGATATCGGCAAAGCGGTCTTCCACATGCTCCGTGACGATCAGGCCGCCCTCGGTCCTGCCGGTGAACCAGGCCACGCGCTTGGCGATGGAGTAGGGAGCCTCGTTGAAATTGTAGTTATCGTAAAGGGTTCCCGGGGTGTACAGGCCGGCTTTGACGACCGGGATGCGCATGGTCTTAAGGAAGATGCGGTTATAGGCATCGGCGACGATAGCCTTAAGGTCGATCTCCTCGGCCTCGCAGGTGCAGACCTTCTGGAGGGGAAGAGCCTTGTTCCAGCAGATCTCAAGGCCGCCGTCATGGCCCCAGGCATCTACGCCGTTGGCCGCGGCATACTTATCGATGGCGCGGTCGGTGGCATTGACCAGGTAAGCGGGGATCGGGACCGGGATGTCGCGGATGCTGTCCATCTTGCCGCCGATCAGCAGCATGCCGGCCAGGCGGCCGCCGTAGTCGATGACGCTGGAGACATAGTTGTTGAGGAACGTGGCGCCGCCGTCAATACCGATGGCATAGCGGTAGGTCAGGCCGCCGTAGTAGGAGTTGTCGGCATAATACTCGCGCTCGTTCATCGGGGTGCTGCGGTCGCCGGTGGCAAACAAGAGGTTGCACATGGCGGACTGGAGCTTGTAGTAGGCAACCTGGTCGGCCGCGCCAAAGCCGGTCTCCGGGTTGATGGGAGTAACGAGGATGATGCTGCCGATGCCTTCGTTGGCGTAGTCGATAAGGCCCATGTCCTCCAGATAGGTATAGGCGTCATCCTTGCTCTCGAAGGCGGCATCCGTGTAGACCAGGAAGTTGGTGTTCATGCGGAGGGCAGCTGTCATGCTGGTGTACATGTTGGGGGAACGGTAAACATAGGTGGTTCCCTCCGGGTAATCGTCCATGGCGGGATCGGGGACATAATTGCGCCCGGTCTCGGCGGAGAGCCATTCAGCGCCGTTTACGTGGGCTTCCTCCATGGTCTCGAAGGTGGCTTCGTTGTCAAAGGTGTTTTTGTGGTTCAGCGCGAAGACATTGCCGGTGAGCAGCATCGCAAAGGCCAGGGCAAGAGCTAATGCTTTTTTCATAATACCTTCTCCTTTCAAAAAAACAGATGGGGCGCCGCCCGCCCTTTACGGGACGTGGCCGGTTCCCTAAAGTTACCGGGCAGCCAATACTATAGTCCTATCATAGCAAAATACGGGAAAATGGGAAAGAAAGGCTCTTTTTAAAATGGGTAGATTTTCTGCCGCTTCTCCTGCCTTTTAAGCGAAGGAAGCCTGCTTTTTGATTTTTGTTGGTTCTGTTTGGGTATTTTTATGCCGTGATATGTTTTATGCCTGAAACGGCTTGCCTTTAGAGCTTTCCTGCTTTATACTGGGAAACAGGAAATTTGGCAGAAATCATGAAGACAGGCGGGGAGCAGGATATGTACCAGATTTTTGTTGTGGAAGACGAGCTGCTGATTCGGCAGAACATAAGAACGATCATTGAAAATATGGAGGGGCCTTACGCCTTCTGCGGCGAGGCCTCAGACGGGGAGATGGCTCTGTCGATGATGCAGGACCTGATGCCCGACATCCTTCTGACGGACATTAAGATGCCCTTCCTGGACGGCTTCGGGCTGATCCGCCTGGCCAAGGGGATGATGCCCTGGCTGAAAACGGCCATCATCACCGGCTACGGCGATTTTGAATACGCAAAGGAGGCCATCTCCCTGGGCGTGAACCAGTACCTTTTAAAGCCCGTGCTTCAGGCGGAGCTGGTAAAAACCATAGAACAGCTGGCCGCCCAGATCGATCAGAGCCGGGCGTCCCGCGGCCAGCTCCCGGAGGGGCTTAACGAGGACGAGATGATGTGGGCCCTCCGCCAGCAGCTGCTGCGGGAGATCCTCTACGGCCTCTCGGATACGGAAAGGATCCTGGAAAGAGCCCTGGTCCTTAAGCTGGATATCATCCGCAGCCATTATCTGACGGCGGTATGCTCCTTTAACCTTGGCGAGACAAACCACAGGGTCCTCCGGAGCTATGTCCGCAGGATCCTGGACGGGGAGGAGTCCCTTCTGTATTACTTTAACGATGCCGATAAGATGACGATCCTGGCCTACGATAACAATGAGGAGGCCCTGAACGAACATCTTTACCAGCTGGCGAATATCCTAAAGCATGAGCTGAGCGACATCTGCGAGTCACAGACGATCGTGATCGGGGATGATGTGGACCGGCTGGGCGCGATCTGCGAGGCCTATAAGGCGGCAGCCGAAATGCTGAAAACCGTCAGCGCCGTCGCCGCGGGCACGGTGGTCAATGTCAAGGACTCCGCCCAGGTGTCGGCGGAGCTCATCCGCATAGACAGCCCCTTCGGCGAAAAATTCCAGGAAAAGCTGCAGTTTGCAAAGCCCGAGGATGTGCCCCGGCTCCTGGATGAGGTGCTGTCGTCTCCGGAGGGAAAGCAGTTTGAAAGCCTGATGTTCCGCTACCACGCGCTGATATCCTTAAGCAAAACGGCGGCCTACCTGATGGCCAATAACGTGGCCGGCGCAGACGAAAACGAACTGGCCATCAAGCTGAACGGCCAGTTCGATCTTATCAGCGCCTCGGGAAGCGAGGGCGCCTTCCGGAAGACTGCGGCGGAAATCCTGCAGTATGCCCTTAAGTTCCGCGCGTCCCGCTGCCGGGAGATGAACTATCAGCAGATCATCCGGCAGGCCCAGGACTATGTGAAAAAGAATTTCGGCGATCCCAACATCTCCCTGGTCAGCACGGCCAGGCATGTGGGCATGAGCTCCGCATATTTCAGCACGGTCTTTTCCCAGACGGCCGGGAGGTCCTTTATCAGCTACCTGACGGCCGTGCGGCTTGAAAAGGCCAAGGAGCTTCTGGCGAAGACGGATATGCGGCTTTCGGATATCGCCGTGGAAGTGGGCTATAACGAGCCCAACTACTTCAGCCATGTCTTCCGGAAGGCGGAAGGGATGACGCCAAAGGACTACCGCGCCCGGGTCAGTACCCCCGGCTTGTCATAATGTCCTCGGTCAGGTTGAAGGTATCAAAGTATGTTTCATCCACATAGGTATATTTAGGCGGGGTCTCACCCCGCCTTAATTGTTCTATAATGGCCCTGACCCTCGGGCCGTGCATGGGGTTGCATTCCACGTCCAGGTTGATCTTTCCCTCCATCACAAGGCTAAGGGCCCTGGCCCCGGCATCAAAGGAAATGATCGCCACGTCTTCGCCGGGGCGCAGCCCCGCATCCTCCAGGGCCGTAATGGCGCCGAAGGCCATGTTGTCGTTTTCGGAATAGATCACATTGAAATCCGTGTTGTTTTTTAACAGCATTTCCGTCAGCTCCAGCCCCTTGGCTTCAACAAAATCCCCGGGGGCTTCAAAGACCTCGGACCAGCCCGGGTGCGCAAGAAGGGCCCGCTTAAGCCCGTCGGAGCGGCCGATCTGGGCGGAGGAGCCGAGGTTTCCCTGCAGGTGGACGATCCGGAGCTTTTCCGGGAGATGCTCCTCCATCCACTTTACGGCAATATCCCCCTCCCGGTGGAAATCGCTGCCGACCCAGCAGGTGAACAGGCTCTCATCCGAAACCTCGATCATGCGGTCCACAATGATGACGGGGATCCCGGCCGCCTTGGCTTCCATAAGGACCGTATCCCAGTTGAGCTCTGTGGTCGGGGCCAGGACAATGTAATCGACGCCCTGGTTGATGAAGTTGCGGATTGCTGTGATCTGCTTTTCCTGTTTCTGCTGGGCATCGTCCAGGATCAGGCGGTAGCCGTTTTCCATGGAAAAGGCCTCCTGCATGCTGTGGGTGTTGCCGTTTCGCCAGTCGGACTCTGCGCCGACCTGGGAGAAGCCGACAACAATAAGCTGGCTGTCATCCTCTGCTTCCTCGCGGTTTCTGTTCCCGGAGCAGGCCCAGAGCAGGATAGCGGCATAAAGGACCAGAATAGATATAAAAATGCGTTTCATAACAGGTTTCCTCCAAATTTGCCCCTCTTTGCCTCAGGATAAAGCCCTTCCGGTTTTCAGGGCTTCCTTCTGGGCAGGGCTGATGCCATTTGCCGGAAGAAGTATGGATACCGTGGTGCCGTGGCCGATCTCGCTCTCAAAGGAGAGGCCGTAAGGGTCGCCGCAGTACAGGTGGATGCGCTGCTGGACATTTTTAAGGCCCAGCCCGCTGTGATTATCCTGGTAATCGCCGCTCTGCAGCCTGGCAAGCTGCGCGCTGTCCATCCCTGCGCCGTTATCCCGGACCTTAAGGACGATCCCGTCCTCTGTCCGGCTTCCGGTGATGGCGATCACGCCGCGGCCCCGACGGTTTTTGATGCCGTGGTAGAGGCCGTTCTCGATAAGTGGCTGAAGGATCAGCTTGGGGACCAGGCAGGCGCCGATATCCTCATCGACATCAATGGAATAGGTCAGGATATCGCTGTAGCGGACGTGCTGGATGGCAAGATAGCTGCTGGCCTGGGCCAGCTCCGCGCTTAAGGGGATAATGTCCTCGCCTCCGCTTAAGGAGTTGCGGAAGAAGACGCTAAGGCTGGTGACCATGTGGACCACATCCTCCTCCCGGTGGTTTTCGGCCAGGATCGCGATGGAGTCCAGGGTATTATAAAGAAAGTGCGGGTTGATCTGGGCCTGCAGAAGCTCAAGCTCGGCCCGGTGGAGCGACCGCTCGTTTTCAATCTGCTTCTGCATCAGCTCATCGATATGGTCGGCCATCCGGTTCAGGGTGCGGTTCAGGATCTGCAGCTCGGTCATGTCCGTGACGATGGGAGGAACCTGATAATAGTCCTCGGTGCCGTACTTGGCTGCCTTTTCCGTGAGGGCCGTGATGGGCGAGGCGATATGGCGGCTGACACGCATAGAGTAGAGCAGGAACACCAGGAACAGGATAAGGGTGGCAATGACCGTGATGAGGGTCAGCGCGGTGGACTGACGGCTGATCTGGCCGTGAAGGCGCGAAAGCTCCCGGACCTCATCGTCAATAAAATCGTGCATGTACTGCTCGATCAGGCGGGTCAGGCCCGTCTCGCCGCGGATGTTGCGGTCCAGAAGCTCCATGCGCCGGTCGTAGGAGTCCGTATCCGCAATCTCTTCGATATACATGCGCAGGTTCTGGCAGATGCCGATCATGCTGTGCGCCCGCCAGCGGTTATCGGCAAGCGAGGTGGTGCTCTCCAGGCGCCGGAACAGCGTTTCGGCCTGGTCAAGCTCCGCCAGGCTCAGGTCGTATTCGCTGTGCCCGTCGCGGGGCTGGATGACGCTGTTGTAGATCTCGCGGTCAATGTTTTCCTTGAAGCCCTTATTATAATCGGCAGCCGTGGTGGCGCACAGAAGGGCGCCCTCATACCGGCTGTTTATCGACAGAAACGTGACAAGGAGGACGATAAAAATGACAGCCATGCCCAGCGCCATAATAAGCACCAGTTGGTTGATCTCCTGCTTGATGCTGCGGTCCTGGGCAGAAGAACAATTTTTTGTGAACATATGATTTTCCTTTCTCCATGCATACCTTTGGATATATGCATATGGATGGTGGACATTTTCGTGGTGAAGCTGTGAAATGTGCCAGGAAAACCAGGCCTTAGCAATTGCGTAATCCGAAAATGTGTTCAATATATCAAATTTGGATTTATTATAGCACGTTTTGGATAAGTTAGAAAGACGGGAAAAAGGTCAGGCAAAATGTTCAAAAATTTTTTTCATTTTTTAAAATTTATATCAGCATAGTAAATGCCGCGGCACGGCTTCAAAAATAAACCACATAATTTTCTCAAAAAACAGGGTAGCTTTTTCTTCGATCTTTGTCTATAATATATATATTTAGGGATAACTATGCTCAGAGAGCAGAAAATGGATTTTTGTCAAAGCATAAAAGAAATGGAGTGTATCGTATGAAAAAACCGTATGAATTTTGGTTTGTGGTGGGAAGCCAGTTCCTTTATGGCGATGAGGTGCTTGAGACGGTCGCGGGCCGCGCGAAGGAGATGGCCGCGGAGCTGACGAAGGTTCTCCCCTTCCCCCTTGTCTATAAGGTCACGGCCAAAACCAACCAGGAGATCACCGAGGTCATCAAAGAGGCCAACTACCGCGACGAATGCGCGGGCATCGTGACCTGGTGCCATACCTTCTCGCCGTCGAAAATGTGGATCAACGGCCTCTCTGCCCTTAAAAAGCCCTACTGCCATCTGGCCACCCAGTACAACCGTGAGATCCCGAACGAAGAGATCGATATGGATTTCATGAACCTGAACCAGGCGGCCCACGGCGACCGGGAGCACGGCTTTATCGCCGCGCGCCTTCGCCTTCCCCGTAAGGTGATCGCCGGCTACTGGCAGGACGAGGATGTCACAGAGCGCCTTGGCGCGTGGATGAGGGCGGCCGTCGGCGCGGCCGTGTGCCGCCAGATGCGCGTCATGCGCTTCGGCGACAACATGCGCGAGGTGGCAGTCACCGAGGGCGACAAGGTGGAAACCCAGATCAAGCTCGGCTGGCAGGTAAATACCTGGGCCGTCGGGGATCTGGTCAAAGAGATGAACGCCGTCACGGAGGCCGAGATCGACGCCCTGATGGCCGAATACGAAGCCAGTTATGACATTGCCACCGATAATACGGCGGCCATCCGCTACCAGGCGAAGGAAGAGATCGCCATCAAAAAAATGCTCGACAGCGAGGGCTGCCGCGCCTTTACGAACACGTTCCAGGATCTTTACGGCATGGAGCAGCTGCCGGGCCTGGCATCCCAGCACCTGATGGCCCAGGGCTACGGCTTTGGCGCCGAGGGCGACTGGAAGGTGGCGGCCATGACGGCCATCATAAAGGCCATGGGCAAGGACGGAAACGGCGCCTCGGCCTTCATGGAGGATTATACCTATCACCTGGTCAAGGGCGAAGAGTATTCCCTGGGCGCCCATATGCTGGAGGTCTGCCCGTCTGTCGCCTCCGCCCGTCCCCGGATCGAAACGCATCACCTGGGGATCGGCATGAATGAAAAGGACCCGGCCCGCCTGGTATTTGAAGGCAAGGCCGGCAGCGCGATCGTCGTGAGCCTTGTGGATATGGGCGGAAGGATGCGCCTCATTGTCCAGGATATCGAGGCGGTAAAGCCGATCATGCCTATGCCGAACCTTCCGGTGGCCCGCGTCATGTGGCGCCCCCTGCCGGATCTCAAGACGGGCGTGGAGTGCTGGATCATCGCCGGAGGCGCGCACCACACCGTGCTCTCCTACGACGTGACCGCCGACATGATGCGCGACTTTGCCCATATGATGGATATCGAATTTGTGCATATCGGAAAGGATACCACGCCGGAGAAGCTTGAGGACGAGCTCTTTATCAGCGATCTGGCCTGGAAACTGAAATAAGCACGGATGAAAAAGAGAGGTGTACTATGGACCTTAAGAAAACGGCACTGGGGATTGAGCTGGGCTCGACCCGGATCAAAGCGGTTCTTATTGACGGCAGCCATATCCCGATAGCGAGTGGGAGCTTTGAGTGGGAAAATCAGCTCGTTGACGGCGTCTGGACATACAGCATGGACGCGATCCATGAAGGTGTCCGGGCCTGCTATGCGGATCTTAAGAGGGATGTGAAGGAAAAATTCGGCGTTGTGCCGACAGAGTTCGGCGCTATCGGCATTTCCGCCATGATGCACGGATACCTCCCGTTTGACGCGAAGGGAAAGCCGCTGACCGAGTTTCGGACCTGGCGGAATACCATGACCGGCGAGGCGGCGGAGAAGCTGACATCTCTTTTTGGCTTTAATATTCCGCAGCGCTGGAGCATTGCGCACCTTTATCAGGCGATGTTAAAGAAGGAAGAGCATCTGCCCAGGCTCGCCCACCTGACGACGTTGGCCGGATACATTCACGAACGCCTGACCGGCGAGAAGGTGCTCGGCATCGGCGAGGCCAGCGGCATGTTCCCCATCGACAGCGAAAAGCTGTGCTTTGACGTGAAGATGAAGGGCAAATTTGATTTCCTGATCTCGGAGCAGGGCTATGGCTGGCGCCTTGACGATATCCTTCCCGCTGTCCTGCCGGCCGGCGCGTGCGGCGGGCATCTGACAGAAGAAGGGGCGTCCTTCCTTGACCCGGACGGCGACCTTAAGGCCGGCATTCCCCTTGCGCCGCCCGAGGGCGACGCGGGCACCGGCATGGCCGCCACAAACAGCGTGGCGCCCCGCACCGGCAACGTGTCCGCGGGAACCAGCGATTTTGCCATGATCGTTGTGGACCGCCTTCCCAAGGTCCACCGGGAGATCGACATGGTCACCACGCCGGACGGAAAGCCCGTGGCTATGGTGCACTGCAATAACTGCACCAGCGACATCAACGCCTGGGTCGGCCTGTTTGGGGAGTTTGCCGAGGCCATTGGGAGCAGCATCAGCAAAAATGATCTCTACACCCTGCTCTTTAAGAAATCCCTGGAGGGCGAGCCGGAGTGCGGAGGCCTGCTCAGCTACAACTATCTCTCCGGCGAGGGCGTCACGGACTTCGACGCCGGGCGGCCCATCTTTGCCCGCATGCCGGACGCGCATCTTACCCTGGCAAACTTCATGCGCACCCACCTGCTCTCCGCCCTGGCGACCCTTAAGATCGGCCTGGATATCCTGACCAAGGAGGAAAGGGTCCCCATCGATAAGCTCTACGGCCATGGCGGCTACTTTAAAACGCCCGGCGTCGGCCAGAGGATGCTCAGCGCTGCCGTCGGCGCGCCGGTATCGGTCATGGAGACCGCCGGGGAAGGCGGCCCCTACGGCATGGCTCTGCTGTGCGCCTACATGCTCTGGAAAAAGGACGGCCAGAAGCTCAGCGAATACCTGGAAGACAACGTCTTTGCCTCGGCTAAGTCATCAACGCTGATGGCGGAGGAGAGCGACATCGAAGGCTTCGCCTCCTTCCTTTCCCTGTACAAAAAGGGACTGCCCGTGGAAAAAGCGGCGGTTGAGAACATGTAATTGAAAGGCAAAGGATAACGAAAGGGGTCAGGCTCCTGCAAGAGGTCTGATCCCTTTTTAAAGAGAGAAGGAATAAGATATGCTGGAAGAACTGAAAGAACAGGTCTGCAGGGCGAACCTGCTGTTACCGAAGCATCAGCTGGTCACCTTTACCTGGGGAAATGTGAGCGGCATTGACCGGGAGGCCGGCCTTGTGGTCATTAAGCCCAGCGGTGTCGACTACGATGGGATGACGCCGGAGGATATGGTCGTGGTTGACCTTGACGGAAACCGCGTGGAGGGAAAGTGGAAGCCCAGCAGCGACACCGACACCCATGTGGAACTGTACAAGGCCTTCCCCTCCTGCGGAGGGATCGTCCACACCCACAGCCGCTGGGCTACAAGCTTTGCCCAGGCGGGCAAGGATATCACGGCCATGGGCACCACCCAGGGCGACTATTTTTACGGCGCGATCCCCTGCACCAGGCCGATGACGAAAGAAGAGATCGGCGGCCGGTATGAGAAGGAGACCGGAAGCGTGATCATCGAAACCTTCAAAGAGCGAGGCATAGATCCCGCCATGGTCCCCGGCGTGCTGGTGTACAGCCACGGCCCCTTTGTCTGGGGCAAGGACCCGATGGAAGCCGTACACAACGCCGTAGTCATGGAGGAATGCGCCTTCATGGACTACCACGCCATGATGCTGAGCCCCGGCAAAGGAGCCATGCAGCAGGAGCTCCTGGATAAGCATTACCTGAGAAAACATGGGGCGAACGCCTATTACGGGCAAAAATAAAAAGAAATGGGAAAACATGAGGGCCAGCTCCATACGGGGCTGGCCCTCATGTTTTATCGCAGGGGCGGCGTAAGGAAATTATCGCCTTACGGCGAACGCCGCCCCGCAGACGAGCATGAGGGGAATCCCCCTCATGCTCGTCCGCGGGGCGGTAAATGTTCCGGAGAGATCGTTTCCCTCCTTGTTTAATGCTTAGATGTAAGGATCATATTCGATCGCCATGGTCTCCTGGTTGCGGGAGAAGTGCTTGGCCCAATCCCAGGCCAGCTTTCCGAATTCCGGATACAGGGCATGGATGAGGTTCGCGGTGTAGCTGACGCCGACCATCGGAACGCCGTCCTTGCACTGGAACCAGGTGTGGTTCCAATACTCGCCGTTCAGGAGCTTCTTGGTGTAAAGGTCGCCGACGATGCCGCTGATGGGATATTTCTCGAAATCGAAGGTAAGCGGCTCCATGTTGTCATAGGCCAGGAAGCGGTTCATGGTATCCTGGTATGCGGTGGAGATGGTCATCTCGGCGGTGTTGAAGGCGCCGCCCAGGTCATAGGTGGAGGTGGTCAGAAGGATCGGGAGCTCCAGGGTATCGTAGTTGGCCTTCTGCTCGTCGTTGCCTTCATAGCCGGCCGCGGACATCGGGATGGCTGCCGCGAACAGGCCGGGCTCTTCCATGATGGCGTGGAAGGTAGCGCCGCCGCCCAGGGAGTAGCCGGTGACATAAACGCGGGACGGGTCAAGAGCCGGATAGGTGTCCAGCATATAGTGGACGATCGCGCAGAGCGCCTTGCACATCGGAACGGGGTCATCGCCGCCGCCGAAACGTCCGGCGTACATGCTCTGATAGTAGGGAGCTACCATCGCGAAGCGTTCCTGGCCGGAGAGGGCAAGGAGGCCGATCTCATCGCAGAACTGGATGGGATCGTCGCCGCCGCCGTGATTGGACAGCCACAGCGGGATGCTGTGCTCGGGAGCGGTGCCGTCAAGGACTTCCTCCGGAAGGAATTCATACCAGGTTTCCAGATATTCGCCGGTGAGGGCGGGGATATCCGCGAAGCGGTCTTCCACATGCTCGGTCACGATGATGCCGTCAGCGGTCTTGCCGATGACGCCTTCGGTGCCGTCGGAGATGATGGCGTCACGCTCGCACAGGGAGTAGGGAGCTTCGTCGTTGCCGTAGCCCTTGAACGGGGTGCCGGCGGAGTACAGGCCCTGTTTTACGCAGGGGATGCGCATGGCTTTAATGAAGAGGTCGTTGTAGGCTTCCTCAATGAGGGCCTTGCAGTCGATATCCTCAACGGTCTTGCACACGACTTTGCGGAGCGGGAACTGCTGGTTGTAGGCGATCTCGATGTCGCCGCTGCGGGTATAGGCCTCGGCACCGTTGGCCTTGACATACTCAGCCGCAAGCTCTTCGCTGGGGTTGACCAGGAATACGGGGACAAAGCTGGCCACATCGCGGAGCGCGGTGGTCATGGTGCCGCCGATGAGCAGCATGCCGGCGATACGGCTCACATAGTCCATCTCGGAGGCAATGTAGTCGTTAAGGAAGGTGGCGCCGCCGTCGATACCGATAACGTAGCGATAGCTGAAACCGCCGTAGTACCTGAAATCGATGGTGCTGGAGTTGTACATGGCGGTCTGCATCTGGTAGTAGGCATATTCATCCGCGTCGCCGAAGGCATCGCCGATGGGGGTCACGAGGGAGATGCTGCCGGTGGCCTTGTCGATGATGTCGATAAGGCCCAGCCCCTCGAGGTATGCGAAAGCGTCTTCCTTGTTCTCAAATTTCTGATCGGTGAAGACCAGAAGGTTGGTGTTCATACGGGTGGCCGCCGTCACGCCCCAGAGGTTGGGGGAGCGGTAGATATAAGTGGTGCCTTCCGGATAGCCTTCCAGAGAGGGGCTGGGAACGCCGCCCCTGGGATTATCGGGATCGACAAGGGCCTGCATGGATTCACGGGCTTCTTCCATGGTCTCGAAGGTCGCCTCATTCCCAACGCGGTTCGTGTAATTCATGGCGCTTGCGCTGGCCGCGCCAAGCGTGCCAAGCAGCATGATGCCGGCGAGGACGAGAGACAGTTTTTTCATTCTCTTCATAATGATTCCTCCTTTAAAATAATAGTGACACATGTGCGGGAGGCATCCGGCTCCCTTTATGTCTTGAGTATAGAAAAATAAAGACAAAAAAAACAGGCCGCCTTCTTCTTTTCTGGTTGCCTGTAATTGCGACTTTTCATAAACAAAAGGAACATATCAGAGGATTTTTTTAAAAAAGTTGACCCTGTTTCGGCAATCAGTTGAAAAGCCTATGGACATTCAGCGGAATAAATCAAACAAACAAAAAAATAAAACAGGCCAGGGATGCAATCCATGTACATTTTAGCCAAAATAAAGAGAAAGCATCAAAAAATAAATCAACCATATCGATAGGACGCGGGATTCTCAAAACAGAAAATATCGGTCATAATGCTAATCGCAAGTGCCGTTAAGGCTTCTGTCAGAACAATTAGCGCAGCACATCAACCGGTTATCAATATTGAAATTGAAAAGGAGGCAAAAAGCGATGAAGAAAAGGCTATTATCCCTGTTCTTAGCCGCCGCGATGGCCCTTGGAGCTTTCTCCCAGGCTTTCGCGATGGGCGCAATCGGCGAGCTTCACAACCCCTCATCCTTTGAGACGCTGGCCGAGGCCCACGAGAGTGCTCCCGCGGCTGTCAACGCCATCCGCGGCAACGAAGCCGGCACCTTTGTCGGCCATCCGGCCCTGGAAGGCTATCCGGAAGGCACCACCTATGTCTACCGCTCCGAGAACCTGTACGGCGGACAGGCGGCAGCCCGTCTTAACACAAACATCTTTGTCTATACCGAAGAAAAATTCGCGGACAAGGACGCCGCCCTCGCCTTTATTGAAGGGCTCGGCCTTGTGGACATCATCGAGGAGTGCAAGGGCAGCGTTGTGCTGGTGAACCCGGTGGGCGAGACCTTCGGCACGGCCGATGTCTATCCGTACTATCAGCTGCAGACCGCCATGCTGGCCCAGAAGGATTTCGGCCTGGACGCGGACGGCAACCGCATCAGCTATGCCGACGCGGAATACTTCGGCGGCTATGGCTATGAATACTTTATCGGCATCGGCGGCGGCGCGACATTCTTCAACAATTATATCGCCCCCGAGATCGATTTCGTGGGACGCCTGGCCGGCGTGCTGCTCATTGGCGGCGAGATGCAGAAGGTCAGGAAGCCCGCAACCTTTGTCCCGATATATTTCTCCGGCGCGGATGAGAAGACCATCGAGAAATACTGCGCGGCGGACGGCGTGGATGCCACCACGTTTGTGGAAGGCAAGACCACGTACTACAACCAGGCATGGCCCCTTCGCAAGGTGATCGTATCCGAGGAGACCGACGCGGCCGCCCTGGTCCACGATGCCTACTACAACCTGTTTGTCAAGGCCATGCGCGTGCCGGTCCTTCCGCAGGCCATCTATTCCGGCGGCGCTCCCTTTGCCGGCTACAACTTTGACGAGGCGCCCTACTCGCTGTGCGACCGCTGCATCGTCATCGACGGCAAGACCGCCGAGGGCATTTATTACATCCCGCACCAGTGCGAGGACACCTTCATCGACTACATTAATGAGAACGGGGACTACATGGACACCTGGTACGAATATGTGCCCGAGGAGGTCCTTAACAATACCGCTCCCGAAGGAACCGTCCCGCTTATCCTTGCCCTTCACGGCGGCGGCGACGATGCCCGTGTCTTTGTGGAAGAGTTTGGCCTTCTGGAACTGGCCGGGGCGGAGCGCCTTGCGGTCGTGGCTCCGGACCACTCCATCTTCACCATGAATAAGAACGATTCCTTCGAAGCCCTGGTCAAATACATGCTGGAGACCTATCCGGCCCTGGATGCCTCCCGCGTGTATGCCACCGGTTATTCCATGGGCGGCGGCGCCAGCTACTCCGTCGGCTACTATAAGCCCGACATGCTGGCCGGCATCGCTCCGTTTGCCGGCAGCGCGACGCCTCAGCCGGAGGAGACCCTCGCCAACTTCGAGGATAAGGATCTTCCCATCATCATGTCCATTTCCGCTTTCGATCCGCCGCCCCGCCGCCTGGCTTCCCTTGAGGGACCGGCAAACGAGGCCGAGCAGGGCATGATAAAGACCTGGGCCGGCATTAACGGCATAGAGCTCGGCGACTTCGACTTTGAGAAATATCCGTATTTCGGGCAGAAGGCCGACGAGCTGACCATCGATACCGTGAACGACGAGTTCGAGCGCTACACCTGGTATCTGAATAATGAGGACGGTGAGCCGCGCTTCGCCTTCACCTATGTCTTTGACATGATCCATGCCCTGTATCCGGAGTACGCTTTCATGCTCTGGGATTACCTTAAGGACTTCTCCCGCGACCAGACGACAAAGGAGATCATCTACAATCCGAACAGATAAGGGCAAAAGAAGAGGCAGAACATTCCGGTTTTTTTCTGTCATTTCATTTTTTGTGTCATATCAGCCATGATTTTGTGCTATACTAAAGGTTATCAGCGGGGCCGGACCCCTTAAAGGGGTCTGGCCCCGCTGATAACGGTAACAAATATGCCGCAGTGGACGAAATCGCGATTATTCTGATATTGGAGTGATCTGATAATATTGGAGTGATCTGATAAATGGGAATGAAAGGAAAAAACATGTATAAGGTGTTTGTGGTTGATGACGAGATCGTGATCCGGGAAGGATTGCGGAATTATTTTGACTGGGAGGAGAATGGCTTTACCCTTGTCGGGGAAGCACCGGACGGAGAGATCGCCCTGCCCATGATCCGCGATGAGAAGCCGGATATCCTGATCACAGATATCCGCATGCCCTTCATGGATGGCATTGCTCTGTGCCGGGAGGTGAGGCGCGTCATGCCATGGACCCGCATTGTGATATTGTCCGGCTTTGACAGCTTTGACTATGCCAAGCAGGCCATCACTCTGGGCGTGCAGGAATATCTCCTTAAACCTATTTCCATGGATAATTTAAAGAAGGTGCTGGACAGGCTTGTGAAATCCATTGAAAAAGAGCAGGTCGAGCTCCGGGATCTTGAAAGGCTCCGCCAGCAGATGCGAAACGGCAAGCTCCTGGTGCAGGACCAGATCATCAGTCAGGTGATCATGAAGGGCGTCGGCGAAAGCGACGGGGAGAAGATCTGTATGCAGATGCGCTCTTTCGGGATCAACCTGATCGCCTCCCACTACGCGGTGATCGAGTTCCGCCCCCGCCGGGATGTGATCCTCGGGACGATCTATACCGATATGCACGCCCATCTTATGCAGCTGGCGGAAAGCTTCTGCGGCTCGGTATTCTTAAGCAGCGGCGAAAATTTCCTTAACGCCCTCGTGATGGGGGACGGGGATAAAGACATTGAGGAGCGCGCCTACTCCTTTGCCCGCTCGGCCCTTGACGAGCTGGACCGGGCCGGATATCTGGATGTCCGTGCCGCTATAGGGGAGACCGTGGCCGGCTTTTCGAAAATTTCGACATCTTATAAATCCGCCCGCCATACCCGGCACATTGCCGAAAACGAAAACCAGCCCCTGCATATGAGGCGCATCATCGGCCCGAGGGACATACCGGAGATCCCGCGGAAATCCGACCAGCTGGTCGAGCTGCATTCGCTTTACGAGCGGATAAAGTACGCGGACCTCGGCGACCTGAAAAAACGCTTCCTGGACTATGTGGAGTCGCTCAAGACGGTAAATGCCTACATTCCGGTAAACGCCGGATACTTAAGGTCCGAGGTCATGATCACCGCCTTCCGCATGATAAAAGAGGTGGAGGGAGATCCCCAGAAGGTCCTGGACCCGAAGGTATTTGCCTATGCCCAGGCTTCCCAGCCTGTGACGGAGTTTGACGACCTGGACGGCTATGTACAGGAAGGGCTTGAAGTCCTGGAGCAGGCTGTCCGCTACCGGGAATCCAAGGGGAACATGAAGGGAAACCCGGCCGTCAACAAAGCCCGCCAGTATCTGGAATCAAATTTTACCAATCCCACGCTGACATTCCAGGACGTGGTGGACCATGTGGCCATGTCCGGCAGCCATTTTTCCACCCTCTTTTCCCAGACGACGGGGATGACCTTTACCAAGTATCTGATCGACCTGCGCATGAAAAAGGCGAGAGAGCTTCTTAACAATACATCCATGCGCTCCTCCGAGATCGCCTACGCCGTGGGCTATAATGACCCGCACTATTTCAGCTACCTGTTCAAAAAGTGCTTCGGCATTACGCCGAGCGAGTTCCGCGCCGGTTCTGCCGGCCTTCCCCAGGAAGAGGAGCGGACGGGTGCAGGCTGACAAAAAGAAAATCAACTGAAAATCGAAAGAAAATCAACTGATTTTGCGGTTATTTGTCCTCCCCCGGGGGATAAAAAACAGATTGTACTGATGAAACATATCCATGAATTTCCTTTTCGGGGCGGAGGATGTATATTTTATTTACAGTCAATATTGTAAAACGCTGGCGCGGCGCCGGGAGGCGGTATTTTCCCGGAGGGCGGCCGGCGGCCTTATGGTTTTACCATCTTTACTTTGTACCATTATTATTATCATTTTTAAGGAGGACATTATCATGAAGAAAATCCTTGCTTTAGCATGCACGATCGCAATGGCCGGCACCATGTTCGTCACCGCGAACGCCGGAGAAGAGCTGCTTAAGATCGGTTATGTCCAGGTCGGCCACGAATCTGACTGGCGTATGGCTAACACCCAGAACTATTATGATGTGTTTACCGAGGAAGCCGGCTTCGAGCTGGAGCTGATCGACTGCGATAACGACCATGCCCGTCAGCTGACTGAGGTCCGTAACTTCATCGCCAAGGACTTTGACTATATCGTCATCGACCCCATCCAGTCCGCTGGCTGGGACAACGTCCTGAAAGAGGTCCAGGATGCCGGCATCCCCTGCATCATTGCCGACCGTTCCGTAGATGCTTCCGATGATCTCTATACCACCGCTGTCGGTACGGATATGACCGCTGAGGGCGTTACCGCCGGACAGTGGCTGGCTGAGTACCTGGCCGGCGAAGGCGCCAAGATCCTTGTTATCGAAGGCTCCACCGGTTCCTCCGCTGCTATCGGCCGTTCCGAAGGCTTCAACCAGGTTGCTGCCGAGCATCCGGAATGGGAGATCATTGACAGCCAGGATGGCGACTTCACCCAGAACGGCGGCCAGCAGGTTATGGAAAGCTTCATCAAGACCTACGGCGCTGACGGATTTGACGTAGTTGTCTGCCACAATGATAACGAAGCCTATGGCGCCATGGATGCCATGGATGCCGCCGGCATCAAGTACGGCGTTGGCGAGAAGATCATCATCTCCTTCGACGCGACCAACGAAGGCCTTACCCGTACCCTTAACGGCCAGATCCTCTGCGACGTCGAGTGCAACCCGATCCAGGCTGTCATCGTTATGAACGTTATCAAGGCCCTGCAGAACGGCGAAGAAGTTGAGAAGTTCACGCTGGTTCCCGATGAAGGCTTCTGCGCTCCTGGCATCGAGAGCGAGATCGTTACCACGATGACCGACGAAGTTCTGGCTGGCCGTAAATATTGATAAAAGCAAAAAATAGGTCTTGACTAAACATTCGTCCTGATTTACAATCATATGTGCTAAAAGCAACCGAGTCTGGCGAAAATGCACAAAAGAAAAAGGCAAAACGGTCTAAAGACTGAATAAGATGCCCGGATCCCGGGTGTAAGACCATTGATGCGGGTGGAGCTTTCGGGCTCCCCCCGCATTTTTTTATCGCAGGGGCGGCGTAAGGAAATATTTCGGCTTACGCCGAACGCCGCCCCGCGGGCGAGCAGGAGGGGATTCCCCCTCCTACTCGATTGTAATTATAGCCATATCTTTACAATACTTTACAGGAAGGAATCCATGCTATGAGTAATCAAGTAATCTTGTCCATGCGCGGGATCAGCATGACATTTCCGGGCGTCAAGGCGCTGGACAGGGTGGATTTTACACTCCGGGAGGGCGAGATCCATGCGCTCATGGGGGAAAACGGTGCCGGGAAATCCACCCTGATCAAATGTCTGACCGGCGTATATGATAATGAGCAGGGTGAGATCTATATGGGCCCGGAACAAAAGCTCATTAAAAACCATTCAACCCTCGAAGCGCAGAGCAACGGCATCTCGACGGTGTATCAGGAAGTCAACCTGTGCCCCAACTTGAGCGTTGCCGAAAACCTGTTCATCGGCCGTGAGCCGATGACAAAGCTCCACACCATCGACCGCCGCGCGATGCTGAAAAAAGCCCGGGAGCTGATGAAAAAGCTTGACATCAACGTGGACGTGACGCGCACCCTCAACAGCTTTTCCATTGCCGTGCAGCAGATGATTGCCATCGCCAGGGCCGTGGACATGGAATGCAAGGTCCTGATCCTCGACGAGCCGACCTCCTCCCTGGACGATAAAGAAGTGGAAAAGCTCTTCGGCATGATGCGCTCGCTCCGGGACCAGGGCATCGGCATCATCTTCGTTACGCACTTCCTGGAGCAGGTCTACTCGGTCTGCGACCGGATCACCGTGCTGCGGAACGGCACGCTTGTCGGCGAATACGAGATCGCCGACCTTCCCAGGCTCAAGCTTGTCGCCGCCATGATGGGCAAGGACTTTGACGATCTGGCCAGCATCCGCTCCAAGGAGGATGAGCAGGTTTCCGATGAGCTTATCATCGAAGCCAGGGGCTTAAGCCACGCCCGCAAGATAAAACCCTTTGACCTTGACATCCACAAGGGCGAGGTCATCGGCCTGACCGGCCTTCTTGGCAGCGGCCGGAGCGAGCTGGCCCGCACGATCTACGGCGCCGATAAGGCCCAGACGGGCGAGCTCAAGGTTAAAGGACAGACAGTGAAAATAAACGCGCCGATCGATGCCATGCGCCTCGGCATGGGCCTTCTTCCCGACGACCGCAAGGCCGAGGGGATCGTGGAGGATCTGTCGGTACGTGAAAATATCATGCTGGCCATGCAGTCCTTAAAAGGCATCCGGGCCCGCATACCCATGGAAAAGCAGATGGAGATCACCAGGAAATACATAGACCTCCTGGAGATCAAGACACCCAGCACGGAAACCCTGGTCAAGCAGCTTTCCGGCGGCAACCAGCAGAAGGTCATCATCGCCCGCTGGCTGGCCACGGACCCCGACTTCCTGATCCTGGATGAGCCGACAAGAGGTATCGACGTCGGCACCAAGACCGAGATCCAGAAGCTGGTGGTCGACCTGGCGCGCCAGGGCAAGAGCGTGATCTTTATCTCCTCCGAGATCGAGGAGATGCTCCGCACCTGCAACCGTCTGGCGGTGCTCCGCGACGGGGCGAAGGTCGGGGAACTTTCGGAGAATCTGACACAGGAATCCGTGATGCGGACAATAGCGGGAGGTGAGCGGAATTGAAAACCGATAACTGGTTCAGACGTTTGACGAAACAGCCTCTGTTTCTGCCTTTATTCAGTGTCTTTCTGGTGCTGGTCATCAATGTGGTCTACGATACCGTGCAGGGAAACCCGCCTCTGGGCTTTTTCTCCATCACGATAACGGAAGGCGCCCTGTACGGGCGTATCATCGATATCCTGAACCGCGGCAGCGAGGCCGCCATCCTGGCCATAGGCATGACGCTGGTCGTGTCCTCCTCGGCCGGCACGGATATTTCCGTGGGGTCCGTCATGAGCCTGGCGGGAAGCTTCTGCTGCATGCTGCTGGCCGGCTTTGGCGTGACCCACGTCCGGACGGCGGACGCGCTCCAGATGCCCATTTTTGTGGGCGTTATCGCCGGCATATTGCTGGCCGGCGTCTGCGGTGTGTTTAACGGCTTCCTGGTGGCCCGGATGAAGATACAGCCCATGGTGGCGACGCTGATCCTGTTTACGGCCGGGCGCGCCATCGGCCTGCTTCTGACCAACAGCAAGATGGTCTACATCCTGCTGGATGAATTTAAGGTATTTGGCAAAACCCTGGGCATATTCCCGACGCCCACGGTGATCGCAGCGGTATGTATCCTGGTCATGACCATCGTGCTGCGGACGACCTCCCTTGGCATGTACGTGCAGTCAGTCGGCATCAATTCCCGGGCCTCCCGCATCGCCGGCATCAATTCGGCGGCGATCATCATGCTGTGCTACACCATCTGCGGCCTGTATGCCGGCGTGGCGGGCATCATCGCCACCTCCCGCATCTATTCCGCGGACTCCAACAACATCGGCCTTAACCTGGAGCTGGACGCCATCCTGGCGGTCGCCCTCGGCGGCAACAGCCTTGGCGGCGGGCGCTTTAACCTGGCCGGCTCCATCATCGGCGCCTATACGATCCAGGCGATCACCACAACGATGTTCTCGCTGGGCGTCGCCAAGGCCGAAGCGCCGGTCTACAAGGCTATCATCGTTATCCTGATCGTTGTCGTCCAGTCGGGTCCTGTCAAGGCTTATTTCGCCCATAAAAGAGCGCAGAAGGCAAGCCGTGTTGCCGTGCAGGGAGGTGCTGGTTGATGAAGAAGAGATCTTTAAATAGCCATACGATATTGCTGATGATCACGGTGCTCCTGTTTATCGGGCTTTACGCGGCAGGATGCGCCATGTACGGGGATAAGGGCTTCACAAAGCTCCAGACCTTCCTGGATATCCTCCGGAACAACGCGGGCCTCATCTGCATCGCCTGCGGCATGACGTGCGTTATGCTGACGGGCGGCATCGATATCTCGGTCGGCTCTCTGGTGGCTATGGACTGCATGATCCTGGCTGTCGGCATGGAATATAAGCATCTGTCGCCGAGCGTGCTGATCCCGCTTGTCCTTGTCATCGGGCTCCTGTTCGGCATGCTGCAGGGCTTCCTGATCGGGTATCTTGAGATCCAGCCCTTCATTGTGACCATGGCGGGCATGTTCTTTGCCCGCGGCATGACGGCCATGATCTGCAAGGACCAGGTGAGCATCACAAACCCGAACTGGTTTGTGGACCTGTCGCAGGTCAAGGTCTATATGCCGTTCAACATCGGCGCTGTCGTCAATAAGAGGGGAAAGCTTATGGTCCCCTACGTGGACGTGACGGTGCTGGTGGCGCTCCTGGTCGTCATCATCGTCTTCCTCCTGCTGCGCTACATGCGCGTCGGGCGCGCCATGTACGCCGTGGGCGGCAGCCAGCAGAGCGCGGCTCTTATGGGCCTTAACGTCAAGCGGACAAAGATGATCACCTACATGCTCTCCAGCCTCCTCTGCTCGGTGGGTGGCATCTGCTACTGCATGAACACCATGTGCGGGACAACGACCCAGGCTCTTGGCCTTGAAATGAAGGCCATCTCGTCGGCCGTCATCGGCGGAACGCTCCTGACCGGCGGCGTCGGAAACGTATTCGGATCGTTCGTCGGCGTGCTCATCAACGGCACCATCGCCAGTATCGTCGGATTTAACGGAAAACTCAACTCGGCCTGGCCGAATGTGGTATCGGCGATCCTGCTGTTCTTCTTTATCATGCTCCAGGCGATCTTCGCAAGGATAAGGGAACGCAGGCAGAGCTAAAAAAAACCGGGAAAAAACGGGGAAGAAACGGGGACGGTTCTTTTTTCTTGCGATTCATAAGAAAAAGAACCGTCCCCGTTTCTTCCCCCTTTCTTCTTTGGTTTACTTGCAAGGCTTTTTTGTGTATAATGGAGAGGCGCTGCGAAAACGATGGCGCACGAGTGTAAAAGGACAGAAGGAAATTATGGGTGAACTACCACAGACCATAAAGGTCTGTGGCTTCTGTTAAATGGTTCAC
>CAMNNO010000028.1 GCA_946545475.1 uncultured Blautia sp.
CGGAAGAGCCCGAGCCCACAGCGATTCCGGAACCGACGGAAGAGCCTGAGCCCACAACAATTCCGGAACCGACGGAAGAACCTGAGCCCACAACAATTCCGGAACCGACGGAAGAGCCCGAGCCCACAGCGATTCCGGAACCGACGGAAGAGCCTGAGCCCACGGTAGCTCCGGAACCGACGGAAGAGCCCGAGCCCACAACAATTCCGGAACCGACCGAAGAACCCGAGCCCACAGATATCCCGGAACCGACCGAACAACCTGTACCTACTGATACTCCTGTACCCACCGAAACACCGCTCCCGACGGATACGCCTGTTCCCACAGAGGAGCCTACACCTACGCCGGAGCCGGTGATCGCCCTGAGCGCGTCCCCGGAGAGTATTGATTTCGGAAGCCTCGATGAGACCTACGCCACAGCGCCGGCTCCCCAGACGGTAACGCTTGTCAATACCGGCAATACCATCCTCGTCCTGAAAGAAGCCAGTGCCACGATCTTCCGCACGGGCCTCTTGTCGGCAACGGTACTGGCACCGGGAGAGAAAGCGGTCTTCAATATTGAAGTCCCCCTGTATCTGGCTCCCGGAAAATACGAAGAAGAAATTCTCATCTTCCCGGATATTGCGGAAGAGAACCCCGCTCCCTTAGCAACGGTCAAAGCGAGCTTCACCGTAACGGAAGTCCCCAAGGTATGGGCGATGACGGCAGAGCCCGAGACTATTGTCTTTGAGGCCAGGGAAGAAGGTACGGAAAAGGAAACCCTTCCCCAGACCATAACGATCAAAAATACCGGCAACCAGCCGCTGCACTTTGAGCAGCCCATCGGCATAAACTTTGTCGTTGGCCCGCTGACGCCCATAGAGCTCCTTCCCGGCGAAGAAGCCGCCTTCACGGTCGTGCCTCTTTCCAACCTTCAGGTGGGAAGCTATGCGGAAAACATCGAGATACGCACAAAGGAAGGCGTTTCCGGACAGGTCAGCGCTTCCTTCATGGTGACTAATCAGGTCGTGCGGCTGCTGTCCATTCAGGAGCCGGAAGCCGTAAGAGGAATAGAAAACGGCTCACCCAAGACAACAGCCGGATTAAAGCTCCCCGCCACGGTCAAGCTCATTACGACCCTTGGCGAGGCAGCCGCCAATGTCACCTGGCGTCCGGAAGAAGCCGGCTATAATCCGACATCCCTGGCCGAGCAGACCTTCCGGGTCAGCGGCACGGTCGCCCTCCCCGAAGCTATCAAGAATCCGAACAATGTCAACCTCAATGTGCAGATCGTGGTAACGGTTTCCGGCCGCACACCCATCATCGCCGATCCCTGGAACAATGTCATTACTGGCATTACCAGCGAAGCCGGCGTTTATACGACAGAATCCAAGATCACCTTCTACGCTTACGGCGCAGGCACGGATAACCTGGATCCCAAGAACGGGGATGTGCGCTATGTCCCCTATAAGTGGAATATAGCCGAGGACCGCACCTGGGACGGCGCCCCCTATACGGCAACCTTCCGCGTTGGCCGCAGCGGGGAATACACCCTGCGCGTCACGTTCAACCGCCAGAGATATGAAAACGGAGGCTGGGTCAATACCGGAGAGCAGGATACCAAATCCGTTTACTTCTCCGTCAGAGGTCCGCAGACACAAAATCCCTCTCCGACACCCGGCGGACGCCGCGCTGTCCTGACCGAAGACCCCACCGAGATCCTGCCTTACATCGCTATCCTGGTCATCGCTATCCTCTGCATCCTCGGTATCATGATTATCCGCGTTCGCCAGAGGAAGCACAGGGAGGATGAAGAAGAGTAATATAGCTCCTTTACTATTAGCTCCTTTACTATTAAAGAAGGGAAATATCCCGCTTTTTATACTATAGCAGTGTTCAAAAATGCTGATAAAGCTGAGCGGGAAGAAATGGCTAGCGAGGCGGCGTTCGCCGCAAGGCGATAATTTCCTTATGCCGCCTCTGCGATAGCAAAAAGGGACCAGCCTCCACGCAAAACGGAGGCTGGTCCCTTTCATTATGTCAGAAAACAGACAGGTATGTCAGAAAACAGACAGGTATGTCAGAAAACAGACAGGTCAGAGAATCTCAGATAGCCGCCGACCAGTAATTCTGTCCATAGATATCTGTAAAGCGGTAGGAGGTAAGGATATACTGGGGATTCTCGCGGTCGAGGTAGCGGTCGGAGATCTCGAGGGGACCGGATACGGTCAGGGGCTCCCCTAAATAATAGCGGTCCTGGAACACATTATCGTAGGTATAATAGTCGCACAGAAATTCAATGACATCCCCATCCTCGATAGCGGTCATGGCCTTAGCCACGGTATCCGTCTCTCCGTCCACATAGTCGGTGCGGGCACCGGCGATATAGCCGTCGGGATTTTCATCGTCGTAGATCAGGATCAGGTTGACCTGTACACCGTTCAGCAGGCAAGGCACACGGCCGATGATGGAATAGGTGTCATCATCGCCGAAGGTGGAGCTTATGCAGTAATAGGCCACAGGCTGGCCGTTGATATGGATCCAGGTGCGGTCGCCTTCCACCAGAAGATCGCCGTCCTCGGTGTAATCCACCACGGCATCCATGCCAAGGTCAATATAGCCCTCGCCATCGTCATAGAAGACATTCATCTGCAGGTCGTGGACCAGCTCCCACTGCTCCTCCGGCAGGTGCATCGTATAGGCGCTGCCGTCAAAATCCCAGTAGAGATTGCGCGCGTCGAAAAGGTTATCCTCAAGGGATGCGAGTATCTGTTCCTCAGAAAGGCCGCTGTCAGCCATAAAGGAAGCCGCGTTCTCGTCAAGCCCGAGCTCCGGCATGGAACGGCCGAAGAGGAGGGAGCCGATGATATCCGACATGAGGCTGGTGCCCGCGCTGCCGAAAAGGCTGCCATAGGAATCGGAGGAAGAGCCGTAAGGGCTCTGGCTGTAGCTTCCGCCCGAGAGGGAGCCAAAGGGAGAAGAATAGCCGCCGGCGACAGCCTGGCCGGAAGCCTGGATGGTGGCCAGCTTCTTGATGCAGTCGGTGTACTCCTCGTCAAGCCCCAGGGCTTCATAGGTCTGGACCATGGTGTTGACGCTGGAAAGTTTATCCTTGGGGCAGTAAATGCTAAGCCCGTAGGAATCGGTCATGTCCTTGCTGGTGCGGTTGTACTTCACGGCGCTGAGGACGGAAGAAGCCAGGCGTTCGCCGATATTGCTGCGCGTGGTGCTCTCAAGGTGCAGGGCAAGGCTGACAAGGTCCACCTGGTCGATCTTGGACGAGCGGGCAAACTCGCGGGAGCCGCTGCGGGCATCGGAGATGGCCTTATACTGGTTCTGCTCAATGAGAGTGGTGGTATCCCGGGCAAAATCGGTAAACTCATCCGGGAAGGTATGGGAAAGCTCCGCCAGGTCGACCAGGGAAAGGGTGGTGGACTGGCCGCGGGCCTGGGAAGCGCTGACATCGATGAAATCATCGATGATCTGCTTGCCGAGCGTCGTGGTGGGGATCGAGGGGTTGGCGGCCAAGGTATTCAGCCAGTTGGTGTAATACCAGCCGGTGCCGGGCTCCGTCTCCTCCGAGGCGATGAGGTAATCCGCAAAGGGGGACAGGGAGAGGGCAACCTCGGTAGTCGCCATCAGGCAGGCGTCAAAGCCGATGATATCAAAGGTCATGCCGGAGCTCTCGATGGCCGCGTAGATCTCGGTGAGGTCCATGGAGCCTGTGCGGGAGTGGCGCTCATCGTAGCCATAGCCGGTAACAGAGCCGCCGCCGTGGTCCCAGAAGATCAGGATATTGCGGGTGGCGTAAAAGTTCTGGCTGCAAAAGGCCAGGAAGCGGGCCAGCGTGTTGGGGTCGGTCATGGCCCTGTCGCCGTCATCCTCCACCAGAAGGTCAAGGCCGCCGTCACGGACCTGGTAGATCTGGTTGGTACGGTTGCTCATGCCGGAGATCTGCCACTTGGAGCAGCCGCCAGTATAGACCACGATATTGACCGGGCCGCCGCTGTAGATATCGGCGGAGGCCATCTCAACCAGGTCGGAGGTCGCCATGCGGCTGCGGGACTCTAAGTCGGTGCCGCACATGTAGACCATGATGTTGACCGTATCGCGGCCGTTGCCGGCAAGGCGGGTAAACTTGTTTCGGGAGCCGGCGGCGACCTGTGTATTCAGGATGCCGGTATTGCTGCTGCCGGACGACCAGCCGGAATAGGAGCCGGAGGCCGTGCTGTACGTGGCGGCAGAGCCGTAGTCATACTCCTCATAGCCGCCAAACAGGTCAAAAAGCATAGAAAACGGGTCAGACGCAAAGGCGCTGGTGACAAGGCCAAGGGAGAGGGCCAGGGTCAGAAGGAAGGCCATAACCCCCATGCCGCGAAAGGGACGGTATTTCCGGAGCCCTTTCTTGAGAGGATCATCGTCGGAAGCGGGAGATGAGCCCTGGCGGCTGATGCCTCCGCCAAGAGGAACAGAACCGCCGGCCTTGCGGCGCAGCGATGAAGAGGCATTGCCGTCTTTTGTCTCATCCGCATTTTCGGCTGGCCGCTCGATCGCCGGCCTGTCGGCGTAGTTTTCGGGATTTCCCACCGGGCCGCCGCCAAGGCCTTCGCCTCTTCTGTGGACGCCGGAGCCCTCTTCTTCAGACACATTCTTTTTGCGGCCCTGGGGCCTGTTGTTGAAAGCCATAATGATCCTCCTTTGCATAGTCTTCGTTGGCATATTTACAGCTCAGCCGCAAGCGGCTGAGGGAGCGCCCTCAGATGGCGGGTGTCCAGTAGTTCTGGCCGTAAATATCGGTAAACCGGTAGGAAACACGGGCGTATTCCGGATGAGCGGCGTCGATGACGGTATCGCTGACGACGAGGTCGCCATCGACCACAATGGGCGTCCCCAGGCGGTAGCTGTTCTGGTACACATTATCGTAGGAATAATAGTCGCAGAGAAACTCGATGGTATCTCCATCCGCGATCTGTGTCATGGATTTGGCCACGGTATCCGTCTCGCCCTCCACATAATCGCTGACCGCGCCGGCCACATATCCGGGCTCGTCGCCTTCTATGACCACAAGGAGGTTCGAACGGCTGCCGTTAAGCAGGCAGGGAACCCGGCCGATGAAAACGGACGTGCCGTCATCCAGATAGACGGAGCTTAAGGCGTAGTAGGCAACCGGCTGGGAATTGATGGACATCCAGGTGCGATCATCCGTCACCAGCAGATCTCCTTCCTCCGTATATTCGACCAGGGAATCCATGCCGAGATCCACATAGCCCTCGCCGTCGTCATAGAAAACATTCATCTTAAGGTCGTGGACCAGATCCCACTGCTCCTCGGGAAGATGCAGCGTATATGCCCCGTCCTGATAATTCCAGTAAAGGTTCCTGGCATCAAACAGGTCCGGCGCCAGGGCGGAGGCGATCGTCTCGGCGGAGAGGCCGCTCTCGGACAGGAAGCGGGCGTTCTCCTCGTTAAGGCCGATCGTATCCAGGGAACGGCCGGAGAGAAGCTGGGTGATGATGTCGGTCATCAGGCTGGCGCCGGTACTGCCGAAGAGGCTGTCGTAAGAGCTGCTGCCATAAGAACTCTGGCCATAGGAGCTGCCACCGAAGAGGGCGGCAAAGGGCGAGTTGGTGCCGCCGGTAACAGCCTGGCCGGAGGCCTGGATGGTCGCCAGCTTTTTGATGCAGTCGGCGTACTCCTCGTCAAGGCCAAGAGTCTGGTAGGTGTTTACCATGGTGTTGACCTGGGAAAGCTTATCCTTGGGGCAGTAGATGCTGAGGCCGTAGGAATCGGTCATGTCGCGGCTGGTCCGGTTGTATTTGACCGCGTTGACGACAGAGGAGGCCAGCTTGGCGCCGATGTCGGAATTTGTCGTCTTCGCCAGATGAAGGGCAAGGCTGACAAGGTCCACCTGGTCGATCTTGGACGAGCGGGCAAACTCGCGGGAACTGCTGCGGGCGTCCGAGACGGCCTTATACTGGTTATTTTCAATGAGAGCCGTGGTATCCCGGGCAAAGACGGTGAACTCGGCCGGGAAGGTATAGGAAAGCTCCGCCAGATCCACCAGGGAAAGGGTGGTGGACTGGCCGCGGGCGGATACGGCACTGACATCGACGAAATCGTCAATGATCTTTTTGCCGAGCTCCACGGTCGGGACGGAGGTGTTGTCCGACAGCAGGTTGAGCCAGTTGGTGTAATACCAGCCGGTGCCGGGCTCTGTCTCCTCGGAGGCCAGAAGGTAGTCGGCAAAGGGAGCCAGGGAGATGGCGACCTCGGTGGTCGCCATCAGGCAGGCATCAAAGCCGATGATATCGAAGGTCATGCCGGAGCCCGCTATGGCGCTCCGGATCTCGGTCAGGTCCATGGAGCCCGTGCGGGAGTGGCGCTCATCGTAGCCATAGCCGGTAACGGAGCCGCCGCCGTGGTCCCAGAAGATGAGGATGTTGCGGTTGGCGGAAAAGTTGTCCCGGCAATAGGTCAGGAAATGGAGCAGAGTATCCGGGTCGGTCATGGCCTTGTCGCCGTCATCCTCGACAAGAAGGTCTATGCCGCCGTCGCGGAGCTGGTAGATCTGATTGGTCCGGTTGCTGATGCCGCTCGTCTGCCACTGTTTGCAGCCGCCGGTATAGACCAGGAGGTTGATATTGCTGCCCGAGGTGACATTGGCGGAGGCCATCTCGATGAGGTCGGATGTCGCCATGCGGCTGCGGGACTCTAAGTCGGTGCCGCAAAGGTAGACCATGATATTGACTTTGTCCTGTCCGCCGCCTACAAGGGACGTAAACTTGCTGCGGATACCGGAGGGGACTGTGGTATTTAAGCTGCCGATGCTGCCGTTCCCGGCAGACCAGCCGGTGTAGGTGCCGGAGGTATTCACCGCGGCATTATTCTGCGAGGAGCCAAGAAGCCCGAGAAGGGAAGAGAGGGCGCCGGAGCCCTGGGAAGAGGAGGCCGTGCCATAACCCTGGGAAGCGGTATTGGAAGAGGTCTGCTGGTTTTGCACGGCAGACGTACTCTGGCCGGAAGAGGGCTGATTTGACGGCGTCTGGGTGCCTTTCTGGCCGCAGCCCAGGAAGCGGCTGATGATAAACAGAACGGCCAGGATGAGGATGATGCGGATAAGGCCGCCGCCTCTCCTGCCGCCGGAAGATCCGCCGGAATGGGACGTGTTATTGATGTGCCCGCCGCCGAACGTGGGGATGCCGGCACCGCCAAGGATGGAGCTTCCTACCTTCCTGCGCCTGTTTCCGCCGGAAGATGCGCGGGAGGACTCTCCTGGCGTGCTGCCCGGGCGGGAAGAGCCGCCCGATGGCCGGCCCTGATAGCTGCCCGGAGACCCCACGGGACCGCCGCCAAGGGCATTGCCATGCTTATGAACGCCGGTGCCGCCTTCGGTAACATTCTTTTTTCTGCCTTGTGGTCTGTTGTCGAGTGGCATAAAACATACCCTCCTTTAGAGAAATCGGTTAGCTGGAAAAATCGGTTAGCTGGAAAAATAGCTTAGCCGGAAAAATAAATGAGCTGGAAAACATGGAGCCGTCACACGGAGCAGCCTTTGAAACGGAACAGCTTGCCTGCCCTCACGCGTTAGTCGGGAGAGAGCAAAAGCTCCAGGGAGGTGTCCGAGAAGAAGGTGTTGGCGTTGTAAAGGTAAAGAACATCATCAACTTCCCACTCTTCCATGAGAAGGGCCAGATCGCCATAGTAATACCTGGGGTCGATCATGATGATGGTCTGGTAATGCGGCGCCAGAAAGGGCACCAGGCTGTTGGCGTAGGAATCCTTGAGGACGAGGAGCGTCCCCTTTGGCGCTCCCGGGAACGAGATGCGCACCTGGGCGTGGTTGCCGTCAAAAAACATGGCATATTTGTCCCGGGTGGACAGGCGGCTGGTCTGGTAGAAGCTGCCGACCCGGCGCTGCTCGTCGACATAATTGACCACGTAGGAAAGCTCATTCCCGACGGGAAGAAAGACATCGATCTCATCGGTGGCCGAAGAGCGGTATCCGCTTCTGGCGGAGAGGGTTCCCTGGAACGTTTTTGTGGCGGGAAGCTCCTGGTAGGTGACCAGGGAGGCATCGAGCCCCATGGCCTTTGCCGCCTCCAGATAGGCGTAATAGGCGGCCCGGGTGGTCCAGTGATGGTCCGTTTTATAGTAAAGGCTCTCCGCGATATGGCTGGAGAGGGCGGGCCGGAGGTCGATCCCGGTGACGCCGGCGTTGGCTAAAACGCTGTAGACCCTGTCGATGTAAGGATTCTGGTCGACAGCCGGGGCCGCCGTGGGAAGGCAGTCGGACAGGATATTGACCGCGTTGGGCGCTATGATGGCGTACTGGGCAACGTCCGGATGGGCGGTTTTAAAGGCGAGCATGGCGGTCAGAAGATTGCCCAGGCGCGTTTCGTCCGGGGGCGTGAAGGCTTCCATGAGATAGCCTTTTTTCCCGAGATAAACGCCATTTGACTCCACCTTTCCCATAAGCCGGTCAACGATGGCCTTGATGCGGACAAACAGGTCCCGCATCACAAACTGGTCATTGACATAGGTTTCGTACTGGGAGGAAAAAGTCCCCGAGGCAAGCGAGGAGGCCGTAACGGATGGCCGTCCGCTGAGGACGCGGTTTTCCATCTCGGAAAACTGCCGGACGGGCGTGATCAGATTGATAAGGAACACGGCGGGAAGAAAATACATAAAAATGGTTCCCAGCCGTAGGAAAAAAGGCCGATAGGATCCTTTGTTCTTTTTCATAATTGATGTCAGGCTCCTTAAAACTGCTGATACAGGAACGGGGTATAGGAGTTGTAGACCATAAAGGCGATGCAGAGCACAAGCAGCACAAGGTCTATGGCGATGGCCACCGCACGGCGGCGGCGCATGAGCATTTTAAAGCGGTCCTGCAGGAAGGGCGTGCAGCACAGGATCCCCAGGGCAAAGAGCACAAAGCCGGTTTTCAGGTAATACAGGAATGTCATATCGGCAAAGGAGGAGGCCCCAAAGCCGAAAAGAGCCGAGAAGTAGCGCCCGATGGCCCCAAAGGAGGGTAGGCTGAAAAAGACCCAGCCGATCATGACCGACAGGACGGTATATATGCGGCAGGCGATGAGCGGGCCTTCGGAAATAAAGCGGTTCAGGGCATATTTCTCGACGAGGAGGAGAATGCCGTAGTACACGCCCCACAGGACGAAATTCCAGCTGGCCCCGTGCCAGAGCCCGGTGAGGGCCCAGACGATGAGGATGTTCCGGACATGGGCCGGGGGGCTCACCCGGTTGCCGCCGAGGGGGATATAGACATAATCCCGGAAGAAGCTTCCCAGGGAAATGTGCCACCGCCGCCAAAATTCCGAGACGGAGACGGACAGGTACGGGTAGTCAAAGTTTTTGAGAAAGTCAAAGCCCAGCATTTTGCCCAGGCCTATGGCCATGTCGGAATATCCGCTGAAATCCAGGTAGATCTGGAGGGTATAGGCGCCGAGCCCCAGCCACGCGGTAAGCATGGAGACCGAGGGGACGGAGGAGGAGACGGCGGAAAAAATAAGGCCCAGATTATCGGCCAGGAGCACCTTTTTGGCCAGGCCCTTGATAAAATATTCTGCGCCAAGGCCGATGCGGCCGATGTCTATGTGCCGGCTGTACAGCGCTTCCTCGATATCGCCGTAGCGGACAATGGGGCCGGCGGCCATGTGGGGGAACATGGTGCTGTAGACCAGATAGGTAAGAAAGCTCTCCTGTGCCTGGAATTTCTGGCTGTAGACATCGGCCAGATAGGAAATATTCTTAAAGGTATAAAAGGAGAGGCCTATGGGCAGGGAAAGAACGGGATGGGCGATGGATATCCCGGTGATGCCGCTAATGGTGTCCAGGAAAAAGCCCCAGTATTTAAAAAAGCACAGGATCAGGAGGTTGATGATGACGCCGAATATGAGGTGGCGTTTGGCCACATCGTCATATTGGGCCTTATCGATATCAAGCCCCATGAAATAGTTGAAAAAGGCGGAAAAAATGAGGAGGATGAGGTAGACGGGCTCGCCAAAGGCATAAAAGATAAAGCTTCCCGCTACCAGGACAATATCGCGCGAGCGGTCCCCCGGCATGAGATAGTACAGCCAGAGGAAGATCGGCAAAAAAGTAAAAATAAAAACAATACTGGAAAATCCCATGGACAGCTCCTTGTACATGATGGCAGCAGGAAGCGGCCGGACCGTTTCGATGCCGTTTGCCGCGCCGGACTTTCACGGAAGATCCGCGCGCGTATGATACGTGGCTACAGAAGGCGGAGAAAGCGCTCGGTAATGGCCTGGCTGTCCGGACCGCAGATGTACCAGATATATTTGCCCCTGCGGGAAACGGAGGCGTTGGCAAGGAGCGCCATCTGGTTGGTGCCATAGGCGCCGAAAACCGTTTCCTGGCTGGAAAGGTGGGCCTGGACCTTTTCAAAAAGGGCGTCGGTCTCTTCCATGCGCCAGGCTTTCAGGATAAGGACTTCGTCCACGGACATGGGGGACTGGGCCTTGTAGAAGATATAACTGTCCACATCGGTCTCCTCGATGGAGAAGAAGCGCTTAAGGTCGGCGCGCCCTCTTTTCTGGAGGCTCTGCATGCCGGAGACGGATGTCAGAGATTCCTCCGCGGAGGAGAGGGAGATATCCTTTGCGCTGTCCGCCCGGTACAGAAGGGCCAGATACAGCACAAGGAAGGCGGTCATGCCGATCTTGACGATCAGGCTTAATCGTTCACTCATTTTTTTGAATACCCCTATCTATTTTTGCGAATATTCTTATGTATTATTCTCTTATGGATATGTATTATTCTCTTATGGATATTATTCCCGGTTATGAATATTCGTATGGATATCTATACAATATTTCCGGAGCTCAGGAATAGTTTTCATAGTCCTCCGGAGGCATGAAAAGGGCATTGCCGGCCATATGGGTCAGCCACATGGGGTAGTAGGCATTGACAACATGGATGGCATCCGGCTCGTAGAGCGACGGGTCGGCTTCCACAATGAAGGTGTTGTCGATAAAGGTGATGCCCATTTCCTGGCAGATGGTCCGCAGGCGCTCGTTATACTGGGGATAATAGGCCAGGGCCGGAGCGTCGGCAATGGCGGAGTCCAGGATGGGCAGGATGCCATTGACGTAGATCGTGACACCGGGGATGCTGTTTTTCAGCTGCTGGAGAAGGGCGCGGTAGGTATTCCCGTAGGTATCCACGTCACTCTCGAACATCAGAAGGTCGTTGGCGCCGAAGGCCATGAAGACGACGCTGGGCGACATGGCGATGGCCGTCTCGATCTGCTCGTCGGCATCGATGATCGACAGGCCCCTGTGGGTGATGACCACATCCGTTTCCAGGTATCCAAACTCCCAGATGGATTCCGCGATGGAGTCGCCGATGATGGCGGTGTTCCGGAACTTCTGGCGGATATCCACATTGGAGAGGACATATCCGTTCAGAATGGCGGTTTTAAGGGATTCCTCCTGGGAAGCGGTAAGGCTTGCCGGGGAGGGCGTCTCAGAAGAGACGGCATTTGCGCTGGACAGCGCCGATGCCGCTTCCTGGTCGGGTGATGCGGCGGAGGCGGTGTAGGTATTGGCCTGGCCGGACAGGGCATTGACATCCCGCGCTTCCAGGGCGCGCAGCCTGGTCACGGTAGACGTGACGGACGCATCGTCCCGTGAGGTGAGATTCCGGGCCAGCAGGATGACGATAAGCAGCAGGATAACGATGGCGCCTGCCGCCAGAGGGATTCTTTTATCCAATCTATCCAAAGGTTAACCTTCTTTCACTAATATTGTCAGGCATTTTGTCCGTTTCTTATATCGCAGGGGCGGCGTAAGGAAGTATCACGGCTTACGCCGAGCGCCGCTCCGCGGGCGGGCAGGAGGGGAAGTTTCCCCTCCTGCTCGATTATTATGGCAGGGCCGCCCATAAGAAATTTGTCACCTGACGATGACGGGCGGCCCGCCGGGGGTAGAGGCGAGGCAAGCCTCCCTCTACCCTATTATTATAAATAGTGGAGGGAAAAACTTCAAGACAAAAGAGCATGGACGGAAAGATTTTTTATGTAGACAGAGCCCGGGAAAATAGAGTATAATTGTAGGCGCGGCGCAATATCTGCGCTTCAAACAAAAGGAACAAGGTGTCAACAGGCTTTACAATAAGGGAGCATAGCTATGGTAAAAAAAATAAAGGATTTTGTGAAGGACGCGTCCCGTATGCTGGGAGGCAGTGCGGTCTTTTATGTGGTGCTTGGTTTTTTGATGGCATTTCTTCCGGTGTTTGCCTATACGGTCATCGTTCGGGTCGCTTTTGGGCTCGCCCTGGCCTTTTCCGGAGGCGTCCATCTTTATCAGTATCTGTCGCGCAAGGAAGGGGCGACGGTCCTTGACCTGTTTTCCGGCGCCATAGTCCTGGTTGTCGGAATATTCCTGTTCGGCAATCCGCAGATCGTTTCCAGGCTCTTCCCGATCCTTTTGGGGGCATTGCTCCTTGCGGATACGGTCTGGGAATTTCAGAAAGCGGCCTCATTCAGGAAAAGCAAGGCAAAGGAGTGGCTCATTTTCCTCGGCTTTGCCCTTGTAATGGCCGCGCTGGCCGTCCTTATTATGGTTAACCCCTTTGCCCGGGTCCGGCAGACGGTCGTCTTTTCCGGGATCATCTTTCTGCTTAACGGCGCGGGAGATATCGCCCTGTCGGTGCTGGGCAAAAAGTGGGAGGAGAGGATAGCGGCCGCCTCGCCCCAGGAAAAGCTTGAGCAATACGCGGAGTATGACGGCCAGGGCGCGGCTGTGGCGGCAGAGGGCGAAGATGACGCTGTTTAATTTTACCGGAGCCTATAAAGAGCAGGATTTTTACCGGGAAATGCCCTGCCGCTTTGTGGAACATGAAAAGATGCCCGGCTGCTGCCGCTACTGCGACGATGAGGCAGCCGGTATCCTTCTGGAGGACTGCCGGGAGAACCTGACATCGGGGGTCCGTTTTCTGGATTCGGGAAATTACCACTATCTGAGCTTTCTTTTCCTGAAAGCCCTGCAGGAGAGGGAGAGTGCTCCCGTAACGGTGTTTCTGTTCGATAACCACACGGATATGCAGGACACGGCTTTTGGCGGCCTTCTGTCCTGCGGCTCCTGGTGCGCGGAGGCCCTGCGGGAGCTCCCTTTTCTCGAGCGGGTGGTCCTGATCGGGCCGGAAGAGAGGGCATATGAGGCTGTGGACAAGGCGCTTCTGCCACGCGTGGATTTTTTCAGCCGGGAGAGTCTTCGCTCTGACCGGGAAGGGTCGCAGCTTGGCAAGGCCCGCTCCTTTATAAAAGAGAGGGCCGCGGGGAAAAGGCTGTATCTGTCCATTGACAAGGATATCCTGTCGCCGGCGGCCTGCGCTGCGGACTGGGATCAGGGGGATATGGCCCTGCCGGAGCTCCTTATGCTCACGGAGGAGGTCCTGCGCCCGGTCTCTCTGGGGGAGAGCCGGCTTCTCGGCATGGATATCTGCGGGGATAAAAGCGGCTATGCCGACCCGGCCGGCGAAGAGGTCAACCGCTCGCTCCTGGCGTTATACTTGCAATTATACCATTGAAATTGTTACCAGCGGAAAAAACAAGATGAAAAATGAATTACTGCATATAGGTTCGCTGACGATATACGGTTACGGCCTGATGATCGCCCTGGGTATCCTGGCGGCTTATTTTATGATGGAATACCGGAGCCGGAAGGCGCATCTGCCGGATACGGAGGTATTCGGGCTGGTGCTCACCTGCGCGGTAAGCGGGCTCCTGGGGGCGAAAGTCCTCTTTCTTTTGACCAATCTGCCGGATGTTATAGCGGATCCCCTCTTTTATCTGGAAACCTTTGCCGATGGCTTTGTGGTTTACGGCGGGATCATCGGGGGCGTCCTGGGTGGATATATTTACACCCGGGCGAGGCACCTGCCTTTTCTGCCCTGGTTCGACCTTTGCATGCCATCCATCGCTGTCGCGCAGGGCATGGGCCGGATCGGCTGCCTTCTCGCGGGATGCTGCTATGGGCGGCATTATGAGGGCCCGCTTCATATCACGTTTACCGCCTCGGACTTTGCCCCGAACGGGATACCGCTGTATCCCACCCAAATCATGTCAAGCCTTCTGAACTTTGCCCATGCGCTGCTGCTGATCGGGATCGCCAGGCACAAGAAATGGGACGGCCAGGTAGGCGCTTCTTACCTGGTCTTTTACAGCACAGGGCGTTTCCTTATGGAGTTTCTGCGCGGGGATCTGGAAAGGGGATTTCTGGGAAGGCTGTCGACATCCCAGGTCATTGCCATATTTATCCTGGCGGCAGGAGCAGCCATGCTGATGCTGGGAAGCCGTGAAAAGAGGTCCGGAGTTTGAAAAAAAGACACAAAAAAAGAAAAAGTACAGCGACAGATATCCTGCTGACGGTGATATTGCTGGCGGCCTTCGCCGGCTTTGCCTATGCGGCCATATCTCTTCTTCATATCTATCGGGAGTATCAGGAGGGCGTGGATGAATACGCCGGCATCGCAAAACTGGCGGTAACGGAGGGGGAAAACGCGGACGCTGTCCAGAACAGCCCGGCAGCAGAGAGTGAGGGCGAAGAGCCGGATAGTTTTCCGGAGATCGGGGGCTATTCCCTTAAACCGCCCATTCGTGTGGATTTTGCCCCGCTGCAGGGGCTGAACAGCGATGTCACAGGCTGGATCTATATGGAAGCGATCCCGGATATCAACTATCCCATCGTCCACGGAGAGGATAATGACTATTATCTTCACACCACCTATCAGGGCAACTATAATATTGCCGGTTCCATTTTCGTTGACGCCCTGAACAGCCGGTATTTCGATGATCCCCATACGATCATCTACGGGCATAACATGAAGAACGGTTCCATGTTCGGCCAGCTGAAAAATATGGTGGAAGATCCGTCCATATACGGCAAAAGCCCCTATTTCTGGATATTTACCCCCCTGGCGGCCTACCGCTACGAGATCATAGCCGCCTATGTGGCAGACGTGTACAGCGAGACCTACCGCCTGTTTGAAACCGGGGAAGAAGGGTTCACAGACTGGATAGCCCGGCAGAAGGCCTCATCCGCCATCAGCATTCCCTCCAGCGCCCTTGACAACCTGACCCCCTACGACAAGATCATCACACTTTCCACCTGCACCGGAAACGAAGCTACCCGCTGTGTCATCCAAGGCCGCCGGGTCGATACTATATACTAAGTATCTTTCAGAAGAAAAGGAGGGATTTTCATGCAGTCAGAAATCGAAAAACTTCAGGAGATCATAGATACCCATGATAACATCGTCTTTTTCGGCGGAGCAGGAGTGTCTACAGAAAGCGGCATCCCGGACTTCCGGAGTGTTGACGGCCTTTACAACCAGAAATATGATTATCCCCCGGAAACCATTTTGAGCCATACCTTCTTCATGCAGCGCCCGGCGGACTTCTACACCTTTTACCGGGACAAGATGCTCTGCGACACGGCCCTGCCCAATGAGGCCCACAAAAAGCTGGCGGCCCTGGAGGCGGCGGGCAAGCTTAAGGCCGTGATCACCCAGAACATCGATAACCTGCATCAGATGGCGGGAAGCAAGAACGTGCTGGAGCTTCACGGCAGCGTTTACCGCAACCACTGCATCCGCTGCGGCCGGTCCTATGATTTTGCCTACATGAAAGCCTCGCAGGGCGTGCCCAGATGCGAATGCGGCGGCATGATAAAGCCCGATGTAGTCCTCTACGAGGAGGGCCTGGATGGCGATGTCATCGAGCGGTCCGTCAGGGCCATCGCAGAGGCGCAGGTCCTGATCATCGGCGGGACATCCCTGGTGGTCTATCCGGCTGCCGGGCTTATCGACTATTTCAGGGGCGATTGCCTTGTCGTCATCAACAAAGCACCGACCCCCAGGGACCGCCAGGCTGACCTGGTCATCAGCGAGCCCATAGGAAAAGTATTCAGCCAGATCCGCGTGTAAATGCGTGATATGTCGGTAAATGTGGAAAGCATTATAGATAGGGAAAGTATTATCGATATGGAAAGTATTATCGAAGCGGGAGATATCGTGACGATGAAAAAGCCGCATCCCTGCGGCAGCAGGGACTGGGAAGTCCTGCGCATCGGCGCGGACTTCCGCCTGAAATGCCTGGGCTGCGGCCACCAGGTCATGCTGCCCCGCAGACAGGTTGAACGGGATGTCCGGACCTTAAAAAAAAGTGCCTCTGAATAAAAAAATGCTTTACAAAGCCGGAACCGTATGTTATAGTCATTTCTTGTGATATATTTTCTAATCCTTGCTCTTTGACAGGCAAAGGGCCGGAAGTCCATAAGGAGGTTAAGCAAACATGAACAAGTACGAATTAGCATTGGTTGTCAATGCCAAGCTGGAGGACGAAGCCCGCGACGCGGTAGTTGAAAAAGCCAAAGGCTACATCACCCGCTACAACGGCAACATCACCGAGGTGGAAGACTGGGGCAAAAAGAGGCTCGCCTATGAGATCCAGAAGATGCACGAAGGCTTCTACTATTTTATCCATTTTGAAGCAGAACCCGCCTGCCCGACAGAGCTGGAAAAAGAAATGCGCATCATGGATAACGTTCTTCGGTATCTGATCGTAAAAGTTGAGGAGTAATTCCCAGCGCTGGATCTTCGCGCCGCTCTGCCGAAAATTCGCGCATATTTATAATAAAAGACAGGAAAGCGCCAACAATAAAACAGGCATTTTTAAAAAGAAATTCAGGCAGTGATCCTGATATTTCGCAAGGGTATTTAAATATGAATAAAGTTATTTTAATAGGGCGCTTGACAAGGGACCCGGAAGTCCGTTATTCCGCAGGCGAGGGCGGTACCGCTTATGCCAGCTATACTCTGGCTGTGGACCGCAGGTTCCGCCGTGACAGAGATAACGGCGATCAGACGGCGGATTTTATCCGCTGTGTGGTATTTGGAAAAGGGGCGGAATTTGCTGAAAAGTATTTCCGCCAGGGCATGAAGATCGGGGTGACAGGCCGCATCCAGACCGGCAGTTATACGAACCGCGAGGGTGCGAAGGTCTATACCACGGATATTGTGGTGGAGGACCAGGAATTTGTGGAGAGCAAGGCCGTCAGCGATGGCTACCGCGCCTCCGCACCGAGCGCTTCGCCCGCCCCGGCGGCTGCGCCTTCCGCAGATAGCGCCAGCGCGGATGGGTTTATGAACATCCCGGATGGCATTGACGAGGAACTGCCCTTTATTTAAGGCCCGGAGGCATTGGCGGAAAGCCCGATGCCCGGATCATGATCAGATTATAAGAAGCCGGGACTGACGATGAGATCCCCGGTGTTAATTGACAGGAGGAAAGAAAAATGGCTTATACTAACAGAGGTGAAAGACCGGATTCTCCCATGAAGAGGAGAGGCGGACGCAGGAGAAAAAAAGTTTGCGTGTTCTGCGGCCAGGAGAATAACGAGCTGGATTACAAGGATGTTGCGAAGCTTCGCAAGTATGTATCTGAGCGCGGCAAGATCCTTCCCCGCCGTATTACCGGAAACTGCGCAAAGCATCAGAGAGCTCTGACCGTGGCTATCAAGAGAGCCCGCCATATCTCCCTTATGCCCTACATTCAGGACTGATTTCGTATTTGCGTAAAAGCTTTGACAACAGGCTGCCCCGGAAACTTTCCGGGGCAGTTTTTTGTTATTATCGCAGGGGCGGAGTAAGGAAGTATCTCGGCTCACGCCTGAAAAAAAGAATGGAAAACGTGCCGCGATTCTGGTATAATGACGTAAGAAAAACCATTTACAGTTCCTATACATATTTGCGGTCGTTTTCTGATCGCGGGATAGGAGGATTATGGGAGAGGATCAGAACTTACATGGCTTGCTGAAACTGAACATGCGATGGCCTGGATATCTGGTTGGTTACCTGGCGGTGGTCAATGTCATTTTGTATCCGGTTAATATATATGCCGGGCTGATCTTGTCTGCGGCACTGGTCATATTTGTGATTTTTCTGCTGGTTATGAGAAAAAAGTACCGGCCCGCCATTATGGACGACCTGTCATCATTTGCGCTTTCGTTTGACACTGTCCGTCAGGAAATGCTGGATGACCTCCCCGTGCCTTATGCCGTCCTCGACACGCAGGGCCGGATCGTGTGGGGGAACAGCCTGTTTCAGAGCCTGCTGCCGGATGGCGCCGGGACTCAGGAAAAAAACTGGAATCCAGAAAAGAACTGGAATCCAGAAAAGAACGGAAATCCAGAAAAGAACGGAAATCCAGAAAAGAACGGAAATCCGGAAAAAGGCGGGAATCCAGAAAAGATATGGAATCGAGAAAAGATATGGAAGATCATTCCGGATATCGGGCAGGCGAAGATTCAGGAGCTGGAGAGAAATGCGCAGTCTCAGGTTTTAGCCCAGCTGAACGGAAGGATTTACAGGACCAGTCTCAGGAAAACGGACATAAATGCGCCCCTGCCTGAGACTGTTAAGGCTCATGAAGGAGAAAACAGTCTCGTTACCGTGTGTCTTTATGATGAGACCGAGCTTCAGGACTATATCCGCAAGGCGGAGGATGACAAGCTTGTCGTAGCTACAGGGTATCTGGACAACTACGATGAAGTGCTGGAAACCGTAGAGGATGTGCGGCGCTCCCTTCTCATTGCCATCATAGACAGAAAGATATCCAAATACTTTTCCGGTTTTGACGGCCTTGTCCGCAAGACAGAAAAAGATAAGTATTTTATTATCCTGAAAAAGAGCTCCCTCAACCAGCTGATCGATCAGAAGTTCCATATCCTTGAGGAAGTCAAAAACGTCAATATCGGCAATGAGATGGCAGTCACCCTGAGCCTGGGGATAGGCCTGGGGGCGGACCAGATCCTGCAGAACTATGAGTATTCCCGCATTGCCATAGAGATGGCGCTTGCCCGCGGCGGAGACCAGGTGGCGGTAAAGGATGGGACAACGATCACCTACTATGGCGGCAACACAGCCCAGATCGAAAAAGGAACCCGGGTAAAAGCCCGGGTGAAGGCCCAGGCCTTAAAGGAGATCATGAGCAGCCGGGACCGCGTTGTGGTCATGGGCCATAAGATCACGGACGTGGACGCCCTGGGAGCGGCCATCGGCATATATCGGGCCGGAAAGACCCTGGGAAAGCCGGTACACATTGTGGTCAATGATCCGACCACATCCATACGTCCCCTGATGGCCGGCTACATGGATAATCCGGAATACGAGCCTCTCATGTTTGTGGACAGCCAGAAAGCCCGGGAGCTGGTCGACAACAATGCGGTCCTTGTCGTGGTGGATACCAATAAACCCAGCTATACCGAATGTCCGGAGCTTCTTGGCATGACGCATACCATAGTGGTGCTGGACCATCACAGGCGGGGAAACGAGACGATACAGAACGCGGTGCTCTCCTATGTTGAGACCTACGCCTCGTCCACCTGTGAGATGGTTTCCGAGATCCTCCAGTATTTCCAGGAGGGCCTGAAAATACGGAACATGGAAGCGGACAGCCTCTATGCCGGCATTATCATCGACACCAACAATTTTTCCAACCGGGCCGGCGTGCGCACATTTGAAGCGGCGGCGTTCCTGCGCCGGAGCGGGGCGGATGTGACAAGAGTGCGGAAAATGCTCCGCGACGACCTAAATTCCTATAAAGCCCGTGCGGAAGCCGTGCGCTCGGCCAGGATATATCGGGACTGCTTTGCCATCGCCCGCTGCCCCAGCGATCAGCTGGAAAGCCCTACGGTCACAGCGGCCCAGGCGGCTAATGAGCTTCTGGATATTTCCGGCGTCAAAGCTTCTTTTGTCATGACGACTTATCACGGAGAGGTCTATATAAGCGCCAGGGCTATGGATGAGGTCAATGTCCAGCTGATGATGGAAAAAATGGGCGGAGGCGGACACCTGAACAGCGCCGGCGCCCAGTCCACGGACTCTGTGGACGAGGTGGAAAAAAAGCTCGAGGCCGTGATCGATGAAAGCCTGGAGGAAGCGCAGGATAGCTGAGGTATGATAGGCGCAGGAATCTCCGGCGGAAACATGCCCGCTAAAACATTGGAAAACGAATGAAAAAACAGGAGGATAAAGAGTGATGAAAGTAATTTTACTGGAAGATGTGAGAGCCCTCGGCAAAAAAGGCCAGGTCGTCGATGTGAGCGACGGCTACGCCCGGAATATGCTGATCCCAAAAAAGCTTGGCCTTGAGGCTACCCCTAAAAACCTGAACGAATTAAAGCTTCAGCAGGCGAACGCCGAGAAAGTGGCCAAGGAAAATCTGGAAGAGGCCAAGGCGCTTGCCAAAAAGCTGGAGACGATCGCGGTCGAGCTTTCCCTTAAGGTCGGCGAAGGCGGCCGGGCTTTCGGCTCGGTTTCCGGCAAGGAGCTCTCCGAGGCCTTAAAGCAGCAGCATGGCCTTGATATTGACAAGAAGAGGATCGTCATCGACACGCCCATTAAAGCCCTGGGCGAGACCAGCGTAACGGTGCGGCTGCATCCGGCCGTCACGGGCAGCTTTAAGGTGATCATTAAAGAAGAAAAATAATGTTTGCGTTTTGATATACTAGTTACACTTGATAATTGCCGGAGGCAATTATTTTAGTGTAACTGCATATACCGCGACGGAAAATTACAGTCAGGAATTATACTAGTTACACTTAATAATTGCCGCAGGCAATTATTTTAGTGTAACTGCATATACCGCGGCGTAAAACTGCAATTGGCAGTTAAATTCGTTCGCGAGTATAAATTCGCTCGCGAGTATAAGATGGGGTCAGCTCTCAAAGGAGTCTGACCCCTTAGTGAATGAGGGAACAGGGAAAAAAGCAGATTATGGATGAAGCATTGATAAGGCGCATTCTCCCCAACAGCCTGGAGGCGGAGCAGTCGGTCATCGGCGCTATGATGATGGACAGGGATGCCATATTGTCGGCCGCTGAGATCCTGACGGGAGAGGATTTTTTTCAAAAGCAGTATGGGATCATTTTTGATGCCATGGTAGAGCTCTGCAACGAGGGCCAGCCGGTGGATGTCGTTACGCTCCAGAACCGCCTGAAAGAAAAGGATGTCCCGCCTGAGATCAGCAGCATGGAATACATGGGCAGCCTTCTGACCATAGTCCCCACTTCGGCCAATGTGCGCTATTATGCCAACATTGTGCTGGACAAGGCTGCGCTCCGGCGCCTTATCAAGGCATCGGAGGAGGTCACCGACAGCTGCTATCTCCAGAATGACGGGACCCAGATGATCTTTGAGGAAGCCGAGAAAAAGCTTTTTCAGGTCCTTCAAAGGCGGAATGTGTCCGATTTTGTCCCCATTGAGCAGGTGGTTCTGTCTGTTATTGACAATATTGAAAAGGCTTCCCACCAGAAGGGCTCGGTAACGGGGATCGCGACGGGCTTTACCGACCTGGACTATAAGACATCCGGCATGCACCCTTCGGACCTGGTGCTGGTGGCCGCAAGGCCTTCTATGGGGAAGACGGCCTTCGCCCTCAATATGGCCCAGTATATGGCTACCCGGCAGAATGTGGCGGTAGCCATTTTCAGCCTGGAAATGTCCAAGGAGCAGCTGGTAAACCGTATGCTGGCCATGGAATCCCATGTGGATTCCCAGAATATGAGGACCGGCAACCTGGATGCCGAGGACTGGACGAAGCTGGTGGAAGGGGCAAACATTATCGGCCACTCAAACCTTATTATCGATGATACCCCGGGCATTACGGTGTCCGAGCTCAGGTCCAAGTGCCGCAAGTATAAGCTGGAGCATAATCTGGGGATCATCATGATCGATTATCTTCAGCTGATGAGCGGAAGCGGCCGGACAGATTCCCGCCAGCAGGAAATATCGGAGATATCCCGTTCGCTGAAAGCCCTGGCCAGGGAGCTGGACGTGCCGGTGATCGCCCTGTCGCAGCTCAGCCGCGCCGTAGAACAGCGGCCGGATCACAGGCCGATGCTCTCGGACCTCAGGGAATCCGGGGCCATTGAGCAGGATGCGGACGTGGTCATGTTCATCTACCGTGACGACTATTATCATAAGGATACGGAAAAGAAGGATGTGGCGGAGATCATTATCGCTAAGCAGAGGAATGGGCCCATTGGGACTATTGAACTGGTTTGGCTGCCAAGATATACACAGTTCGTCAACATGAAAAAATGAAATGAGGCAGGGGAGACCCCTGGGACCCCCCGTGGGATTTCGGATTTATGCTTACTGGCCGGGGGGAGCTTGGTGCGGTATGTTTCTTTATTGCTCTTTCTATTTTACGCTTACCTGCCGGTAGGCGCAGGGGAGGGGGG
>CAMNNO010000029.1 GCA_946545475.1 uncultured Blautia sp.
GTGTATCCACATGCCTGAGGGCATGTGGTTTTACGGCTGATATTTTATAAATATTGATACGGGAGGAAAAAAATATGAAGAAGCTTTTGACAGTTTTACTTTCTGCAGCTATGATTTTCAGCTTCGGCGCTATTGTTATGGCACAGGCCGAAGAAGAAGCAGTCCCGGATCCCGCATTTGTTGACGCCAAGATCGTGACCAAGGTCCTCGATGAAGGGCAGATCATCTCCGGTGTCCGCCTTGAGTTTGACAGCGAGTGGACAGGCGGCGCCCTCACGACCAGCACCTTCGCGGTGCGCGGCTTTGATGTCACCGGGATTTATCTGAATAACTCCGGCCTTCCCGGCAAAGCCGAGTACAGCGGCAAGTATGTTTTTGTTGATTTTGACGATCCCGCCGGCATCGGCACCGGGAACAACGGCACATTGCAGTATAACAATGGCCAGAACCTTCTTAGGGAGCAGACCCTGTGCGTGAGCTATGTCCCGAAGCAGGAAATGTTCTATGCGACCGGCTATATCAACATCGAAGTTGATGAGTTCCTTGCCCTGGAGATCACCGATGCCGATGGCTATACCACACCTTACCGTCTGTATGTTCCCGCCATTGAAAGCGAGGAGCCGCTTCCCCTGGTTATCTGGATGCACGGAGCCGGCGAGCGCGGCGACAACAACCTGGCCCAGATCGCGGCCAACCGCGGCGCCCTTAACTATGTAACGGCCCGCTGCCAGAGCGAGCATCCGTGCTATGTGCTGGCCCCGCAGGCACAGCCCACCGGCTGGGACGATCCGGCTATCGCCAACATCGGCAATATCGTCAAGGGCCTGATTGAAGAAGGCAACATTGATGCTTCCCGCATCTACGTGACCGGCTGCTCCATGGGCGGCATGGGCACCAAGAAGATGATGCAGACCTATCCCGACATGGTCGCCGCGGCTGTTGTCATTGCCAACTCCAGCTTCCTGACCGAGCCTGAACAGCTTGAGCTGGTCAAGGACATCCCCTGCATCACCATCTGCGGCGCTGCCGATGGCGGCGGAAACGCTGATGCCAACATGGTCGAGAACTTCAATCTTGTGACCGGCATGGGCTACAAGGCTGTCGCATTCCTGGCCGAAAACGGACGCAACGGATATCTGCGCGGCAAGGAAGCCGCCCTGGATCTGGCTCCCGTTATTGAAGCCATGGAAGCTGAAGGCGCTATCTGGGCTTATGTCGACTATCTGGCCGACACCGTTGTCCCGAACGCCCACTGGTCCTGGATGGCTGCCTCCGAGAACGAGACCCTTCAGGATTGGATGTTCAGCCAGGTCAAGGCATCTCCGTATCAGCCGGAATAAAGTGTGCCAAGTTCCAGGCCTTGAACTGAAAAAAAGGCTTCATTCCTGATATGCTCTGAATGCTCCTCGTGATTCAAGAGCTCCCCGGCGTATTTCCGGGGAGCTCTTTTAGCGTTCTCTTTTCTTGTCCCCCTTTACACCAGCTTTGCTCCAAGCTCCCTGCATGCGGCAAGGCCGGCATCATCGGGAATTCTTTCTTACATTCCTTACGTCTTGAAAATAATAAGGGGAATCGGTATAATTTTAGGGCATTACTTTGGGTGCGCTATGTTTTTACTGCTATGGAAAAGGAGGGTTCTTCTACATTGATTAGTGCTGAATGGGTTGAGGTCAGATAAAAAGGCACTTGATATGGCCCCTGTGGGTTAAATACTAGCGAATGGAGAAGAGCCAAAAGGAGGCAGCAGATTATGAGGTTTGATTTTGATACGATGCTGGAGCGTCATGGAAAGGATGCTATTGCTGTTGATGCCTTCATCCTTACGGCCGTGAATAGTAACAAAGTGTTATTTTCTGCGCTCGCGAGTATAGGAGGAGATAGCCGTGTTTAATTATCATGATATCACACGTGACGCCTGTATGCTTCACGGTCCCCTGCGGCATCTGGGATACGACTGGTGGTGGCATTCGTTCACTGCCCAGGATGCCCGGACAGGGGAGGATAAACCGTTTTTTATCGAATTTTTCCTTTGCAATCCCGCCCTGGCTGAGGATGAGCCTGTTCTCGGCCAGCTGCCAGCGAATAAAGCCGCTGGAAAAAAGCCGTCCTACCTGATGGTGAAAGCGGGGTGTTGGGGGGAGGGAAAATGCCAGCTGCACAGGTTTTTTCCATGGAAAGATGTATCCCTCCACGCAGAAGCGCCTTTTCAGATCGAGGCTGACGACTGCCTCGTCTCTGAGACACGCCTCAAGGGACGCATTTCTATTGCCGGGCCGGAGGCAAAAGAGCATCCGGAATGGATGTGCGACTGCGGCAGCCTTTCCTGGGACCTGGAAATCGAAAAGCAGGTGGCTTTCAACGTCGGCTACGGCGCGAGCAAGCCGCTCCGCGACATGGAAGCCTTTGCCATGTACTGGCACGCGGAAGGGATGAAGACAGCCTATTGTGGACATCTGCTGCTCAATGACCGGGAGTATATCGTCTCACCGGAGCAGTGCTACGGATATGCCGACAAAAACTGGGGACGCGATTTTACAAGCCCCTGGGTGTGGCTGTCCTCCAATTGCCTTGTGAGCAGGAAGACAGGGCAAAAACTGGAAAATAGCGTGTTTGATATCGGCGGAGGCCGACCAAAGGTTTACTTTGTCCCACTGGACCGCCGCCTGCTTGGCGCGTTCTGGTATGAAGGCAAGGAATACGATTTCAATTTTTCCCATGTCTGGCTCCAGGTTAAAACAGAGTTTTCCTTTGAAGAGAGAGAAGAGGATGTCTGCTGGCACGTCCGCCAGGAGAATATCCACGCCGCCATGGAGACAGAGGTGCATTGCCGGAAAGAGGATATGCTTCTGATCAATTATGAAGCCCCGGACGGGAGCAAGAAACATAACCGGCTGTGGAACGGCGGAAACGGATGGGGGATCGTAAAGCTCTATGACAGAAATGGCGACCATTTTGAGCTGGTGGACGAAATAGAAGCCACACACATCGGATGCGAATATGGAGAATATGCGGCAGAAGCAAATTAACCAAATGGAGCGAAATAAATTCGTAAATTTTCACATAAAATGACGACTATTGACAAAGGATACATGTCATGATAACATGATATTATCCTTTAATATAGAAAGGATATTGTGCAATCTGTCAACAGCCAATCGAAGTAGAAGACGAGCAGTTTCACACAAACACAGAAAGGAGTTTTCATCATGAAGAAAATGCTATCCTGCCTTTTGACTTGTGTACTGGCGGCCAGCATGTTTGCGGCGGTCGTCCCTGCAGAGGAAGAAGCGGCGTTTAAGGGCATTGGTGTTGTCGCAACGCAGCAGGGCGAAGCAGAGGGAGTTGTGGACCCGGATTATGACGTGACCATTTTCAAAGGCGTCCCCTATGCGGCTCCCCCGGTTGGAGACCTTCGCTGGGCTGCTCCTGAGGATCCTGCATCCTGGGAAGGGGTCCGCGTATTTGACGAATTTGCGGACGCGGCCGTGCAGCCCTCCTATATTGACATGTTCAAAGGCGATGCCTTCAAAAACGGCTGGGGCGCGTTTTATAAGAGCGACAGCCCTTCCAACAGCGAGGACTGCCTCTACCTGAATATCTATACGCCCGCGGTATCGGCTGATGAAAGCTATCCTGTTCTCGTATGGTTCCACGGCGGCGGCCTTGGGCACGGCTGGTCCTATGAGCCGGAATTTGACGCACAGGCCCTCTCCGAAAAGGGCGTGGTCGTAGTCACCGTAGGAACCCGCCTCAATATCCTCGGCTGCCTTGCGCTTCCGCAGCTTGCCGATGAAAACGGCGCTTCCGGCAACTGGATCGTCATGGATATCGCCAAGTCGATCGAGTGGGTCCATAACAATATCGCAGGGTTTGGCGGCGATCCGGAGCGCATCAATGTAGCCGGACAGTCCGGCGGCAGCAGCAAGACAACGGCCTCCCTTGTTTCACCGCTCTCTAACCCGTATGTGAAGGGAACCATCAACCAGTCCGCTCTTGGCGCCTTCGGCACATATAAGACACTGGAGCAGGCCTATGAAGATGGCTATGCCCTCCTGGACTACCTTGAGCTGCCGCATGATGTCTCCGCTGAAGAGCTGCGCGCTCTTCCCGAGGAAACGCTCCGCGATGCCATCGATAACGCAGGCTTTGCTGCCAGCATCATCATTGACGGCAAGGCGATCACGGAGAATCCCCGTGATTTCTATCTCCGCGAGGGAGCCCTGAACGGCAAGAGCATGATGGCCGGCCTGGTCTTCGGCGAAAGCGGAAACTATGAGGCAACAACGGCTGAGGAACTGTATGCACAGATCCGTGAGCAGTTTGGCGATGAGCTGTGTGATAAATACGGCCTTGAGGACCTTATTGAGATCACGGATGGCACAGTGGGTTATTACAATACCGCGATCAAGGCATGGTACGGGCTGGAAGCCACACGTATTTACGGCGAGATCATGCTGAAACAAAACGAGGACGCCTCCTTCTACACCTACACCTTCGGCCGCATCCCGCAGTCGACCGCATGGGGCTGGCATTCTCTGGAGCTCTGGTATATGTTCGGCTCTCTCCGTCCCGGCGATTACGAGAACGACTGGACGGCCCACGATTATGCGACGGCGGACATCTGCACCAGCTATTGGGCGAACTTTGCCGCATCCGGCGATCCCAACGGCTACGGCGTGGCCGATTGGGCTTCCGGAGAGGATGGAGCCTTCATGTTCCTGGATGCCCCCAGCATCTGCTACGAAGGAACGCCTCTGGATCCCATCTTTGATGAATACTTCATCGCGCAGAACTCTCTTGAGGCTTACTTTGAATAATTTCCTATGAAACGCTGCTTCGGAATAGGGTAGAGGGAGAGGTATTCTCCCTCTATCCCGGCGGGGCGCCCGTCACCGTCAGGTGACGGGCGCCCCATTTTTTCCGCCTGTAGGGTTGCCGTATAATAGCGGTTTTCATGCGATGAGATCGCAATTAAAACCGCTATTATACGAGCAACCGTACAGGTGGCATTTTTACCCTTCCCCGTTAATGGAGGGCTTCTTGCATTCACGTACTGTTTGTGCTAACATTGGGCAGAAAAAGAGGAGAAAAAACAATGAAAAACGATCTGATCAAAGCAAGAAAAAGAATGCTTATCCGGGTCCTGCTCCTGACAGCCCTTTGCCTGCTGGTTGCTTTTGGCGGCAGGATGACCGACCGGAGAGAGTTTCAGCTCCGGCATCAGTTTGACGAAGGAAGACTTCCCGAAAAAACACAGGAGGTACACATCGCCTGGGAGACAGGCGAACTGCCGGTCGAGCGGATGGACATGAGGAACACAGACAAACTGATGATCGCATTTAAGCCGCCGCATGAGCAGGGAAAGTATGCTCTTACGGTGACAGACAGGGATGGGGAAGTTCTGTTTCGCGATGAACTGCATATCGGCCCGATGGGGACTGTCTATTCATCGGAAACCGGAAACTTTACGGGCGATAATGCCCTGATCGCCGCCATCAGCCTGTTTTTCATCGGGCTTGCCGCCATAGGCTTCATCCAGTTCTTCAGCCTGAAAGGGCCCCTGATGTATAGCTATGACGCCATCCTGTCCCTTGGCATAGGGCTTTTCTGCACAGTGACAGGCTTTAATATGCTGGGCCTGTTTCTCCGCCGCATGTTAAATTCCTACCGCTTCGGCATGCGGGATGTTTATGAACAGCTGTGCCTTTCCGGAGGGACTTTTCTTAAGGTATCGTCGCCGGTTATCCTTGTCTTTTCCCTGCTTATGATCATCAGCAACATCGCACTGCTGCGCCATGAGCGCTTCCGCCTGAAAAATGTCCTGGGACTGGCCATTGCCCTTGCCCTGATTTTGGGCGAAGCACTGGGATTCTGGCTCCTTGGGCTTAAGATACCGGAAATGGCCGGAAAGAGCCGGCTCTATTATACGGCAAGCAGCGTCTATGGTACGCTCGTCACATATTTCGAGTGCATCCTCATGAGCTCGGCCATCTGCGCCTTCCGCGCCGCCAGGCATATTCCTGCCAGGGAGCAGGACTATATTCTGATCCTGGGATGCTCCTTCAGAAAGGACGGGACCCTTTTTCCGCTTCTTAAGGGAAGAGTAGATAAGGCCGTCGAATTTTGGAAAAAACAGAAAGAAGAGACCGGAAAAATGGCTGTCCTTGTGCCATCCGGCGGTCAGGGGAGCGATGAGTCCATGCCGGAGGCGGAGGCCATGAGCCGGTATCTTAAGACATGCGGCATCCCTGACAGCGCGATCATGCCGGAGAAAAAATCCAGAAATACGTTTGAAAACATGGCATTTTCCCGGGAGATGATTAGGGCAGAGGGCGGCAGAGAGGAGCAAAAGAAGGTCATTTTCGTGACGACAAACTACCATGTTTTCCGGAGCGGAGTCTGGGCCTCCCTGGCCGGCCTTTGCGCCGAAGGGCTGGGCAGCCGGACAAAATGGTGGTTCTGGCCAAACGCCTTCATGCGGGAATGCATCGGCCTGTTTGCCAACCGCATATGGACAGAGCTCTTATGGCTTGGCCTGGCCATCGGCTTTTTCGCCCTCCTTGCAATGCAGATCACATCCTGAAAGCACAGAGGATGGGGAGAGAATTCCCGGGAGCGGCCCCTGGAGCCTGTTGATGGCTTCGGCGCGCCTGGTCCGCGGACATGGAAGCTGACAGGAAATGTCTCTTTCCGGCTTCCCGTTTCAGAAGAGCCATAGGATATCGAAAAAAAAGGGAAAGAACAGTGGGGACATACATTAATTCAGGATACTGGGCTTTTGCCGAGATCAATGATGAGGATTATGTCGATAAGACCGGCCTTATCGCACTTGTCAACCGCACCATCGGCACCAGGAGCAAGCTGACATGCGTCAGCCGCCCACGCCGTTTTGGGAAATCTTTTGCGGCAAAGATGCTTACAGCCTATTACGACTGTTCTTGCGATTCTCATAAGCTGTTCGATGATAAGGACATTGCAAAGACAGAAGATTACCAGAAATTGGCCGGCTTAATGCCCATAAGTACAGGCGCACAGTGCGAGGCAATGACAGCTTCAAATTTAGCGTGGATCATACATGAACTCCTCTATGTTATACAGAGGTTAGCTATTACTAACTAGTGACTATCATATTACAAAAGTTGGCCTATGCCAACTTATTTTGAAAAAATTTTTCCTGCCTTTTTCAAAATGAGATTGAAAGAGGGAAAAAACCTTGTACAGGCTGCGGCACGTAAAAAGATTCTTGACTTTCCTTTTCTTTCTCACTAAAATAAGGATAATTATACTTGGTTCGTTAGGACCATCGAACGAGAACCTTCCTCACCTGTGGCGGGAAGCCACAGCGTCTACAGGCCGGGGAGGATGTCACGGAGGAAGATATTATGCTCCGGCATTATCTCAATACAATACCTTGCGGCTACGAAGAATTTTGCAAAGACAGAAATTACATTGATAAGACAGGATTGATCCAGTTTGTCAACGCGCAGATTGATAAAAAAGGAAAACTCATCCTTGCCAGCTGGCCGCGCCGCTTTGGAAAAACATATACTGCCCAGATGCTTAATGCCTATTATAGTATCGGTTACGATACGCATGCGCTTTTCAAAGAAAAAAAGATTGCCGGACAGAATCCGTCCCTTGCCTACTGTGGAGCTTTTGATGTCATTTACATGGATATGCTTGATTTCAGGGCACGGGCCACGGGAAAGCAAAGCAGCCTGAACAAAGCATCAAAAAACGGGGAGAGAGCACGGCAGCTTGACTGGATCGATTATCTGTCGGATTCCATCATCGAAGAGATCACGGATGTTTATGGAAAAGATGTTGCCGCAGATACATTAGCCGATACTTTGGTAAACACCGTTCAGAAAACCGGGCGGAAGTTTTTCTGGATCTGTGATGAATGGGACAATATCTTTCGGGAGCCGGCAGATGACGAGAAGGCGCCGGAGAAATATATCGAACTGCTGCGCAGCCTCTTCAAGGTGCCACAGATCACGTCGTTTGTGTTTGCGGCAGCCTATATGACGGGAATCCTTCCCATGATAAAAATGAAAGGCGAATCGGCCCTTACCGAGTTTGACAATTATACGATGTTTGTTCCAGGTGATCTGGCACCGTATATCGGATTTACAGAGGAAGAAGTCCGCCAGCTCCTGGAGCGGAACCCTGAATGCTCTATTTCCTATGAGCAACTGGCCGAATGGTATGAAGGATACGCGTTTCCAGGTGCCGGACCCCTCTTTAACCCCAGATCGGTCATTCATGCCATAAAGTTCAGAAAATGCACATCTTACTGGACAAACAGTGCCAGCAACGCCCAGTTTAAACAGCTCATTGCCCTAAAAAGGGATGTGCTAAGACGTGACGTGGAGACACTTTTGCAAGGCAGAGCAATCCCCGTAAGCGACGTAAGCTTTGACAATGACCTGCGGACACTGCCAGGCGCTGACGATGAGGGGGATGGCGCAACGCTGGCTGCCATGGTCCATCTCGGATATCTTTCTTTTGATCAGGATAGCGATTGTGCCCGTATTCCAAACAGAGAGATACGGATGCAATTTGTCAACATGCTTAAAGACAGCACCTATCAGACGATTTACAGGAAAATTGCAAAGGCAGACCAGATTCTTCAGGACACGCTTCGGGGAAGGGAAGATGAGATTGCAGAGGCTTTTCGGGAAATTCACCATCAATACGCAGACCCAAAGGCATACAATTCGGAAGCTACGCTGAAAGAGACAGTTGATCTGGCCTATTATACGGCGGAGAGATTTTACATCCGCATGTATGAGATTCCGAGCGGGGAAGGCTACGTGGATATGGTCTTATATCCAAAGAAAAAAGCGGATGTTCCGCTTCTCATCATAGAACTTAAGAAAAACACCGCCGCCTCATCAGGCCTTGACCAGATCCGGGAAAGAAAATACCCGGCCCGGTTTCGAGAATATGGCGGAAAGGAAATTCTTCTGATCGGAATCAGCTACGATGCCGATCATCTGGAAAAAGTACATACCTGTAAGATTGAGAGAATGTACCTGCAGTAACTGGGGTCAGGCACTTTGTGAGGCATTTCACAAAGTGTCTGACCCCTTTAAAAGCTCTTGGAGATTATTCGAGAGAAATGTAACAAGGGCCTCCGCCTGGACGGCTGCCGGAGTGAGGGCAAGGGCCGCTCGGCCAAGCTAAGTCCTAACTACGACTAGGACGCAGGTGATATCCGTCTGACCCTGTATCCGAAGCTCGAGGGCAATGGCCTGGATGGGGAAGGCGAGTATCCGGGCCACTGGTCCTGGACCATGCTTCTGGGCAATAATGGATACGGCTTAGGCTACGATGATTATGCGACGCCGTTTGACTGGCTGTTCGCACAGACGCTGGGGGATTAAGTCTTAAGACACATCTGACTTACCCGCCGTGCTTATCCGGCACAACGGATGTCTTTTCCTCCACATTTTGTCAAGTGCTTTTTTAGCTGATGGCGTAAGAAAACATACATGCCGGATTATAGAGTATAGCATGCAGCAATAAGCGGAAAAGCTAATGAAAAAGGGGAAGCCCACGTGATCAGCAGAAATACTGATCTCATGGGCTTCCCTCTTTTTGACGGAAAGGATTTAGCGTGATTCTTTACTTCACGAGCGTATACGCCGTCACCGGACTCCAATAGGAGAAATAGTCTTTTCCGTTGGAGACAACGTGTGTGCGGATCCTCAGGTAGTACGTCAGGCCGATCTCAAGGCCGCCTTTGCTGTAGCCGGTCCGGCCCTGGGCAGCGGTGAGGGTTGTGTGATCCCGGAAGGCCGGATCCTTGCCGATCTGAATCTGGTAGGTGCAGCCCTCGCAAAGATTCCAGGCCAGGCTGAGGACGCCTCGCTTGTTGGAGATAGTGGTGAAATTCACTTTTTCCGGGCGGACGAAGACGGAAACCTTTGCATTGCCATATTTATAATTTTTGCTTCCTGGATAATACGCAACCACCGTCGCACCGCCAACGCCGACGGGTGTTACAAGGCCGTCGGGCGTGACATAGAGGACAGCTTCGTTATTTGTCTTGTAAAAAACCTGTCCGGCTGTGTCTCCCTTTGACACATAGGCCTCCACCTTCTGGGGCGCTTCCCCGATGGAAGGCAGGAGCTTTTTAGGCGTGGTCACGTTTATCATGGATGGCGCCTTGTCAATGTAATAGTCTGCGGACAATTCGCCTTCGTACAGGTCTTTCAGCCTGACGCGAACCTTGTAGGCGGACGAGCGGGCATCCTGGCAGGCCGAGGGATAGATCACCGTGTAGTAATCGGGGGAGATGATCTGTCCGGCCAAGTCTTTTAGCGTGACAGCGGGCTTTTTCGGCGTTCCGTCGTAGACAAAACGCTCCTGGGACAGCTCTAGGGCATTGGCGGCAGCAAGGATGATCTGGTCGAGCTTTTCATTGCCGCATTTTGTACAGACACCGATGCGCGCGCCGTTGCTTGTGGTTGTCGCTTTTATGGTCTCATAGGTGTACGTGTGCTGGCAATAAATATTATAGTCCCAGGAAGCCATGGGGTTAGCCTGGTTATAATCTTCTGTGTTCAGCCAGTCGTTTCGCACATAGCCGTCAAAGCTGGAATTACTTAGCAGGAAATAATCCAGGGTTCCCCCGGCGCGGGAATCCGACGCTACGTCCACATTGTAGAAATAATCGCCAATCTGGACGATATTCCAAGCGTGAGGAACCCCATATCGTGTTCCGGTGATGATCCTGCAGTTAACACCAAGCTCCAGAAGCAGACGGTAAAGGAGAGTGGAATAGCCCAGGTAGTTGGCCTTCTGGCTGAATACGGCCGCATAAGCGGTGTATTGCGGCCGATAGTTTGGGCTGTTTTGATGCTCATAATCGTAGGAGACATGGTCACGCACGTACTGGTAGATTGTGCGGATGATTTCCAGATCGCTATAGTCAGCGAAGTCAAGCTCGGAAAGGATGCTTTCAACTTTCTCATTGAGCTGCCGTTCCTCAAAGAAGTTAGTGAGGTAGGTGAATTCATAGCGGATGGTCAGCTGGCAATCGCCGTCATCGTTCTTTACGGAGTCCACGGTAATATGATTGTCCGTACTTACGATGTTATGATCCAGATAATCGCCGCCCCTGGGATCTCCATTATGTCTCAGGGCTGTTACAAGAATAAAGTTAGCATAGGCTTTCATATTTTCCCCGGTTCTTGCCAGGCTTCCGGGGAACAGAACATGCTGCAGACTGCTGGTTTCCCGCACTTCCATGTTGTTCAGCAGGCAGGCCGCTGTTTCGGCGACACTCTGCCAGCAGGCCTCATTATCGCCGACGGCCGCGGTACTCCAGGCGTCATTTTCCGGAGGTTCGCCGGAAAGCAAAGGTTCAGAACCGTCTGTAAGCTCTCCCATAATAAACTCGTCAGAGAGTGATGCATCGGAACTGTCAGCGTTGGCCAAACCGTCCGCGATGGCTTCATTCGCAGACAAAACATTAAGGTCAGGTATTCCGGAATTATCGAGTGCCGAATAAAGCCCTTCTGAATCATCCGGCTCTTCCATATCAATGCCATTGTCGATGAAAAGTTCCGGTTCCTCGTATAAAAGCGATTCCTCCATAATGATACTATCTTTTTCCGCCTCACCTGCCGCATTTGTCTCAAGGCCGGCTGCCGGCCCGCAGAGACTGAAACTCATAACGGCGATCATCAAAAAAGCGGCAGTTTTTCTCTTTCTATCATCTGGCTTCATGGTTTGACCTTCCTTTCAAGATCCGCTGCCATCGCTTTTGAATCTTTAAGAAATATCCGCGACAAAACGGCAATTTCTTTTCCAGATCTTCAATTTTTTGAAGCAGCGTGTTTTCTACGGTCAATGGAGACTCCCCTTTTTCCCGACTTCGGACTCCTCAATAGACTTAAAAAGCGGCGATTCCAAGTGTTGTGGCGATTTTTCGAACGGTTTCCTCGGGCAGCTGACTGATCCTGGCAATGAATGACACTGGCATCCCGCCTTCTCTTAGCATGTTGGTTGCTACTTCTATGGCCAGTTCCTCCCTTCCTTCTTTGCGTCCTTCTTTGCGTCCTTCTTTGCGTCCTTCTTTGCGCCCTTCTTCTCTTTCTTTCTCCATGACTTTTTCTTCATTATATTCTGTCAGAAACATGTTTTTCACCTCCGCCCGATGCGCTATCAAAAATGCCCGGATCATAAACGCCTCAGGCAGTTCGTCCAGCGCGGCATCCACAGCTGTATCAAGATCCATCTTTTCGTTCTGATGCCTTCTCACGGCATCAACAAGACAGGCATATTCCTTAAGAGGCTTACAGGCATCCATGAGATTCTGGTTCTTTCCGTAATTAATGTTCAGCATGGCAACCTTGACTTCAATATCCCCTTCGCCTCCATAGGAGTCGCTCAGCTTTAAAACCTGTTTCTCCGGCTGTTCCTTCGTGCCGTTGTAAAAACATATGCACACTGGCCTTGGCACCATTTGAAGCGAGCTGCTGTACTGATAATAATCACTGGAGGCAATGTACTTTTCATAAAGCCTTCCGGCATATATGAAAAAGCGCATAGGCATGTTGGGGTTAAACGAACTTTGATGTTCCCAAAGGTTCATCTCGCAGGCAACGATGAAGGAGACATCGTTTTTCATCCGCATGTAAACGGCATCACCGATCGTATTAAACCGGATATCTTCAGGATTGCTGTAAGTTGTTCCCCGAATAGCGTTGTAAAGGGAAAGAGTCCAGGATTTGTTATCGGGATTTCCGAAAATAAATTTGAACAGCCTGTCCTTGTAATCTTTTTCAGCGTCTTTAAGGTCTTTACTCTGGATAAGCGCCTTGTATTCTTTGTTCCGTTTTGACAAGATGGCAATTTCTTTTTCCAGATCTTCGATTTTTTGAAGCAGCGTGTTTTCTACGGTCAAGGAAGAACCACCTCCTTCAGGTCATATAGAATTGTTACTGTGTTTCATTATATATCAAAATGCGGCATCAATCAAGTTCCGGCTCGTAAGATCCAATCCAGGGAGCTGTGGCTTTAGCTTTAAATACAGAAGAGAGGGGTCAGGCACTTTGTGAAACATCTCACAAAGTGCCTGACCCCATATTCCTTATCCAAAAGTCGTGTAATATGTACTCAATATGGTGCAAATATTCCATAAATCCCTTAATTTACAAGGCCTCCGCGTTTTGAGTATATATTATTTTATGTACTCAAAACGATTTTGGCTAAAATAAAGGCTTTGTGCATATTTTTTGCTGTTTTGAGTACAGTTTATACGACTTTAGGGTTCCTTAAAGAATGATGGCTTGCTGCCGCTTGACATCGCCGCCTGCAAAACCATCGCCGTCATCGGTCCGAACGCGAACAGCCGCGTCGCTCTGACCGGCAATTATCACGGCACCGCCTCCCGCTATATCACCGTCCTTGAAGGTATCCAGGATCTGGTGGGAGAAAAATGCCGCGTGCTGTATTCTGAGGGCTGCGCCCTCGGCAGGGACCGGGTGGAAGCCCTCGCCCGTCCGGGAGACCGCCTGGCAGAGGCCGCTGTGACCGCCAGGAACAGCGACACGGTTATCCTTGTGCTGGGACTGGATGAAACTCTCGAGGGTGAAGAAGGAGATGCCGGCAACAGTTACTATTCCGGGGACAAGGAAGATCTTCTGCTGCCGCCTTCCCAGCGCCTTCTGCTGGAAAAGGTGCTCGCGGAGGGGAAGCCTACGGTAGTAGTCCTGATGGCGGGAAGCGCCATCGACCTCGGCGTGGCCGGATCCGCCGCGAATGCCATTCTTCTTTCCTGGTATCCCGGCTCTTACGGCGGAAAGGCTGTGGCGGAGCTCCTCTTCGGGCTCTCGTCGCCCTCCGGAAAGCTGCCGGTGACCTTCTACCGCAACGCCGCCCTCTCGGAGATGCCGGATTTTACAGATTATTCGCTTCGTGGCCGGACCTACCGCTACTATACGGGCACTCCCCTGTATCCCTTCGGATACGGGCTCACCTATGGAAACTGCTATGTTGAAGCTGTTTCCGGAAACCGGAAGGGAGTATGTGTCACCGCGGTCAACAGCGGCGCTGTGGCTGCGGAGGACGTGCTGGAGCTCTATCTCTGCGACGAAGGTTCCCCCCTCGCGCCTCCCAACCCTGTACTCTGCGCTTTCCGCCGCGTGAGGCTGGCCGCGGGAAAGAGAAAAACCTTTGAGGTGACTCTCGACCCCTTGGCCTTCACGGTTGTCACAGAAGATGGGGAGAGGATTCCCGGGAGCGGCCCCTGGAGCCTGTATGCCGGCTTCGGCGCGCCCGATCCGCGGACATGGGAGCTGACAGGAAATGTCTCTTTCCGGCTTCCTATTGCAGAAGAGCCGTAGGATATCGAAAAAAAGGGGGAAGGACAGTGGGGACATATATCAATTCAGGATACGAGGCTTTTGCCGAGATCAATGATGAGGATTATGTCGATAAGACCGGCCTTATCGCGCTTGTCAACCGCACCATCGGCACCAGGAGCAAGCTGACATGCGTCAGCCGCCCACGCCGTTTTGGGAAATCTTTTGCGGCAAAGATGCTTACAGCCTATTACGACTGTTCCTGCGATTCTCATAAGCTGTTCGATGATAAGGACATTGCAAAGACAACAGATTACCAGAAATTTCTTAACCGCTACAATGTGATCTGCCTGGACATTACAGGCTTTACATCCGAAGCAAAGGAAAACGGCCGCTCTTTGCGGGAGCTCCCGTCTATGATCAAAAGCGCCATAAGCCGAGACCTTTGCGAAGCGGGCTTTAAAGGCGAAGCAGGCGAAACATTGAACGAACTTCTCCTGCGGTACGTTCAGCAGCCCGGAGGAAAGCCGTTCATCTTCATTATCGATGAATGGGATGCGCCCATCCGGGAAGCCAAAGGTGATGAGGCTGCCCAGGAAGCTTACCTGAACCTGCTCAGGGGCTGGTTTAAAAATATCAATTTTACCCCGAAAGCAGTGGCCGCCGCCTACATGACCGGAATCCTGCCTATCAAAAAAGATGCCTCGCAATCCGCGATATCAGATTTTGAAGAGTATTCCATGTTAAAGCCTTTGCAGTTTGGAAAATATGTCGGCTTTACAGAGGATGAAGTCAGGGCGCTTTGCCAGAAGCACGGGGCCGACTTTGCCCGAATGAAGCAGTGGTATGATGGATATGCCTTTAAAAATGTGGGGTCTGTATATAATCCGAACTCTGTCATGAAAGCGATCCGTAACGACGATTTTGACTCTTACTGGACAGAAACTTCCGCAGCGGAAGGCCTGATGGACTACATAAGTAAAGATTATAATGGAATGGTGCAAACCATCGCAGAGCTTGTAGGCGGCATAGAAGTGAAGATGGAAGCGGCGGGTTTTGCCAATGATCTCACAACGTTCCGCGGGAAGGATGATGTGCTGACACTTATGACCCATCTGGGATATCTCGCCTATGATTCCGAGACAAAAGCGGTCCGGATTCCCAATGAAGAGATCCGGCAGGAATTTCAGAGGGCCATCCACGAGGTAAAGCATGAAGAAACCTTAAAAAGAGTGGCCGAGAGCGACCGGCTGTTTCTGGACACCATACGGGGAAATGAAGAAGCCGTGGCGGTACAGATCGAGAAGATCCACCGGGAGGAGACCGCTCCTCTGCATTATAATAGGGAAGACAGCCTGCGCAGTGTCATAAAGCTTGCCTATTATACGTACCGTGACTATTATGTACAGCTCGAGGAGCTTCCCGGAGGAGACGGATATGCGGATGTCGTCTATATTCCGCGAAAGGATTCTGAGTGGCCGGTGCTGGTGATCGAACTGAAATGGAACCAAACGGCGGAGGGAGCCATCAACCAGATCTTGAGAAAGAAGTATCCCGATGCCCTGAAAAACTTTGGAAAGAAAATATTGCTTGTCGGGATTAGTTACGAAAAAGAAGCTCCTGACGGCGTAAGGAAGCATACATGCCGGATCATAGAGTATAGCAGGCAGCAATAAGCGGAAAAGCCAATCTTTCAACTTTCTCATTTTGATTTCGTTTTCCCACCTGGCCTCTTACGGGGACGGTTCATTCGTTTTTGATGAAATTGCTGTCATTCTTCTTGAAATATCCTTAATAGTATAGTAAAATATATCAAAATAGAACCAGGTAATAATACGCATTTGATGTTTTTGCTGCATAACCATCTTGCGCTTATACTCAAGTATCGAAGACAGGTGCATGAAGACTTGTCAAAAAGAAGCCTGTTACAATAAGCCAGCCGCCAAGCGGAAGTATGAGCAAACCGGGATACACTTATAATAATAGTTGCATGAAGGATTTCCTGGAGGGGGTGACACCATTGGGCTGGCCGAAAAGAACATGAATATTTTATGGAGGCAGTAGGTATGTGATAGTTTGGAAATATAGGAGAAATAACAATGATGAAGAGGTTATTTGCTATTGTATTATCAGTTTTGTTTGCTGTTCCGGCGTTCGCTGGCGAGGCGGCTTCCGAGAGCAAAAAGGATCTCTCCCTGATCGCGGAAGTCTTTGACTATGGCCAGGATATAATTGCTGCGGTCATTGATCTGGGTGAAGGAAACATTGCAGATACTGCTGACCTGTCAGCAGCGGATTTTGAGGTTACTGCGCTTAACACCTTTGGCGATCAGACGGTATATGAAGGTCTCAGAAACGTGACGGATGTCTATGCCAGCGATGAACCGGCAGTGATCGAAGGTGAGAAGCCTGCCGCCGGCAGATATATAATCGTTGAACTGCAGCATGGTTTTAATCCTGCAGACCCTTCTGCCAACAACGGCGCCACTGCATTGAGCAGTTCGAAGCAGATGGATCTTCAGTATCAGATCGCGGTAGCCGGAGGCGCTGCGGAGGGGATTCATGTCCGCAGATCTGATGCTTATGATGAGTATGTGGATCAGCTTGTCGTGAAAGATTTTACTCGCTGCTTTACTGCAGACGGCCTCTGCTACTACATCTACATCCCGGAGACTGAGCCGGGTGAGAAATTACCCATTATCCTCTGGCTGCATGGTGGTGGTGAACGCGCCTATTCCGTGGAAAACGAGGATGTTTTTGACGGCGCGCCTATTCGTGCCAATCAGGGTGGCGTTGGCTGGGTCAACGCGATGAATGAAAACCCTGCCTACAAGGCTATTGTTATTGCCGGACAGTCAAATTCCGATTGTGCATGGTCCTGGAACGGTGTTGGCGACGATAAGAGCAATCATCGCGATGATGCCCGCATCGACGGCCTGCTCAAGGAAGTTATCGCTTCGTATCCTGATCTGGCAGACACCAACCGGATCTATATTTCCGGTTGTTCCAACGGTGGCGCACAGACGATCTCGAGCCTGATATATGCCTGCTCGAATGAGGACGCTGTGAAAATTGCCGCTGCTATGCCCTGCTGCCCATCCTTGTCCTATGTGCAGCGAACACGCGGCCGCCGGAAGATAACCGATGAGGAGATCATGGCGATTAAAGATACACCGATATGGTTCTTCAATGCTATGACTGACGGGACGGTTGAGTATCTCTATACAGCCGGCACTGCGCGTCACCTGCAGGGAACGAATGAAGCGGGCGATATCCGTCTGACCCTGTATCCGAAGCTCGAGGGCAATGGCCTGGATGGGGAAGGTGAGTATCCGGGCCACTGGTCCTGGACCATGCTTCTGGGCAATAATGGGTATGGCTTGGGCTATGATGATTATGCGACTCCGTTTGACTGGCTGTTCGCACAGACGCTGGGTGATTAAGTCTTAAGATACTCGTCCCGCCGTGCTTATCCGTCACAACGGATGTCTTTTCCTGACGGCGTAAGAGAGCATACATGCCGGATCATAGAGTATAGCAGGCAGTAGGAACGTTAACGGTTTACGGGAAGAAATGGGGATGCCCATGTAGTAGCTTGTACCGTTCTCGCCTCGGCTGTAATTGGCCATGAAGTCATACAGCTGGTAGGTCGCCTCCGGAATCATAGCGTGGATCTTGTCGCGGACCCACAGTAACTGGGGTCAGGTACTTTGTGAGGTGTTTCACAAAGTACCTGACCCCTTTCTTTAATCGCCGCTTCGCGCCTGAATTTCTCCTGAAGTGACTTCGACCTTATAAGGATAAGGCTGCTTACACTAAAAAATCCAGAAAAGCGAACCGACATGGTATAAAAGACTTTTAGACAGACAATTCGTCCTGCAAAAGCTTTTGATGATTATTCGAGGGAAATAGGCATGCCCATGTAGTAGCTTGTACCGTCTTCGCCTCGGCTATAATTGGCCATGAAATCATAAAGCCGGTAGGTTTCCTCCGGGATCATGGCGTGGATCTTGTCGCGGACCCACTGCAGCTCGACAACCGGAATGCCTTGGCTGTTGGTCCACATCCAGCCATAGTAGCGGCCGTTCTGGAAGGAGTAGGTCTCCTCCGGGGTCTTGGTGTTGCCATAGCGGGCAGCCATAGCCTGGGCTTCAATTTCAGCCTTTCCGTAATTAAAGCCGCCTTCAACAAAGCCGTGATCCAGGTCGCCCACGTTCAGCAGGTAGGGAAGCACCACATCATCGACGATGTTTTCCTGCTCGGCAATACCGATGACATGGTCATTCGGCGCCACGGCAGCCACAAGCTCCGGATAGTAAAGGGCAATGTAGTGGGTCATAATGGATCCCATGGAATGACCGGTCACATAAACGCGGGTGGCGTCAATTTCCTTATAGTTCTCAAGCACATACTCACGCGCGGCCAGGAAGAAGGGAAGGTCGCTTTCCTTCCAGGTCGTGGAAGCCTTGAAGTTCTCATTGGAACGGCCGCCGGTGGGGAATACCGCGATAAACTCGCGCTCCTCAGCCGTCTTGTTCCAGCCGGCGCGGTTGACAAATTCTTCGGAGGAACCGCCGCCGCTATGGTACACAAACACGACGGGAACATTAGTGACCTTGCCGGATTTAACAGCTGTCGGAACATAGACCCAGAGCTCGCGGGTCACACCTTCCACATCCAGCGTCACATAATCCATGCCGAGCTCCTCGTTGGTGGCAAAGGCGCGAAGGCCATTGATCTCGGCGCTGTCCTGACGGCGCACGCGGCGAAGGAAGCCATTCCACAGCTCATCGGTAAACTCGGGCGTGGTGACAGCCTCAAGGCCGATCGTCACACGCACCTGGGCGACATTCATGTCAGTCATGTCATTATCAAGAGCCAGCTCCGGACGGAAAATGTAGATCTCATCCGCAAAGGTATCGGCCATGGCGCTGCTCTCGTTAAGGTCGTTGGCGTTTTTCCAGTAGGAGAGGAGAGCATCCGTGCTTTCCGTCTGGGCTTCGGCGCCAAACCAGATGGGAACATTGACCTCGGCCTTAGTCACGCCTGCCATGCCGCTTTCGGTTTCTTTAGCCGCATCAAGGAGGGAGAGGTCAAAATTGTCAACGCCAAAGGCAGCAAAGCCGGCAAACAGCTCACTGTTGTCAACCGCGTGAGCCATGACCGTGTTGGCGGCATCGCCGTAGCCGACCATGTAGAAGGCGCTATCCTGCATTTGCAGCCAGGTGCGGTCGTCCATGTAGTGGAAGACCTGGTAGGCGTATTCGCTGTCGTTGTCCTTCCAGCCATCCTCGCCGGGGAGCATCATGATAAGGGAGAAACCCTCAGCATCCGCCTGGGCGAGCCAGCTGGTCTTTTCGGCAAAGGAGACGGCATCCTCGCCGGAGGGAATGGCGATGGCTACGGCGGGCTGGCGAAAGTTTGGAGGATTGTGAAAAGGTTAGGGGCGGGGTGGAGATGTGGAAAAGGTGAATAGGCGTACGGAGAAGGGCGGTTTTTACGGTGGGCGATGAGGGAAGAGGAAAGCGGAGGGAAGAAGAGCGGCGCCTAAGGGGACGGCCGGCATCGAAATTGCCTGTTCAAAAGCCACGGGCAACGCGAATCCGAGTTAAGTCCTAACTCCGACTAAGCCGCTCAGAAAGAGTAACTGGGGTCAGGTACTTTGTGAGGTGTTTCGCAAAGTGCCTGACCCCTTTCTTGGCAAACAGCTCGCTGTTGTTAACCATGGCGGCATCGCCGTAGCTGACCATGTAGAAAGCGCTGTCCTGCATCTGCAGCCAGGTGCGGTCGTCCATGTAGTGGAAAACCTGGTAGGCATATTCGCTGTCATTGTCCTGCCAGCCGTCCTCGCCGGGGAGCATAAGGATGAGGGAGAAGCCCTCGGCATCCGCCTGGGCAAGCCAACCGGTCTTTTCGGCAAAAGAGACTGCATCCTCGCCGGAGGAAATGACCGTTTATGGGGTCTACCCTAGTACTCCAGGGCCAGAACTGTAAGGGGACAGAGGCAATGAAAGCTGCCTCGTACATACAAAAACTACTTTTTAATATTTTTGGACATTTTGTCCGAAATATTAAAACGTAATTGACATATAAGAGACTTTGTACTATAATGACCATGCATCAAGACCAAACCGTTATAGCACAGTAAGGGGGTGGCTCCTATTATCAAGGTCAATCAGTATGAAAGCAGACTCATAACTGCATCGGAACAGGAACAGCAAGGCACTTACAGAGTTACACTTGAGTGTGTTGAGCAAAGCGGGTTATCCGCGACAGTAGCATGGCTTAAGTCCATTCGTCTATCGAAGCTTCTGGAACAGATGCAGGCAATCGACTTCAGAAAAGAAAACGCCCTAAATGAGTTGGAGGCGTTAACTCAATCTGTTGATGAACTGATAAGCTCAAACCGTGGTGGAGATACTGCTATCCATGGATTCATCGGTGAAAGAGCACAGGTGTTTCTCAGCAATGCATGGTCCATCATAAATGGTGAGACGAAGAGCTGCGAATTGATTGATGACAATGGAATGACAGATTACTTCGAGAGAGGGATCTCGATTCAGCAAAAAGCCTGCAAATCTAACGGCTGGCTTGGAGTAGACCACGTTTTACGACACAGAGAAAAATATCCTGAGTTTCATGGTAAGTATCAGATTCCTAAAGATTTTTACGAAACATATGTTAAAATCGGGAATATGAGCCAAAGCGCAGCCGATCGCTTAAGCCGACATGAACGGAATCTATGGAATAAAATTCAAAAGGTAAAGCAGGCTGGGATTGTTGTAGAACCTATGAAGGTGACATACAGTGAGATTCAACCAGACAGAATTTATGACACCATAGACAACCAAAGAAAAGAGCTGCTGTCTGAAGCTGAGAAGCAGAACGAATTTGCAGTCGAGGCCCATAAGCCTACAGCAAAAGCTTGTATTCAAACAGCAGTGATATCATCAGTTGCTGAAGGCTTTTTGAGCGGGTCAGCAAAAGTGCTTGAAAAACGTGTCAGTGGCAAACGTTTTAGGGACTTCGATAAAGATGATGCTAAAGATATTGGACGGGCGACTGCGGAGGGGACAGTAAAAGGTGCTGTCAGAGGAATTGCTGTATACCTTACTGAAAACTTTACGCCAATTCCAGGTGTGGTTGCAGGGGGGGCAGTTACGGTGGCTTTTGAAAGCGGCAAGGCTATAAAGAAATATGCGGATGGTCATATATCAGAACAAGAATGCGCGAAGGCCATCGGGAAGTCTGCTATCACCGCATCCGCAGGAGCCTTAGGCGCAAAGCTAGGCAGAGAAATATGTCCTATCCCAATTATCGGAGAAGTCGTGGGTGGATTCTTATTCGCCTTTTTCGCCAATAAGGGATTTAATCTAATAAAAGTTTCCCAAAATTCTGTACTATATTTATCAGATTATGCTAGTTTTATATAACAATAGTGCGATAACATTTTAAATTAAGCGAAATTATCAGACTATAGCTTCTCGGTTTCGGTTCACTAATTACTAAAACCTACTCATAAAATAAATAAAATTAAATATCAAAAATTGAGCA
>CAMNNO010000030.1 GCA_946545475.1 uncultured Blautia sp.
GGTTGAGAGCTAAATTACTAATACTGCACGACTGGCGGAAAAGAAGCTGATGTCTGTGACACAGCTTCTGGCAGGGAATCACCTGCAGGGAGTGCAGCAGGAAAAATGCCGACCGCCTGGGCAGCCTGTGAAGTCAGACTGTCCAGGCGGTTTTTATTATGGCAGGGCCGCCCATAAGAAATTTGTCACCTGACGGTGACGGGCGGCCCGCCGGGGGGAGAGGCGAGGCAAGCCTCCCTCTACCCTATTATCGCAGAGGCGGCGTAAAGAAATTATCGCCTCGCGGGCGAGTAGGAGGGCCCCCTCCTCCTCGATTATGGCAGACTATAGAAAAAAGTTATTATAAAAGGAATAGCATGCTAATAAGGAGGAAACAAAAATGGAAAAGCAGTCTCTTGCGAAGCTTTTGAATGAGAACCCCTACCCGGGACGCGGCATTGTCATCGGCGTATCCGAGGATGGGACGAAGGCCGTAACCGCTTATTTTATCATGGGCCGGAGCGCCAACAGCCGCAACCGCGTCTTTGTGACCGAGGGAGAGGGCATCCGCACCGAAGCCTTCGATCCGTCTAAAATGGAAGACCCGAGCCTTATCATCTATGCCCCGGTCCGGGTCCTCGGGGAAAACACCATTGTCACCAACGGCGACCAGACCGACACTATCTATGATGGCCTCGCGAGCGGCCTTACCTTCGAAGAATCCCTGCGCTGCCGCGAGTTCGAGCCCGACTCCCCCAATTACACGCCCCGCATCTCCGGCCTTATGACGGTCAAAGACGGCGCCTTCTCCTATAGCATGTCTATCCTGAAAAGCGACAGCGGCCGGCCCGAGGTCTGCGTAAGGAACACCTTCGATTTCGGCAAGGGCATTCCCGGAGAGGGGCGCTTTATCCACACCTACATGGGCAACGGCAGCCCCCTTCCCAGCTTTGAGGGCGAACCGGAGAGAGTCGACATTACCGGAGACATCGATGCCTTTACCAAAACCGTATGGGAAAACCTGAACGCCGATAACAAGGTTTCCCTGTTCGTGCGCTTTATCTCCATCGCCGACGGCACATACGAGACCCGCATCTGCAACAAAAACGCGTAAGTCCTGCTTTTCACCGCGAAAACGGCATAATTATAGGAAACGAATAAAACGCTTACGTTTTCATTCGTTTCCCGCGCTGAATTTTCGCCGCTTTAGCGGCCGTTTCCGCTGAAAATTCGTGCGCATATTATAATTCCGTGCCGCAGTATATGCAGGAGTACTAAGAAAAACTTCTAGTATAATTCTTTAAAGGAGCCCGAACAGAATGAAAGAATTTGCCTTAAAATATGGATGCAACCCCAACCAGAAGCCTTCCCGCATTTACATGACGGATGGCAGTGAGCTTCCCATCGAGGTGCTCTGCGGCCGTCCCGGCTATATCAACTTCCTCGACGCGTTTAACGGCTGGCAGCTTGTCCGTGACCTTAAAAAGGCCACGGGCTGCCCGGCAGCTACTTCCTTCAAGCATGTCTCCCCGGCCGGGGCGGCTATCGGCCTGCCTCTGACCGAGACCCTGGCCAGGATCTACTGGGTGGACGACCTGGATTACAAGAACTTCTCCCCCATCGCCTGCGCCTACGCCAGGGCCCGCGGGGCTGACCGCATGTCCTCCTTCGGCGACTTTATCGCTCTTTCGGATGTCTGCGACCGCGATACTGCCCTCCTCATAAAGAGAGAGGTCTCCGACGGCATCATCGCTCCCGGCTATACCGATGAGGCCCTGGAGCTTCTGAAACAGAAGAAGAAGGGCAACTATAACATCATCCAGATCGACCCGGACTATGTTCCCGCTCCCTTAGAGCACAAGGAAGTGTACGGCGTCTGCTTTGAGCAGGGCCGCCAGGAACTTGCCATCGACGATGAGCTGATCGCCAACATCGTGACCGAGAATAAGGAGCTTTCCGAAGAGGCCAAGCGTGACCTCAAAATTTCCCTCATCGTCCTTAAATATACCCAGTCCAACTCCGTCTGCTTTGTCAAGGACGGCCAGGCCATCGGCGTCGGCGCCGGCCAGCAGTCCCGCGTCCACTGCACCCGCCTGGCCGGCCAGAAGGCCGACAACTGGTTCCTGCGCCAGTGCCCCAAGGTCATGAACCTTCCCTTTAAGGACACCATCACCCGCGCCGAGCGCGACAACGCCATCGATGTCTACATCGGCGAGGAATATATGGATGTCCTGGCGGACGGCGTGTGGGAGAATACCTTCACCGAGAAGCCGGACGTCTTTACCCGTGAAGAGAAGAGGGCATGGCTTGACAAGCTCGACTATGTGACCCTCGGCTCTGACGCCTTCTTCCCGTTCAGCGACAACATCGAGCGCGCCCACAAGAGCGGCGTCCGCTACGTCGCCGAACCCGGCGGCTCCGTCCGCGATGACGCCGTCATCGAGGCCTGCAACAAATATAACATGGTCATGGCCTTCACCGGCATCCGGCTGTTCCATCATTAATGGGGCAGATATGAAAATATCCAAAAAGCAATTAGAAGAGGCAAAAAGGATCGTCCGATATTATGGCCGTGATATCCTGGCCTCAAAGCGTTTTGAAAGGGGAAAACATATTACCCACCACGGCGTGACGACCGTATCGCGCCACTGCTTCCATGTGGCCGTGCAGGCCTGCCTGTTTGCCGGTAAAGCGCAGGAGAGAGAATTTTCCGTATCCATGCGGGATGTTGTGCGGGCCGCTCTTTTGCATGATGTCGGAATGACGGAAAAAAGGGTATTCAAAAGCCTTTCCTGCAAAAAAGCCTATACTCATCCCTGGATGGGCGGAAAGATCGCCGCAGAAGAATTTGGCGCCTCCCCCATCGTGCAGGACGCCATCCGCCACCATATGTGGCCGATCTGCGTGATCCCGCCGCGCCATCTGGCCGGATGGATACTCATACTGTCCGATAAGACCTGTGCGAGAAGAGAATTCAGGAAATGTAAAGAGTCAAGGCGTAAAAAAGCCGGAACCGTGTCAAAAATATCCACCTGTACGCTTGGATCATCTAAAGATGCTCCAACCTAAACCTCCCAAATTCGCAAACCCGCGCTTACGCGCTCTACCGTCTGCTATCGCAGACTCTGTTTGCTCATTCAGAAGGTAGGTTGCTCGTATAATAGCGGTTTTAATTGCGATTTCATCGCATTAGAACCGCTATTATACGGCAACCGTACAGGTGGAAAAATATAAGAGCACGGTTTCGACTTTTCAGATTATCACATTCCAATCTATTTCAAATCATATAAGGAAGGGACATGTTATGCATAAGAAATTCATCCTGGTATCGCTCCCTCTGGCAGCAGCCCTGATCTTATCCGCGTGTGGGTCTCCAAAGACCGAACCGGAAAAGACAGCGGAGGCTCTTTCGGAAACTGTGTCCGAAGACACTTCGGAAGCGGTTGCCGAAGCACTTCCCGATGACCCTTACGAGGCGGCGCCCTACCGGCTCTATCCGGCCCCGGAAGGCGGCTATGTGGGCGATACCATGCCCTTTGTGACCGAGGATGGGACTCTTGAGCTGTATTACCTGTACGATACAGACCATAACGGCCAGGGCTACCATCCCATCTATAAGTATAGCACGGCAAGCCTTTATGACTACAAGGACCACGGCATGGTCCTGAACTATGGCCTGATGTCTGAGCCGGACCCTGCCCTGGGAACCGGTTCTGTCCTCCGGGATGCCGACGGGCTGTACCATCTTTTTTATACCGGCCACAATGACACGGGAAATGGCGGCCGGGGCAAGGAATGCGTGATGCACGCCACCAGCACGGACAGAGAACACTGGGAAAAGAAGCCGGAGCCTGTCCTGTTTGCCCCGGAGAATTACTCAAAAGATGATTTCCGGGATCCGGAGGTGTTCTGGGTGGAAGAGGAGCAGTGCTATTGGCTCCTCATTGCGGCAAGAGACAATACGCTTGGCGGCGTGGTGGCCAGATATACGTCTCCGGATCTGGAAAACTGGGAGTTTTGCGGACCGTTTTATGCGCCGCAGGCTCAGTACATGCTGGAGTGCCCGTCCCTCATCTGCCTGGGGGATACCTGGTATCTGACCTACAGCTGGGACTGCGTGACCTACTACGCGATCGGCGAATCCATGAACGGGCCTTTTGCCGCGCCGGATGACAATATTCTGGACGGGCAGGGCCTGATAGAGGGAAACGGCTTTGTCTTCTATGCCGCCAAGACAAAAGAATTTAACGGCGTCCCCTATCTGTGCGGCTGGCTGGGACGAGCCGGCTTAAGCTCGGATTCCGGCATCTATCAGTGGGCCGGAAATGTTCTCAATCACCAGCTTGTCCAGCATGAGGACAAGACCCTTGGTGTGAAGGCGCCGGAAACCTTCGGAGAGATTTTTACGGTTGATAAGCCCTTCCGGGCCGTGAAAAAGGAAGGCACGGTCACGATCGGCGATAACAGCATCACGCTATCGGCCGGAGAGGGCGCTTATGCCCTGGCCGATATGGGGACCCGTCCCTCTGCCCTGATCCTGGAATGCGATGTGACGCTGGACGAGGGCGGAAGAGCCGGCTTTGCCTTCGGCGGCAGCGAAGCGGACGCTTCCTATACGGCCTTATGCCTGGACGGCGGGCGAAACCTTGTGCATTACGAGGGGTATGAAATACCGGATCTTCTGAAATTTGAACCTACCGCCATCACCCGGTTCGACTTTTCCAAAGGCGGGGTTCATCACGTCAAGCTGGTCTGCGAAAACGAGATCGTTGTCCTCTATATCGACGACAGGAAAGCCCTGAGCTCCCGCATCACTCACTCCACAGACGGCGCGCACATGGGCGTGTTTGCCGACGGCTGCGGGGCCTCCTTTGACAATATTACCATGAAAGTGCGGGAAGATACCGAGGCATAAAGCAAATGTGTCCGCTAAAGCGGCGGAAATTCCTCTTAGAGAGTTTTTGCGTGCCGAAACGTCATCACGACAGAAGGAGACAGGGGTTTGATCCCTGTCTCCTTTGTCTTTATCGCGGGAGCGACGTTCTTCCCTCCCTCCCACCCGATCGGAGAGTCCTGTTACCTGGCGGTGACGGACGGGCCGCCGTAGCGGAAGAATGTGCCCTTCTCTACCTTATTGTCTGCATTTTCTTTTGCTTTCGGCTGCTGCCTATAGGGCGGACGCACAGCCTTATGAGGAAGAGGATGCCCCGGACATTGAGATCCAGGCACATGGCAATCCAGACCCCTTTAAGGCCAAGGACCGGCGCCAGGAGGGCGGCGAGGGTGAGGCGGACGGCCCACATGCTGGCAAAGTTGATGAGGAAGGGGACGAAGGTGTCCCCGGCTCCGCGGAAAACGCCTGCGGCAACGATAGAGGCTGCGAACATGGGTTCCGCGAAGGCTTCGATCCGGAGGACCAGGGCGCCCAGGGCCTGAATATCGCTGTCGGGGCTTAAAAAGGCCATAAGATGCGGGGCAAACAGGTACATAAGGATGCCGGTGCCTGTCATGACAAGGATGCCGGCCCCTGTCGTCAGAAAGCCAAGGCGCCGGGCCTCTTTCTTTTGTCCCGCGCCAAGGCTCTGCCCGATAAGGGTCGTCGCGGCTGCCGCGATGCCGTAGCCGGGCATGTAGCAGAGACTTTCGGCTGTCACCGCGAAGGAATTAGCGGCCAGGGAGACATTCCCGAGAGGCGAGACAATGCGCGTGGATATGACATATCCGCAGCCGATGATGACCTGCTCTACGCCGATCGGGATGGCGATGCGGACAGCTGTTTTAAGCTCCGGAATGGAAAACTTAGCCCTCTCTCCCCACCGGAGTTTCAGACCTTGTGAGCGAAACAGGAGAAAGTACAGCATAAGGATCGCCGTAAACGCCTGGGAAAGTGCGGTTCCCAGGGCGGCCCCGGCCACCCCGAGGCCGACTCCCGGAACAAACATCTCTCTTCCCGCAAACGAGACCTCCCTCGAGGGAAAGATCAGAAGATAATTAAAAACGACGTTCAGGCCGCACCCCATAATATTAAGAAGGCTGGGAACGCGCATATTTCCGCTGCACTGCAGCATCCCGGCCCCGGTGCTTGACAGCTGCAGAAAAGGTAGGGCGAGGGAGAAGATCATGAAATAGGCGGCGGCTTCTTCTTGTATGCCCCCATTTCCGCCAAGCCACAGCGGAAGGCGCGCGCTTATGAACGCCCCCAGGACAGCGAGGACAAGGCTGAAAGCAAGGCTGGCCAGAAGGCCCTGGCGCATGATGCGGCGGGCATCCACATCCTTTTTGGCGCCGATCTTGTGAGCCAGCTGCACGGTATATCCGGTATTGGCCGCCCGGCAGAGGCCACCCATCAGCCAGGTGGTGGAAGCGACCAGGCCGATAGCGGCCGAGGAGCCGGCCCCGAGCCGTCCCACCATGGCCTGGTCGGCGTACTCCATAACGACTGTGGAGATCTGGGCAAAAATGCCCGGAAGGCTGAGGACGGCAATGAGGCGTATCTCCTCCGCAGTTGTCAGGTGAGATCCGTTCCGGATCTCTTCTAAAAGATCTGTTTTCATAAGGGTACTCGGATCAAACAAAAAATATGGGATCATAGAGGAACAGAAAGCATTTTATCAAAAAAAAAGGGGGATGTGTGCCGAAAATTGTGCCAGAAACGGCAGAATATTTGTGCAAAATTGGAAGCCTCTTCTTGCCTTATCTTATAGCAAGTGCTATAATGTATCCATTAAAGTCGTGGCCTTTTGGTCAGACAGGACAAGGCGGGACAAAGGCTTGTTTACGGGCAGCTACCAGCTCCCAGGGCAGAAGAGTCCCTTTTTGAAAGCTAGACGGAGGTGTACATATCACATGTTGAAAAATTGGGTAAAAGAGGCTGTTCCTGAGAAAGAAGAGCTGGAGTCGCGGCTTGAGGCCGCCAGGAGCCGTCTGTACGAGCAGCAGATGCAGATTAAGGAACACAAGATCCCGGTTCTGGTCTTATTTGAGGGCTGGGGTTCCTCCGGCAAGGGCGGTGCCATCGGCAAGGTCATCCGCAATATCGACCCCAGGTTTTTTAAGGTAGCGACCATGTCTGCCCCCACGGCGGAAGAGCTTCGCCGTCCTTTCCTGTACCGGTATTTTAAAGAGATCCCGGAGCAGGGCAAGTTTACCTTCCTGGATTCGGGCTGGATGGACGAGGCCTGCAAGGAATGCCTGCATGAGGGCATGGAGGGGGAAAAGTATGACCGCCGCATGGACAGCATAAGGCGGTTTGAGAGGCAGCTTACGGATAACGGCTATTTGCTTCTCAAGTTCTTTATGCATATTGATAAGGACGAACAGGGCGAGAGGATGGCGCACCTCCTGGCTGACAAGGATACGGCCTGGCGCGTATCCGAGGGCGACCAGTGGCAGCACGAGCATTACAAGAAATGCCTCAAGGTTTTTGACCGCTACCTCATCGATACCAACATGCCCAACGCCCCGTGGTATATCATCGATGCCAGCAACCGGAAATGGGCGGAGCTCCAGATCCTGGAGACCATGGTGGCCAATATCGAGGTCGCCATGCAGAACCAGTCCCGCAGCGTTCCCATTCTGCAGAACGCCTACCCGCTGGTGAAGATGCCGCTTCTTTCGGAAGTCGAGCTTACCGGCAAGGAGCTTTCGGAGGAGGAGTACCGCTCCGAGCTCAAAGTCCTTCAGAAGAAGCTCGGCGAGCTTCACAACAAGATCTACCGGAAGCGTATCCCGGTCATCATTACCTATGAAGGGTGGGATGCTGCCGGCAAGGGCGGAAACATTAAGCGCATCACCGGAGCCCTTGACCCCAGGGGATATGAGGTCCACCCGATCGCCAGCCCCGAGCCCCACGAGAAAGCCCGCCACTACCTGTGGCGCTTCTGGACCCGCCTTCCCAAGGACGGGCATATTGCCATCTTTGACCGGACCTGGTACGGGCGCGTCATGGTGGAGAGGCTGGAGGGCTTCTGCTCGGAGAACGACTGGAAGAGAGCCTATAACGAGATGAACGAGTTCGAGAAGGAGCTGGTGAACTGGGGCGCCGTGGTCATCAAGTTCTGGGTGCATATCGACAAGGACACCCAGCTTGAGCGCTTTAACGAGCGCCAGAACAACCCGGAAAAGCAGTGGAAGATCACCGACGAGGACTGGCGGAACCGCGAAAAATGGGATGCCTACGAGGGAGCGGTAAACGAGATGCTCAAAAAGACCAGCACCACCTTCGCGCCCTGGCATATCCTGGAGTCGGTAGACAAAAAATACGCCCGCATCAAGGCCCTTAAGATCGTCATCGAGGAAATCGAGAAGGCACTGGAACAAAAGGACTGAATGTCTCATGAAAAACTCTTTAAAAGAGTTTTCCATAAAGTGCCCCTCTTAAAAAAGATTCACGGAAACAAAAAAGAATCCACCGGGAAGAAAAGATCGGGAAAGGAAAAATCAGCTATGAAATGTCCATATTGCGGCGGTGAGAACCTTAAGGTGATCGATTCCCGGCCCGTGGAAGAAACAAACGCCATAAGACGGCGCCGGGAATGCGAGGGGTGCCACCGCAGGTTTAATACTTACGAGAGGGTGGAAAACATCCCTCTGACGGTTATCAAAAAGGACCAGGCCAGGGAGCAGTATGACAGGAAAAAGCTGACGGATGGCCTGATCCGTGCCTGCTACAAAAGGCCGATACCCATTGAAAAGATTGAGGAGACCATCGACGCCATCGAAGGGGACATCTTCGCCGCGGAGGACCGTGAGATCGCCAGCTCCAAAATCGGAGATATCGTCATGGCTCACCTTCAAAAGCTTGACGGCGTCGCCTACGTGCGTTTCGCCTCCGTTTACCGCGAGTTTCAGGATATCGGAACGTTCATGGATGAGCTGAAAAAATTTATGAATTGAGTCATCGAGCAGGAGGGAGAAATTCCCTCCTGCTTGCCCGCGGGGTGCCCGTCACCGTCAGGTGACTATTTCCGATTGGCACCCCTGCCATAAAGAAAAGGGACCAGACCTCCAGTGCAGGAGTTCTGGTCCCTTCTTTTAAACTTTTTTCTTTTAGACTTTTCTAGATGAAGTTTTGGGATTACACGATGCCCTGAGCCTTCATGGCCTCCACAACCTTTTCGAAGCCTGCGATGTTGGCGCCGACGACGTAGTTGTCGGCAAGGCCGTACTTCTTGCTGGCCTCATCGACCTTCTTGAAGATGTTGACCATGATGCCGTGGAGCTTCTCGTCAACTTCCTCGGCGCTCCAGGACAGGCGCATGGAGTTCTGGGACATTTCCAGGGCGGAGGTGGCTACGCCGCCGGCGTTAGCTGCCTTGCCGGGCATGAAGTAAACGCCGTTCTCCTGCAGATAGGTGGTCGCCTCGAGGGTGGTGGGCATGTTGGCGCCTTCGACGACGTACTTGCAACCGCCGGCGACCAGAGTCTTGGCACCGTCAAGGGAAAGCTCGTTCTGGGTTGCGCAGGGAAGGTAGACATCGCACTTGATGTTCCAGATGCCGGTGCCTTCGGTGTAGACGCTGCCGGCGACGCGCTCGGCGTACTCTTTGATGCGGCCGCGCTTCACTTCCTTGATATCCTTGACGACATCCAGGTTGATGCCGGCGGGATCATAGATATAGCCGTTGGAGTCGCACATGGCAACGACCTTGGCGCCGAGGGCGGTAACTTTCTCGACGGCATAGATGGCGACGTTGCCGGAACCGGTGACGATGACGGTCTTGCCGCTGATGGAATCGTTGTGGGCCTTGGCAATCTCGTCAAGCATGTAGACGACGCCGTAGCCGGTAGCCTGGGTGCGGATGAGGGAGCCGCCATAGGTAAGGCCCTTGCCGGTCAGAACGCCTTCATAGAGGCCGGTGATGCGCTTGTACTGGCCATAGAGGAAGCCGATCTCGCGGCCGCCTACGCCGATGTCACCGGCGGGAACGTCCTCGTCGGCGCCGATATATTTGGAAAGCTCCGTCATAAAGCTCTGGCAGAAGGCCATGACCTCGCGGTCAGATTTGCCCTTGGGGTCAAAGTTGGAACCGCCCTTGCCGCCGCCGATGGGAAGGCCGGTGAGGGAGTTCTTGAAGGTCTGCTCAAAGCCTAGGAACTTGAGGATGCTCTGGTTGACAGTGGGATGGAAGCGGAGGCCGCCCTTGTAGGGTCCGATGGCGCTGTTGAACTGGATGCGGTAGCCTTTGTTAACCTGCACGACACCCTTGTCATCGACCCACGGCACGCGGAAGGAGATGATCCTCTCGGGCTCGACCAGACGCTCAAGGATAGAAAGCTTTCTGTATTCTTCTTCGTTGGCGTCGATGGCCACCTTGAGGGAATCCAGGACTTCTTTGACAGCCTGATGAAATTCCGGCTCACCGGGATTCTGGGCAACTACCCGCTCATAAACTTCTTCTGTATAAGACATACAATTCTCCTCCTGATAGGTCAATTTTTTTGATGGACGTTATTATACACTAAAGTGTTAAATTTGAAAAGTCCCAAATTTAATTTTTTTTTTGCTTTTCTATACTCGCAAACAAAAATGGGAAGAAAAAAATGCCGATAGCATTTTTCAAGGACTTCTCGTATATTTGACTTGATAAAATGCGGCAAATGTGAGAGAATACACGGATACCGGCAAAGAAAAAAGAGCCGCATGAGAAAATATGCCGTTTAGTTAAGGCGTTAACAGAAAAAGTCCTTTGTAAAGTCTACACAGGCCTTTTCTGCCGCCAGGCTGAATGACATTTGTACAAGGAGAGGAAGATGCGTTATGAGACAATTTGAGAAATCGACAAAGCTGGATAATGTCCTTTATGATGTCAGGGGGCCGGTGGTGGATGAGGCCAACCGCATGATCGAGGACGGCATGGAAATCCTGAAGCTGAATATCGGGAACCCCTATCCCTTTGGCTTTTCCGCGCCCCAGGAGGTCATACTGGATATGCTCAGCAATATCCGGACCTCCCAGGGCTATTCCGATTCGAAGGGAATTTTCTCTGCCCGCAAGGCGATCATGCAGTATTGCCAGCTGCGGGGCATCCCCGGCGTGACGATGGGAGACATCTTCACCGGCAATGGGGTCAGCGAGCTCATCAACCTTTGCATGCAGGCCCTTCTGAACAATGGGGACGAGATCCTCATCCCGGCCCCGGATTACCCTCTGTGGACAGCTACGGCAACCCTGGCCGGCGGCAATGTGGTCCACTATATCTGCGACGAGCAGTCGGAGTGGTATCCGGACCTGGATGATATCCGCAGCAAGATCACCGACAAGACCAAGGCTATCGTCATCATCAACCCCAACAACCCCACGGGCGCGGTTTATCCCAAAGAGGTCCTGGAAAAGATCGTGGATATCGCCAGGGAGCATGAGCTTATCATCTTCTCGGATGAGATCTACGACCGGCTGGTCATGGACGACTATAAGCACACCTCCATCGCCTCCCTGGCGCCGGATGTGTTCTGCGTGACCTTCTCCGGCCTGTCCAAGTCCCACATGATCGCCGGCTTCCGCATCGGCTGGATGGTGCTCTCCGGAGCCAAAAAGAAGGCAAAGGGCTATATCGAGGGTCTGACCATGCTCTCGTCCATGCGCCTCTGTTCCAATGTTCCGGCCCAGTCCATTGTGCAGACGGCCCTTGGCGGCTATCAGAGCGTGAACGAATATATCCAGCCGGGCGGGCGCATTTACGAGCAGAGGGAATATGTCTACAAGGCGCTGACGGACATTCCCGGCGTATCGGCGGTCAAGCCCAAGGCGGCCTTTTACATCTTCCCCAAGCTGGATGTGAAGAAGTTCAATATCGTCAATGATGAACAGTTCGCCCTCGACTTCCTGCATGAGAAGCAGGTCCTTGTCGTGCCCGGCAAGGGCTTTAACTGGGGCGAGCCGGACCACTTCCGCGTGGTCTACCTGCCGAACATCCTGCAGCTTGAGAAGGCCATCGGGAAGCTTTCGGATTTCCTGGCCAACTATACCCAGGGCTGATCTTCCGGGAGCGCAGGTATGTTTGATTATTTTTTTCCGGATGACTATGTGGACAGCGCCTATGACATTGACTATGAAGGCCTTTTCGCCCAGGGCATAAGAGGGCTGCTCTTTGATATCGATAACACCCTGGTTCCCCACGGGGCTCCCGCGGACGAGCGGTGCCTGGCTTTATTTGAGCGCCTGAAAAGGATCGGATTTAAGTCGTGCTTTCTTTCCAATAACAAACGACCCCGCGTGGAATCCTTTAACAACCAGGTCCATGAGACCTTTATCGAAAATGCCCATAAGCCCTCTGTCAAAAATTACCTGGCCGGCATGGCAAAGATCGGCTCTTCCCGGAAAACCACGGTCTTCATCGGAGACCAGCTGTTTACCGACATATGGGGCGCCAAAAGGGCCGGCATACGCACCATACTGGTGAAGCCCATCCATCCCAAAGAAGAGATACAGATCGTGCTGAAAAGACGGTTGGAATGGATCGTCCTCTATTTTTATAAAAAGAGATACAGATCGTGCTAAAAAGGCGTCTGGAATGGATCGTCCTCTATTTCTATAAAAAGAGATACAGATCGTGCTGAAAAGGCGTCTGGAATGGATCGTCCTCTATTTCTATAAAAAGAAGCACAGATCATGCTGAAAGCTGTATTTTTTAAAGAAAACGGAGAGAGAATGGAAAAGAAGAACTCTATGAATCATATCGTAATTATTGGATTTAAGGGATCGGGAAAGACAAGAGTGGGAAAGGCACTGGCCAAAGCACTGGACCTGCCTTTTGTGGATGTTGACCGGATCATCGAAAAAAGGATGAACATGATGGTCAAGGAAATCTATCACAGGTTTGGGGAAGCCTATTACCGCGCTCTGGAAACGCTTGTGATCAAGGAGCTGGCAAGGGACCCGGAACGAAAGGTGATCTCGCTCAGCTACGGCCTTCCGGCGCAGGAGCAGAACCAGGCCATCATCCCGATGCTGGGAACCATAATATATCTGAAAGCTTCCTGGGAGACGATAAAAAAGCGGCTGGAAAGCAAGAATCCGGGCGATGAGCGCGCCTCCAATGAGGAAAATGAACAGGACGATAAGATGAAAAAAGCTCTGAAAGCCCGGGACCCGATCTATGAGAGTTTTGCCGACATTACCGTTGTGACAGGCGTCATGCGTTTTGAGGACCTGGTCGACAGCATCCTTGCCAAGCTTAAGGAACAGGCCAGGTGACCGGCAACTGCACAGAACGTTTTCCCATTCATGTGCGAACAATACACATTCCGGTATTCCCTATTAAGGATTTGTTGACAAACCCTTAAATTTCATCCATAATTTACCCGTACCTTTTTGGAAACATTGCACAATGGGAACACATTCATTTTCAAGAAGACTTAAAAAACAAGGAGGATTCAGAATGAAGAAAGCATTGGCACTGGTTCTTGCATCTGTCCTGGCCCTTGGCCTTGGCACGGCCGCCCTGGCGGAGGAGACTAAGGTTTCCTACCCCGGCAACTATGCCGGCTACAGCGAGCAGATCACGGATTTCACCACCACGCAGTCCCTCTACGTCGAGGTTCCCGCCTATTATGACGATGCGCCCCGCTCGGATCCCGAATACACCGGCGAGACCATCAAGCTGGCTGTTGACGTTGTCCTTCCCGCCGATGAGGATGGCAATGTCATCCCCGGCAGCTATCCGGCCGTTATCGTGGGCTCCCGCGGCGGCAGGACGGAAGCGGATACCCGCTACGATGTCCAGGTCGGCCTTTACTGCGTCAAGCACGGCTATGCGTTCATGATGGTCGAGATGCGCGGCTGCGGCGCTTCCTTTGGCGTCAACAACAGCTTCGCCTCCCTCGAAAACCGCATGGATATGAAGTATATCATGGAAGAGTGGCTTCCCACCCAGGAATGGTATTCCGGCAAGTGCGGCATGTTCGGCGGCTCCAACCGCGGCCTCATCCAGTCCGCCACCGCAGCCGTAACCCCCAAGGGCTATGCCGGCGCGGTTCCCTCCGTCAACAACGCGGACTTCTACTTCCAGGATTATCCCAACGGCGTGTCCTCCACGCCCGGCTCCTCCCGCCCGCTCTCCGGCACCACTATGGATGCCGAAGCCAAGTCCTATGAGGACTGGGTCGCCTCCACGACCGTTTCCTTTGTGGATGAGGACCCGGATGGAAAGATGGCCTATGACGCCTATGTCTATCAGACCGCGCACAATAAGTCCTTCACCACCTACATGCTTCTCCCCAACATGAACCGCGACGAAGAGAACGAGTTCCTGTACAACGAGAAGATCAACCTGACCATCCCGCCCATGGAATATCCGGATGCCCTTAAAGATGGCGAGACCGAGTTCCTGACCGTCGGCGGCTATGTTGACTCCAACGCGAGCCACCTTCTTGCCCTGGCCAACATGACAGGCGGCTACACCATCATGAGCGACGGCAACCACGGCTCTGCCCAGCAGGGCGGCAGCACGGGCGGCCTTGAAGGCACCCTGTTCCGCATTCAGGAGGAAGAGCTGCGCTGGTTCGATTATACCCTTAAGGGCATCGACAACGGCTATGCCGACCAGCCCCATTTCTACTATCAGATCATGGGCGAGGATGCCGAGAACAACTGGCACTATGCCGACAACATGCCTCTCGCCCGCGTCGACCATGTGGAATACTTCTTCGGCTCCCAGGAAGACGGCATAGCCCTTGGCGAGGCCTATCTTCTTGACGGCGAGCAGAGCAACAACGGCATCCTGACGACAGAGGCTCCCGCTGAGGGACGTTCGGTCGACTACCGCGTGGATACATCCGTTGTCAGCCCCACGGGCTTCAGCAACCTGGCCTTCACCACCACCGACGACCTGAGCCAGGATTATGACAAGAAGGGCCTGACCTTCACCTCCGAACCGCTTACCGAGGACATGACCTTAAACGGCATCGGCAATGTCGACCTCTATATCTCCAGCGAAAACGCCAACGATGCCGACTTTATCTGCTTCCTTGAGCTGGTTAAGCCCGACGGCTTTACCTCTTACCTGGCCCACGGCGTGCAGAGGGCTTCTCACCGCGCCATCGCGGAAAACGAGCTGTGGGATTCCACCGACGGCCTTGCCGGACACTATCATCCCAGCATGACCGAGGATGTGGAAGCCGCCCTGGCCGAAGGTCTTACTGAGCCTGTGCATCTTTCCTTCTTCCTCGATCTTATGGGATGGGATATCGCCGCCGGCGACAGCCTGCGCCTTAACATCACCTGCTGCAACACGGGCGTTTATCAGCACTATATGTACTACGATGAAGAGGGCAATCTCCTCGAGGGCGAGGACCTGCCGCTCATCACCCTGTACACCGGAGCCGACAAGCCCTCCAGCATCACCCTTCCCGTCGTCGCCGACCAGGCCAACACCCTGAACGGAACCGTTACCTTCGCCGATGGCAGCTTCGAAGGCCCGGCTACCCTGTACATGCTTGAGAACGCCTACTTCCTGCAGTACAACGGAACCTGGATGCGCCTTGAGAAGGGTACCGATGATGCCGCCTATACCGTCAACGAAGACGGCCAGGGCGTCTTCGCCGCCTTCACCTTCCAGCCCGAAGGCGAGATCATCTTAAACGGAGCAGCCCAGAACTACCAGGGCGGCGCCGAAGGAACATACGCTTTCCCGGAAGCGGAATAAGTGAAAGAGAAGCCTTTTTTGTCAGGCTGTAAATGCCGGCCGGGCCTGAAAAGCTGCGGCTGGAAAGTGAACTGAACCCATCGAGCAGGGAGGAAACTTCCCCCCCTACTCGCCCGCGGGGCGGCGCTCGGCGTAAGCCGAGATACTTTCTTCTTACACCGCCCCTGCGATAATAGAGGCAGAGGAGAGATCAGATATCTTTCCTCTGCCTTTTTGATAACGCTTCCCCAATTCATTGAAATTTCCGCAATTCTACGGTATCATATATGTCAGCCTTTGAAAGGAGTGCCTCCGCATATGATCTATACCGTTAAACTGTACGATACCCCCCTTTTGCGGTTTGAAGTGCTGGAAAACCTTGCAGACCCTGTTGTTCATATCATTTGGATCGATGAAAGCCAAAAGCACCTTCTGCCGCTGGATATGGAGCCCAGTGAAAGCGGGCTTTCGCGCTGGCTGAGGCACCGCTCTATTCCTCAAAACCGTGCTTTTGTCAACGCCTTCCTTGCCAGGTGCGGCCTCAGCGCAAACCGCCCTGTGGACGTGATCTCTGTCTGCAAGGGGCTTTCCCTGAATGATTCCTATTGGGTCTGTGATGAAAACGAGACAAAAACCTTTGACCAGGTTAACCTGTATGAAAACCGTTTCAGTAATGTGCTGGCCAGTATCGCGTTTACCGGATATGGTTCTTCCGTGCGCTCTTCCTTTGCGTCATCGCCCGAATTTACCACGAACGGCATGCTGCCCAAGTGCTGGCGGAGGATCAGCGGGAAGATCTATCTGTATAAAGGCGGAACATCTGGCGCATCTAACGCGGGATACGAACCTTACTCCGAAAAATATGCCTATTTGGTTGGAAAGCAGCTGGGCTTTGATGTGATCCCGTACCGGATTGCCCGCTGGAAGGGGAACCTGTGTTCGTCATGTGAGATCTTCACGGATAAAAATACGGCTTATATCCCTATCGGTAGGATTATCCGTACAGGCGGCATGAAAGCGATCAGACAGTATTATGAGACGCTGGGCGAGGCCTTTATTCGATCCTTAAACGAAATGATCGTCTTTGACGCGCTGATCTGCAACACAGACCGGCATTTCGGCAACTTCGGCGTCCTGGTTGACAGCCATACAAACCGTATCGTAAAGCCTGCCCCGCTTTTTGACCACGGCAATGCCCTGTTTAATTTTGCCGGAAATGAATACTGGCAGTCCGAAGAGAAGCTGGACGAATACGCCTCCACCCTCCTTCCCTGTGTCTATGAAGATTTTTTCCGGGAAGGAAGGAATGCCATGGATGCCCGGATCGCTCAGAAGGTCCGGAAAGCCTTGAATTTTTGCTTTGAAGACGAGGGAAGGACCCGCTACCCGGCAAAATGGCTGCGCTTGATGGAAAAGCAGATTCAAAAGAGGGCGTCCCTCCTTCTAAAGGAATAACTTCTAAAAGGAATAACTTCTAAAAGAATAACTTCTGAAGGAATAACTTCTAAAGGGATATAGAAAAGAAATGGGGAGAAGAAACGGGGCAGTTCTTCTCCCCATTTCTTTTCTCAATTTAGTCCTTTACACTATTGAATTTTTAGTGGTTTTAGAGTATGATAAGTTCCATGCAAAAATATACTGGCGGCACAATCGTGTCACTGCATATCATGCGGCAAAGAATTGCGGCAGGCAATTCTGTTGTCCCGCAAGTATAACAAGAAAGCGGTTTTTACTATGCACAAAGAATTTTTAATGGGCAATGAAGCCATCGCTCTCGGCGCCCTGGCGGCGGGCGTCAATCTTGTGGCCGGCTATCCGGGGACGCCTTCGACAGAGGTTCTCGAGACCATTGCGAAGCGAAACCCCGGCAATGTCTATGTCGAGTGGTCCATAAACGAAAAGGCCGGCATGGAGGTCGCCGCGGGGGCAGCTTACACCGGAGCACGGGCCATGGTCACTATGAAACAGGTCGGGCTCAACGTCGCTTCCGACCCCCTCATGAGCCTGGAATACATAGGCGTTAAGGGCGGCATGGTCGTCCTGGTCGCGGATGATCCGGGGCCGATCTCCTCCCAGACCGAGCAGGACACCCGCACCTTCGGCATGTTCGCCAAGGTGCCCGTCTTTGACCCCTCGTCCGTCGCGGAAGCCTACGAGATGATCCAGGAGGCCTTTGACTTTTCCGAAAAGCACGGCACCCCCGTTTTCTTCCGGGCAACCACCCGGATCGACCACGGGTATGAAGCCATTGACGTGAAGGACCCCGAGGAATACTTCCAAAATACGCCCGAGGGCTTTATAAAAGATCCCTCAAGGTGGGTCATCTTCCCGCGCCTCTCCGTGAAAAACCATGCCCTGATCGAAAAACGGAATGCCGGCTTATCCGATACCCTCTCTTCCTATCCCCGGAACCGGATCTTCCCGGAGGCAAAAGACGGCTGCCGGAAGGGGATCGCGACGCACGGGATCAATCTCATGTACACCATGGATTCCCTTAAGGGCCGCTCTGCCCGGGTGCTTAAGGTCGCAACGCCCTTCCCCTTCCCGGAAAAGCTGGCGCTTGACTTCCTTTCCGGGCTTGACGAGGTGCTCTGCGTGGAGGAGCTTGACCCGTTCATTGAGCGCATGCTCCTCCAGATCTGCGGAAAGTACGATCTGAAAACAAAGATCACGGGCAAGCTTACCGGCCATATGCCTCCCTCCGGCGAAAACACTCTGGAGATCGTCGATCAGGCCTTCACATCCTTCCTGGGAGAGGCCATGGAGGGCAGCGCCGAAGGGGATGCCCTTCCAAAGCCCCCATCGCTTCCCGTCCGCCCGCCGGTCCTGTGCGCCGGATGTCCGCACCGCGCCTCCTTCTACGCGGTAAAGCAGGCCATGAAAGGGAAGAAGACCATTTACTGTGGCGATATCGGCTGCTATACGCTGGGAAATGCCGCGCCTCTGGATATGTGCGACACCTGCCTCTGCATGGGCGCCGGGATCGGCATTGCCCAGGGCGTCGGCCATATCGAGCCGGATACGAAGTGCTTTGCCTTTGTGGGCGATTCCACCTTCTTTGCCTCCGGGATAACCGGGACGATCAACGCCTTCTATAATCAGGCGGATATGACCCTGGTGGTGCTCGATAATTCCACCACGGCCATGACCGGCCACCAGCCGCATCCGGGCACCGGTCGGACGGTGATGGGACAGATCGTGGAGAAGGTGAGCATCGAAAAGGTCCTGCGGGCCATCGGCCTGTCCGTTGTGGAGACGGTGGACCCTCTGGACTATGAATTGTCGGTGGAGACGGTTAAGCGCGTGGCGGATGAGCCAGGCGTAAAAGCCATCATTTTCCGCTCGCCCTGCGTGGCGATCATCCGTCCCTCCGAGCGGGCCCAGGTGAACCCCCAAACGTGCATAGCCTGCGGGAAATGTATCCGTGAGCTGGGATGCCCGGCCCTTATCCTGGATGCCGCCGCGCCGGATACCGGTAAAAAGAAGGCAAAAATAGACGACTCCCTTTGCACGGGCTGCACGCTCTGCGAGCAGATCTGCCCTGTCCATGCCATTTCCGGCGGGAGAAAGCCGGGACTGCTGCCAAATAAGGAGGGAGAATGATGAAAAAAGATATTATCCTCTGCGGCGTCGGCGGGCAGGGAACCATCCTGGCCTCCCGGCTGATCGCCGCCGCGGCCATGGGGCGCTCTGTCCCGATCCGCACGGCCGAGACCATCGGCATGGCCCAGCGGGGCGGGAGCGTTTTCAGCCACCTGCGCCTCGGGGAAGGCGTCCATTCTCCTCTGATCGCGAAGGGGAGCGCCGACCTTATCATCGGCTTTGAGCCGGGAGAGGCTGTCCGCCAGCTTCCGTTCCTTAAGCCGGATGGAACCGTGGTCGTAAACCGGCGACCGGTCATGCCCGTCAGCGCATCCATCGGGCTGTCCGCCTATCAGGCTGACGACATGCTCGCCTATCTTCGCGAAAATGTCCGCCATCTGGTGATCGTGGACGGCGACCGGGCCGCCGCGGAGCTGGGTTCCTCAAAGGTGCTGAACGTCGTGCTTCTCGGGGCGGCGGTAAAAAGCGGGGCGCTGGGATTTTCGACGGAAGATATGGAGCAGGCCATACGGATGCGCGTGCCGGAAAAATTCCTGGAGCTGAATAAAAGAGCTTTGTTATGGGAATAAGCGAGTATATAAACAATTAAAGGAGGCAGAACGGTGATTATTAACGAGAAACAATTAGAGCAGGTAAACCGTCAGATTACGCGTCTTCTTGACAGCGGTCATTTTTATGGCCAGCGCCTTCGGGATGCCGGCATTGACCATCTATCTTCCATAGACGACTTCACAAAGCTCCCGTTTTCGGAGAAAAACGACCTGCGGGAAGCCTATCCGCTGGGACTTATGACATGTAAGGAAGAGGAGATCGTCCGCATCCATTCGTCCTCCGGGACCACCGGCCTTCCCGTGATCATTCCCTATACCGCCAAGGATGTCGACGACTGGGGCGAGATGTTCAAGAGATGCTATGAATTTGCCGGCTGCACCTGCAAGGACAGGATCCACATCACGCCGGGATACGGCCTGTGGACCGCGGGCATCGGGTTCCAGAACGGGTGCGAGAAGCTGGGCGCCATGGCCGTTCCCATGGGTCCCGGGAACACGGAGAAGCAGCTGCAGATGATGCAGGACCTTAAGAGCACCGTGCTCTGTTCCACCTCCTCCTATGCCCTGCTCCTGGCGGAAGAGATCGAAAAGCGCGGCATCAAGGACAAGATCTATCTCAAGAAGGGCATCATCGGCTCCGAGCGCTGGGGCGAGAAGATGCGGGAGAGGATCGCTACGGAGCTTGGGATCGAGCTCTATGACATCTACGGCCTTACCGAGATCTACGGCCCGGGCATCGGCATCAACTGCAAATATAATACCGGCATGCACTACTGGGACGACTATCTGTACCTGGAGATCATCGACCCGGCGACCGGCGAGAACGTTCCGGACGGGGAGTGGGGCGAGATCGTCATCACGACGCTTGTGAAAGAGGGCGCTCCGCTCATCCGCTTCCGCACCCACGACATTTCCCGTATCATCCCCGGAGAATGCCCCTGCGGGAGCCGCTTCCCGAGGATCGACGCCATCACCGGCCGCAGCGACGACATGATCAAGATCAAGGGCGTCAACTTCTTCCCGAAGCAGCTGGAAGAGATCCTGAGCCAGTTCCCCGAGCTTTCCAGCGAATACCAGATCCGCATCTCCCATCTGGACGGCCGCGATACGATTCGTATCTATATCGAGGCCAGCGGCATCTACGACTTCAAGGACCTTCAGAACCGCGTCGCCGAGACCGTGCGCAGCAAGATCGGTTTCACGCCGATCGTGTACGTGGTCGAGCTGGGCTTCCTTCCGAGGAGCGAGAAGAAGACAAAGCGCGTCATCGATGAGCGCTATGAATGAGACGGTAAACTAATGTAAAAAGGCTGCTGCACTTTTGTTCGTGCAGCAGTCTTTTTGTTATGGGAGGTGGCTCCGGACTCATAAAGCCATGGCCTTAGCATTTTTTACATTTCGCCACGGAATAACACCCGACCACCGAACCCGCCGGGCTTGCCCGGCGGTTAAGTCAGGGAAGCGGCAGTATGCTTATGCCGACCGCTGGCTGAAAAAAGCCTATGCCTGCCCTATTGAAATATCAGCAGTTTTAGAGTATCATATGCTCAAAATAACCGCAGCGCCGGATATATTTCTTGTTTTCGAGGAGGTGAGGCTCCGATGAACTTTTTAAATAACGGAAACGGCTATGAGTTATTCCGCGAAGAGGCGATGATGGATACCTATGTCGACAAAAGCCTGATGATCGACGAATTGTACCGCTATACGCAGAGGGTAAAAAAATATGTCTGCGTGACCAGGCCCAGGCGTTTCGGAAAGACCGTGGCTGCGAATATGATTGCCGCTTTTTTTGATGAAAGCGTTAGGGAAAAGAGCCGGGATCTGTTCCTTACGCTTAACATCGGCGCACGGAAAGAAGAGCAGCAGCGGGTCATGGATACGGCCCCTGACGGGAGAGAAGCCGCTGGCCTTTGCTGGGGCGTACAGGGAAGGCAAAAGGTTATTCATATAAATATGCTGGATCTTCTGACGCCTGAGATCAAATCCTATGAAGATTTTTATCAGAGCCTTAAAGAACTTCTTTTTATAGATATCATGACTTCTAAATATTTTTTACTAAAATCCGGGAAGCGGCATAAACACTGG